>JBARKJ010000104.1:0-33585 GCA_049801375.1 Nitrospirota bacterium | reverse complement strand
TCGGCCCTGGACGGCGACGCGAGGGACAGGGCCACCAGCGTATATTTCCCGGACCGCGTCCTGCCGATGCTCCCGGAGGAGCTGAGTAACGGGATATGCAGCCTGAACCCGGACGTTGAGCGCCTGACCTTGACGGCTGAGATGGTATTCGACAAGGACGCAAGCCGCGTTTCTTACGACGTTTACGAGAGCGTTATAAAGAGCAGGGCGCGGATGACCTATACGGACGTCGCTCTGATTATCGAGCAGGACGACCCGGCTACGAAGGAGAAATACGCGGAACTGGCGGACGGTTTCATGCTCATGCGCGAGCTGATGGAACGGCTGAACAAGATGCGCAGGAAGCGCGGCAGCATAGATTTCGACCTGCCGGAACCGGAAGTGATACTGGACCTGACCGGGAAGACGACCGCGATAGTCAAGGCCGAGCGCAACATGGCGCATAAGCTTATAGAAGAGTTTATGCTTGCGGCGAACGAGACCGTTGCGTCGCATCTGGAGGCGCACGGCGTGCCGTTCCTATACCGCGTCCACGAGGAGCCGGACGAGGAGAAGATAGAGGTACTTGGCTCGCTGGTGAAAGGTTTTGGACTGCCGTGGCCCACGGGAGGCAATATCCGTCCAAAACATCTGGCCAATCTCCTGGAGAAACTGGCGGGACGCCCGGAAGAGCGCTTCCTGAACACGGTTATACTGCGTTCGATGAAACTCGCTAAATATACCCCGGAAAACGTCGGCCACTTCGGGCTCGCCGCCCGTTGCTACTGCCATTTCACCTCGCCCATCAGGAGATATCCGGATTTAAGTGTCCACAGGGCGCTCAAGGAGCTGATCAGGAAGAAATCCATCCCGGCGGAGCGCAAATCCGAAATCGCCTCCGGCCTTGGGTCGCTCGGCCAGCACTGCTCGTTCATGGAGCGGGAGTCCGAGGAAGCGGAACGCGAGGTGGTGGCGATAAAGAAGCTCCAGTTTATGACGGACAAGGTCGGCGGAGAGTTCATGGGCTATATTACCGGCGTGACCGCCTTCGGGTTTTTCGTGGAACTGGAGGAATATTTCGTGGAGGGGCTTGTGCGCCTGACCGCGCTCCACGACGACTATTACACATATATCGAGCAGGAACACGCCTTGACGGGCGAGCATACCGGACGGACGTACCGGCTCGGGGACAAGGTGGATGTAATACTTGAGCGTATAGACCTTGAACGGCGGCAGATGGAGTTCTCCGTGGCCGGGATGTCCAATTCCCAAAGGCCCCGGCGGGAGCCTGTCTGGACGAAATACAGGGCCAGGGGGAAAAGACGGTAATTTTGCGGTATACTCTTATTGGTCAATTAAATTTGTCTTGACAACTGCCTCATTGTGCGATATAAATATCCCTTCGATTTTTGACCGGAGGTGTTCATAATGTACGCAATAATAAAGACCGGCGGAAAACAATATAAAGTCGCGCCGGGCGATGTCTTAAAGGTGGAGTTCCTGGGTGTTCAGGCAGGGGAGACGGTGGAGATCGCCGACGTGCTCCTTTTAGAGAACGCGGGGGACGTGAAAGTGGGCAGCCCGCTTGTCTCCGGGGCCAAGGTGACAGCCGAAGTCGTGCGCGAAGGCAGGGCGAAGAAGGTCCTGGTATTCAAGCACAAGAGGCGCAAGGGCTACCGCAAGATGCGCGGCCACAGGCAGGACTTTACCGAGCTTAAGATTAAAGAAATTACGGCTTAAATACCTGTTACTTTTCTTTCGGGTGAAAGAAAAGTAACCAAAAGAAAGCCGAACTTAATAACCGCTTTTCTTTGGTTACTTTCTTTTCTCGTGAAAAGAAAGTAACGAATTTTCTTTTCAGGGAGTTATAAAATGGCACATAAAAAAGGCGTCGGCAGCTCCAGAAACGGCCGCGATTCCAATTCACAGAGGCTGGGAGTCAAGCGCTACGAAGGCGAGTTCGTCACCGGCGGGAGCATAATCGTCAGGCAGAGGGGCACCAAAATCCATCCGGGCACGAACGTGGGCCTTGGCTCGGACGATACGCTCTATGCCAGGATTCCGGGCGTCATTAAGTTCGAGCGCTACAGGAAAGACCGGAAAAAGGTGAGCGTATACGCCGTCCCGCAGGGAGAGGCGTAATCGCCGAAAGGATATCGAAAGCCCCGCCTTCCGGCGGGGCTTTTTTTTTGCCTCGTGTAAGGGGAATAGTTTTTATTTGCCGGACGGGGGTTTTTTTGTTTGATTGTACGGTAAAATTTTAGGATAATTTTAAGTAAACCCAGGAAAAACTTTTAATGTTCGTAGATTTAGCAAAAATATACATCAAAGCCGGCGACGGAGGGAAAGGCTGCGTAAGCTTCCGGAGGGAGAAGTACGTCCCGAAAGGCGGCCCTGACGGCGGCGACGGGGGAAAAGGCGGCAACGTCATAATCAAAGCGACTAGCCAGCTGAATACCCTTCTCGACCACAAGTATCAGCAGCACTACACCTGCAAGGACGGCGGAGACGGCCGGGGCAAGCAGATGACCGGCGCGGACAGCCCAGATATCATCGTGAAGGTGCCGACCGGGACCGTGGTCAAGGACGAAGAGACGGGCGAAGTCATTGCGGACCTGGCCGAGGACGGGCAGGAGGTAATAGCCGCATACGGCGGGCGGGGCGGCAAGGGGAACACGTTCTTCAAGTCCTCCACTCACCAGGCCCCGCGTTTTTCCCAGCCGGGTGAACCGGGCCCTGCGCGTACGGTGCTCCTGGAGCTGAAGCTACTCGCGGACGCGGGTCTTATAGGGCTTCCGAACGCCGGTAAATCTACCCTCATATCGGTCATATCGTCGGCCCGTCCGAAAATCGCCGATTACCCGTTCACGACGCTCGTGCCGAACCTGGGCGTGGTGAAGCCTGTGCACCATAAAAGTTTCGTGGTCGCGGACATACCGGGGCTCATCGAAGGGGCGCATAAAGGCGCGGGCCTCGGGGCGCAGTTCCTGCGACATGTCGAGCGCACCAAGATGCTCCTGCACCTGGTGGACGTCTCCCCGCTGGCCGAAGGGGAGCCGGTTAAGAATTTCGAGACCATAAACGACGAACTCCGGAAACATAACCCGGAGCTGATGGAGCGGTTCCTGGTGGCGGTGGCGACGAAGATGGACGCGTGCGAGGACGAAGGACGGGTTTTGCGCCTGCAGGATTATTGCAAGAAGAAAAAATATCCGTTCTTCGAGATTTCGTCCGCGACGCACGAAGGCGTGGACAGGCTGGTTGACTTCGTGGCAATCAAGCTGGAAGAGCTTAAATGGGCGGAAGAACCGAAATCTTAAAACGCGCCCGGCGCGTTGTTATCAAGGTCGGCAGCACCGTGGTCGCCTCACGGACTGAAGGGGTGGATGCCCGGCGCATACGCGCGCTCACGGACGACTTCGCTTACCTGCGCGAAAAAGGCATCGAGGTGATTGTCGTGACCTCCGGCGCGGTCGCGGCGGGCATGGGCAAGCTGGGCTTGACTGAGCGCCCGAAGACTATAGAACTGAAACAGGCCGCGGCGTCTGTCGGGCAGTCATCGCTTATCCGCATGTACGAGAAGAACTTAGCCCGCCACGGGATACACGTGGGCCAGATGCTACTGACCGGCGCGGACCTGCACGACCGCAGACGTTTCCTGAATGCGCGTAACACCTTGAACAAACTGACCGAATTCGGCGTCATCCCGATAATAAATGAAAATGATACGGTTTCCGTTGAAGAATTAAAGTTCTCCGACAACGACAACCTGGCCGCGCTGGTTACGAACCTCGCGGAGGCGGACACGCTGGTGATACTCTCCGACGTGGAGGGCCTCTACGACAAAGACCCCGCGAACAAAGACGCGAAGCTCATTGGCGAAGTTGCGGAAGTGACGCGGGATGTATGCCGTATGGCGGGAGGCTCGTGCAGCGCCTTCGGGACGGGGGGGATGATGAGCAAGCTCTCCGCCGTGAAAAAGGCCGCAGCCACTGGCGCGGCATGCTTTATCATTAACGGACGCAAGGCGGGGAACGTAAGGAAATTATTCGAAGGCGGGGAGATCGGCACTTTATTCCTGCCCGGCGAGGAAAAACTGACCTCAAAAAAACACTGGATCGCCTACTCCATACGGGGAAAAGGGAAAATAACAGTGGACGACGGCGCGGCCAGGGCGATACTCACGAAGGGCAGGAGCCTGCTCCCTTCCGGGGTAAAGGCGGCCGAGGGGCACTTCGAGGCGGGCGATGCCGTGGAGATATGCCGCGAGGACGGCACGCCTATCGCGCGGGGCCTCATCCACTACGGCAGAGATGAGCTGGATAAGATAAAAGGCCGAAAATCCAGCGAGATAGAGGGTATTTTAGGCTATAAATACTGCGACGAAATAATCCATAGGGATAATCTGGCCGTTATTTAAGATTTATTTTTTTTATTTTTTGGGTTGACTAATTCAAATCCAGCATATATATTCATAATTGTCATTAGAAAATATTTTACCGCAAAGTTAATTTTTATCAAAATATATTTTTTTGAAAAGGAGAAGATTAATGGGCAGGTTCTTTGTCGCGGGCCTTATTGTCAGTCTTTTCATCTCCGTAAATTTCCCAGCCTACGCCAACATACAGGACGACATGCATGTCAGGCTTCCGATCGGGCAGGTCTTGGGCAATGCCCTCGGGAACAGCCCCAGTCAGGCCCAGATCAAAGACGCCGTAGCCGCGGTTATACGGAACGGCGGCGACACCAAGCAGGTGGTCAGAATAGCGCTGGGCTCTGGGCTTGATGCCGAGGCTGTAATCGCCGGCGCGATAGCCGGAGGCGGGAGCTTGACCGGCATATTCCAGGCGGCGCTCGACGCCGGGTTTACCAGTGATTTCATCTCCCGGGCGGCAAGCCGCGCTGGCGCGTCTCAGGACGCCATCTCCTCTGCCATGGCCACTGCAAAAGCTGGCGAAGATTATTATACCTATGAAGCAGGGGAATCTTCCGGGATGAGCGCTGCCGCGTTCAGCTATTCGATTCCCGCGGGCGGAGCCGGCGGTGGCGGCGGCGGCAACGTAAGCAACAACCGTTAATCCTTAAGTTTCAGCACTAGTTCTAATCGGCGGTCTATAAGTCAAAGGGGGAATACCGATGAGGTTTATGGCTTCCGCGGTTTTTGCGCTGTTACTGGCGGTTTCGGCTTTGGGTGTAGGTGTAAAAGACGCGCACGCTTTAAACTTTGGCAGGACCACGGTCAATCCATACGTTGATTTCAATACCTCTTACGACGACAACGTCTTCAGGACCAACACCGATAAAATAGACGACTGGTTCTTCCTCATCTCTCCGGGGATAAAGCTGAACGTGCCCCAGAGAGATAACCTGTTCGAACTGGAATACAGGGCCGACATCTACAAATACTTAGACACGGGGAAAGAAAACGATATCGTTGACCACTATCTGCGCGGCGCGGCGGCGTTTAATTTTCCGGGCGGTATGTCGATAAAGGTAGAGGACCTGGCGAATAAGTCTCACGAGTCCAGGGGCGTTGAAAACATAGTCGAGGTCGGCTCCAACCTCAACCGCTACTATTCAAATATCGCAAACGCCGAAATCGCTTACGCCTTCGCGGACCGTTACAAGATCGCCCTCGGATACCAGAACTACATCATAAACTACAATCTGCTTGATCAGAAATACCGCGACCAGTTCGATAACGCGGCCACGCTCACCCTCTTCTATCAGCTCATGCCGAAGACCTCCGCCCTCCTGGAAGGCTCCTATAAGCGCGTCAACCACGACAACCCGAACGTTGACGTTACCACAGAGACGCCCGGCCTGAACAGACTGTTCAACAGCAACGAGTACTGGGCCAAGGCCGGACTGACATGGAACATCACCGCGAAGTCCACCGGCACGATAAAGGGCGGGTACGAATGGAAAATCTTCGATAACCCCGAAAGCAAGAGTTTCAGGAGCCCGATCTTCGAAGTAGACATCGACCACCATTTCACGGCCAAGACGGCGATAAAATTAACGGGCCTCCGGCAGGCATTCGAGACAGATGACATTGGGGCGAGCTATTACACCGACACGACCGGCGCAGTCGAGCTTTCTTACAGGCCGCTGACCAAGATAGAGATAAAGCCGCGGGGCTCTTACTCGTACGATAAGTACTCTAATCCGGTTACCGTCGGCACGCAGAACGCCACGAGGCGAGACGACTTATGGAATGCCGGCATCGACCTGACGTACAACATGAACAAATGGTTCTCGGTCGGCCTCGGCTACACCTATTCGAAGAGGGCTTCCAATTTCGCCGTTTACGACTATACCGACAACCTCGCTATGGTAAAGCTGACGGGCACGATTTAGCTTATTACGGGACCTGGAAAATCCGGCGCTTAAAAACGAGCGCCAGATTTTTTATCCTTTTAAACAAACAAACTTACGGTGTAGTAAAATGAAAGTAAAACGCTTACTAAAGAAAGGATGTTTTTCTCTGGCGCCCATGGCGGCAATTTTCCTGACGCTCCTGTTCATGGCGGCAACCCCTGACATAAGTCTCGCACAGGGGGAATATATCCTGGGCGAGGACGACCTCCTCAGTATCACCGTCTATGAAAACGACGACCTTGCCACCCTCGCAAGGATAAACGGAGAAGACAAGGTTAAAATGCCCCTGATAGGAGAAATCACCGTCGGCGGCTTGACTGTACACGCAGCGGAGCAGAAGATCGCGACCCGTCTCGCGGACGGCTTCCTCCTGAATCCAAACGTCTCGATCTTCATCAAGGAGTACCACAGCAAAAAAGTGACAATCCTTGGGGAGGTGGATAAACCCGGACTCTACGAGCTTTCGGGAAACGCGACCCTGCTGGAGATAATCTCCCAGGCTGGCGGGCTTACCGACAAGGCTGGGGACGAGGCGCTTGTCAAGAGGATAACCGGCCCCGAAGGCATGGAAAAGTCCTCCTATCTCCGGTTGAACCTGAAGGATTTGACCGAAAAAGGGAACCTTGCCGCGAACATCGTGGTGCAGGACAAGGACAGCATATTCATCACCAAGAGCGGGTTCATTTATGTCACCGGACAGGTGGCGAAACCGGGGGCCTTTAAATACGAAGGCGGGATGACTGTAATGAAGGCCATAGCGCTCGCGGAAGGGCTCACCGATAAGGCCGCCCCGGGCGGGACCGAGATAATCAGAAAAAAAGGCGACACGGAAGAATCCATAAAGGGGGATATGAGTGCGCAGGTCCAGCCGGAAGACCTGGTATCAGTCCCGGAGAGTTTCTTTTAAAGGGAATCATGAGAAGGGGGTTATAAGTGCTGCGAGAAGATGCGGGACTTCGCGATTATTTAAAGATACTGTCCAAGCGCCGGTGGGCGGCGGTTGCGGTATTCTTTGCTGTTTTCTCCGCGGTGACCGTTTACACCCTCACCGCGACCCCTGTTTACAAGTCAACCGCCAGGGTATTCGTGGACCCCGGCACCAGCCAGAACGAGATCAACCTGCAGCAGGGCCAGCCGGTCGATACGTCCGCGTATATCCAGACCCAGTTGGGAATTTTAAAAAGCGATTCCATCGCCCGCAGCGTGGTCAAGAAGATGAACCTGGACTCAACCCCGGCGGGAAGCGGCGGCGGGATATTGGGCTTCTTCGGCCTGAAAGAGGCGCCCGGGCCCGACAAGATGATGGAGGCGGCGGTACGGACCTTCCAGAAGAAGCTGTCCGTGGACGAGGTGAAAAACAGCAATATCATAAACGTGAGTTATGTCGATAAAGACCCGGTCCTTGCCGCGGCCGTGGCCAACGAAGTGGTGCAGACGTTCATCGAGCGGAACCTCGATATGAAGGTGGAGCCCGCGCGGGCCGCAATCACCTGGCTCAACTCGCGGCTGGGCGAGATAAAGACCCGGATGACGGATTCCTCGAACCAGCTCCAGGACTTCAAGCGCTCCAAAGACCTCATACAGACGGACGACAAGGAAGCCAATATCTCCGTCCAGGCCCTGTCCGACCTGAACCAGAAGGCGCTGGAGGCGCAGGCCGCAAGGTCGGCGGCGGAGGTGAAGTACCATTTCGTGCAGAAGCTGGAACAGACGCCGGACGGGCTGATGACTCTGCCGGAGGTGATAAACAACAACGTGATACAGAACCTGCTGGCGCAGCAGAGCGCGCTCTCAAAAGAATATGCGGACGCTTCAAAGAAATACGGCGCCAGGCATCCGCATATGATACGCCTCAGAACCGAGATGGACGCCCTGCAGGACCAGATAAAAAACGAAGTGAATTTTATAGTGTTGTCCTTCAAGAACTCGTACGACATGGCGTTGAAGGACGAGCAGAACATAAAGGCGGCCTTCGCCCAGCAGAAAGCCGAGGCGATGAATTACGACAAGCGCGCTTCCGAGTACGACATTATGAAGCAGGACGTGGAAGGCTCGCGCTCGATATACGACGTCGTCCTGAAGAAGTTCCAGGAATCGACCCTCACGGGCAGCATGAACATGAGCAACGTCCAGCTCCTGGACCAGGCCGTCCCGCTGGAGAAACCCTTCCGCCCGGACAAGGCGATGAACCTCTTTCTCGGGCTTATTATAGGCCTGGTATGCGGAGTCGCCGCCTCCTTCGCGGTGGAGTTCCTGGACAATACCTTCAAAACGCCGGATGACGTGGAAGAATACCTTCGCCTCCCCATGCTTGGCGTGATCCCCAGGATAAAGAATATAGAGTCTTTCATGTCCGACCCGAAAGCCCCGGGCGTGGAGTCGTTCAGGAATACCCGCAGCAACCTCCTGCTCTCCACCGGAGACAAGGCCCCGCGAGTAGTGCAGATATGCAGCGCCAGCCATTCCGAAGGCAAGACGACTTTCGCGCTCAACATGGCGGCGATAATGGCGGCGGCTGGCGAAAAAATCATGCTCATAGACGGGGACTTAAGGAAGCCCAGGCTCCACAAGATGCTGAAGCTCTCCAACAGTCAGGGCTTAAGCAACCTCCTTTCGGGGCAGGCGGGGCTGGACGGTATAATAAGAAAGTCGAACGTGGAAGGAGTGGACGTGATAACCTCCGGCACGATTCCCCCGAACCCGTCGGAGCTTTTAGGCTCCAAGACCATGAAGGAGAGCCTGGCCCTGCTTTCCCGGCGCTACGACAGGGTCATCATCGACTGTCCGCCGCTGGCTGGCCTTGCCGATGCGCCGCTTGTCTCTTCGATGTCTGACGGCATTATACTGGTCATACGCGGGAGCAAAACGCCCAGGGACCTGGTAATAAAATCCAGGAAAAACCTGGAGGCGATAAACGCGCGCGTGCTGGGCGTGGTATTAAACGACGTACGCGGACGCTCCGACCAGTATTACTATCAATACAACTACGGCTATTATTTCGCACATAAGCAGCAGGAAGAATCGCAGCCCTAAAGGCTCTTCCACGGACCTCATTTTAATGGAGTAGTCCCTTGAAAATCCGTGAATTCGAGAAAATATTTTTAGGCACACTCCTTGCCATCCTCGTGTTTTCACCTATAGCGTTCGGCTCGGTCCATCCGTGGTCCTACGCTATGGAGTCCTCCGTAATTTTCATACTCTTCGCGCTCTGGCTCCGGACAGCCAGTAAAAACGGCAGGATTACAATTACCTCCACCGCCATCACGTGGCTGTTGCCGCTGTCCCTGCTCTTTTTCACCCTGCAGGCCGTCCCGCTTCAGTCGTCCTTTGTCAAGAGCATATCCGCCGGCAGGGCGGCAGTAGATTCCGCGGCGGAGGTGGCGGGGGCCTCGGGCTCCGAGAGCTTCGCGCTCTATCCATGGGGGCTGGAGCAGCAGGCTTTTTTCCTCACGGCGTCGCTTCTGATATTCCTGATGGTAATAAACCTGGTAAGGAAGAAGGAGCAGGTCGAGAAAGTGATGAGAGTCCTTTTTTTTACCGGAATGGCGCTTTCCGCCTTTGCGCTTGCGCAGAGAGTATCCATCAGCACTCAATCCTTCCTTCCCTTCATAAACAAGAACCACTTCGCGGGGTATATGGAACTGCTTGTTCCTCTGACGGTGTCGGCGCTCGCGTATCACATCGAGAGACTCAAGAAAAAAGAGAGCCTCAGGGAGACGCTGATTGCGGCTATTTCCTCGCCTTCCGGGACGAAGATAGTTTTCCTCCTCTTCCTTGCGGTGCTGTTTTCCGTCTGCGTGGTGCTAACCTACTCCAGGGGCGGGATAGGAGGGATGGTATTTTCCCTGACGGTCCTGGCGGCGGTGCTGGGGAGGAAGAAGAAGACCGCGCTGCTTGCGGCAATATGCGGAGCGGTAATCGTCTTCTTCATTTTAGGCACCGACGATGGAAAGGTCGCGGGCCATGTGGAAAATCTAGTGGGGGGGACGGACGTGTCGGCGCTTTTGAGGGCGGAAGTATGGAACGATACCGTATCCATTATAAAGGCCTTTCCAGCCACGGGAGTCGGCCTGGGAGGGTTCGAGACCGCTTTCACGTATTTTAAATCCAACGATGTACAGATGAACTTCTTCCAGCCCGAAAACGATTATTTATATATATTGGCCGAGGGGGGCATCATCGGTTTTTCTCTCGCCGCCGCCTTCATACTCTTTTACTTTATCGAGACCTGGGGTAAATTCAGAAAACGCGCGGACCTCTTTTCGCGCAGCGTTTACGCGGGCTCCGTCGCGGGGCTCGCCGGGCTTCTGCTACACGGGTTCGTGGACACCAGCCTGCATATGCCCGCGATACTGTTCTCGTGCTCGGCGCTCCTCGGCCTGGGATATGTCTCGGTATCCGTCCGGTTCAGGCACCCTGCAGGTCCGGAAAAGGACAAGTATCTCCGCGAAAAACATTTTAATCTCGGCTCTGCTCCCGCGCGCGTTGCCGTCACGGCCTGCATTGTCCTGGCGCTTACGGCGTCCGCAGTTTCCCTGTCTTCCGCGGGCGCGGACCTTATCTACCGCTCCGGGCTGAACATGAAAGCCAGGCTGGCCGAAGGCGACGCCGCATCGTACGAGGATTATCAGGACCTCCGCGGCTGGTTCCAGGCGGCCTCGATGCTGGACCCTCTTTGCGCCCAGTATAAGTTCGAGCGGGGCAGGGCGGAGGAGTGGCTGGCGGAATATTACAACGCGCAAGAGACCCTGGAGGGCAAAAAGGAAGGGATGTCGCGTGAGTATTATTCGATGGCGCTCGGCAGTTTCAGGGACTCGCTTGATTCAAACCCGTACTCGTCGTTCGGGCATCTGGTCGCGGGCAGGATATTGGCGCGGGGATTCGGCAAAGGAACAGAGCGGGAAAGGGAGTACCAGGCGGCGCTCAGGCTGAACCCGACAAGCAGGTTGATTCAGGAGCAGTTTAAACATATCGGGAAGGGGTACGCGTCGTCAACTGGTCCGGCCGGGAAAGCCCATGACTAATACTAAAAGACTTCTGTCAAATTACGCCATGCTCTCAAGCGTGCAGGCGGCGAAATATATACTCCCGCTCTTGACGGTGCCATACCTTGTCCGTGTGCTTGGTCCGGCGAAATTCGGCCTCATCGCATTCTCTCAGGCCTTTATCCAGTATTTTATTCTGATAACCGACTACGGTTTCAATTACTCCGCGACACGGAATATCTCGATATACAGGGACGACATGGAAAAGGTATCGGAGATATTTTCGTCCGTCATGCTCATCAAGACCGCTCTCATGCTGATGGGGTTCGCCGTCGTGTGCGTTGTCGTGTTTTCCATCGGCAGGTTCAGGAGCGACTGGCCCCTCTACCTGCTCACGTTCGGTTCAGTCGCAGGCAATGTCCTTTTCCCGATATGGCTGTTCCAGGGCATGGAGAAGATGAAGCACGCAGCAACCCTCGACATCATCCTGAAGACCTTGTTCACCGCTTCGATATTCCTTTTCATAAAGAAGGCGGACGACTATATCTACGTGCCGCTGATAAATTCGGCGGGCGGTGTCCTTGTCGGCTTCGCCAGCCTCTGGATAATCTTCAATAACACCGGCGTGAAGCTCAGGCTGCCTTCCAGGGAATCGGTCGCCGGCGAATTGAGGGAAGGCTGGATGACATTCATATCGACTGTTTCGGTAAGTTTCTACACCGCCACCAGCACGTTCATCCTTGGGATACTCACTAACAACACCATCGTAGGCTATTACAGCGCCGGAGAAAAAATCGCAAGGGCGGCACAGTATGGGCTGCTGGCGCCACTGTCCCAGACGATATACCCACATATAAGCAGGCTTGCGGAGAAATCGAGGGAGGACGGCCTTCTGTTCCTGAAGAAGATCAGGAGGATAATATGGATCCCGACCTTTTTTGCCTCTCTTGCGCTCTTTATTTTCGCCCCCTGGGTCGGCGGCTTCGTCCTTGGGGAAAAATTCAACGAGAGCATCCCGGTTATCCGCATACTCGCTTTCCTGCCGTTCATAACAGGGATGGCTACCGTGTATGCTCATTTCTTCCTGCTTGGTTTTGGATATTCGCGGTTGCTGCCCCGCATAACCATCTCGGCGGGATTGCTGAGTTTGTTCGGGATATTCCTGCTCGTGCACGTCCTCGGGTTGAACCAGATAGGCGCAAGCATAAATGTCGTAATGACCGAGGTAACGGTGTTGGCTCTGTCGTTTCGGGCATACAGCAAGCTGACGAGCCCGGCCCGTTTAAAATTACAGGCGATGGAAGTATATTAACGCCGGGAAGCGGCGAAGGGCCGACGTTCCGGGAAGAGGGGGAAGGGTGGAGGGGGGTTATGACAACCTGTCCGATCTGCGGTTTTGCCGCGATACTGGAATTCAAGGACTACCCCGGCTATATTGAGCCTTTGAAATACGATATATTATCGTGTCCGGGGTGCGGGGCGTCTTTTTCGACGCCGCTCGAAGCGCGTGCCGAGATTTATAACTTGATCTATGCGCGGGCGGATAAAATGCCCGGATATAAAAGATACGCCGGATATGCCGATGAAATCCGTCTGCGGCCGGACCCGTTCGCATTTCTGGCCGCGAAAGAAGATTCCTATTGGGCGGTATGGAAGTCTTTGCAGGTGCTGGGCCTGGGGCCAGGTGCGAGGGTGCTGGAAGTCGGAAGCGGACTTGGCTATCTGACTTACGCTCTCGCAAGGTCCGGTTATATGGCGACGGGGCTCGACATTTCCGCCGAGGCGGTAGGGAAGGCAACCGCGGCCTTTGGCTACCATTATGTCTGCGGCAGCCTCGATGGTTTTGGCGGCGCCTGCAATCAAAAATTCAAACTCGTCATCATGAACGAACTGCTGGAGCATGCCGAAGACCCGTTGGCGCTTTTGAGCGCGGCGGAAGCCGTCCTCGACGACGACGGCGCTATTCTGATTACGACCCCTAATAAATCGTTCTTTCGTACGGGCGAAGCGGTATGGGAAACCGATAACCCTCCGGTACACCTGTGGTGGTTTTCGGAAGATGCGGTCCGAAAGCTGGCGAAAAAAATAAACTGCTCCGCAAGTTTTCTTTCATTCCTTGAATACAACAGGCAGAAATATCTCTGGGTGAGGTGGGGAGACAAGAGAACGCCTTATTCGGGACATGCCATCCTGGTGGACGGGAAGCCTCGCGAAATAAAGAGGCAGCCTTTCCTTGACCTTATCCGCGCCCTGGCCCGCCCGGCCCGCTCGAAAATAAGAGGCGTCACGGACATGGTTACGCGGCGGGAGAGACACCGGCGGACCACCATGTGCGCATTGATAAGCAGGAATAGAGAGGCCGTACAGGGTAAAAATTTTTACCAGCCGGAAGTCGCGGGAGGATATAAACCGCTGGAAGTCCCCTACGGCGAGGGATAAAAAATGAACCCGCTGATATCCATTATCATCATTAACTGGAACGGATGGAAGGACACGCTCAGGTGTCTCGAATCCCTCTGCGCGTGCAGTTACAAAAACTTCTCCGTTACGGTTTTGGATAACGGCTCCACCGACGGCTCCTTTAAGATGCTTAACTCGCGGAAAGAGGGTTTTGGTTTTCAAGTGAAGCTTCTGAGGTCGAAGGTTAATACGGGGTTCACGGGCGGGTGCAATATAGCGGTCAAGAAGGCGCTGGAAGGCGGGTGCGGGTATGTCTTCCTTTTGAATAACGACGCGGCGCCGCATCCGGATGCGCTGTCGCACATGGTGGAGGTTTCAAAAAAGACGGGCGCGGCGATAGTCGGCGCGAGGATACTGGACATGGAAGGGAAGAAGCTGATATTCGAAGGGCGCAGGTGGCCCCTTCTCATCTTCGGCCTGGGGAAAATAAACCCTGACCGTGAAAAGGATTTTTGGGAGACGGATTACGCGGAAGGCAGTGCGCTATTGATAAGAAGGGACGCGGTTGAAGGACGGATCAAGGAGCGCGGCTATTTTCTCGATGAAAGTTTTTTCATGTACGGCGAGGAGACCGACTTCTGCGTCTATTCGAAAAGGCGCGGACATAAATGCATGATTGCAGCAAAGGCGAAGGTCTACCATGGGGTTGCGAAATCTTCGGGCGGGCACGGCAGCCTGTTGAGTTATTACTACATAACGAGGAACAGGATTTTTCTCGCTAACAGATGGCTGAGCCTCCCGTGGAAAATACTCTTCCATCTATATTACATACCGTCCAGGCTGCTGATACAGTCGCCGGGATTTTTAAATGGGAAAAAAGAGATAGTAAGCGCGGTCTTCAGAGGTTTAAGCGACGGCTACTCCGGGATTAACTGGAAATGGCGAAGGCATGCCTGACATCATCTTCCGCCCGAGAAAGTAAAAAATGATTGACTACATGATGACATATTTCCTGATATTCGTCCTCTCGGCCCTTTGCCTTCTTCCGTTCGCGGTCTTCCTCAGAAAGGGAAAGCCCGACATCTTCGAACCGATATACCTCGCTACCGCGTATTTTTTCCTGATATTCGTGCTTCGCGCGTTGTATATCATCAACGGCGGGTCCGAATTTATATCCTCGTCGGACATCGACTACCAGACGCTCATCGCTTTAAATACGGCCCTTATGTACCTTATACCATCTTATCTGGTGTTCCTTGCCGGCTATTATATCAGCCTTAATAAATCCATAGCCGCAGGCCTGCCGGAGTTGCCCAGGGAATGGGATTTAAGAAGGTTTTATGTCTTCGTCCCCGCCATCATGGCCGTCAGCATATGGAGCTACATACTGCTTATAAGGTATTTTGGAGGCTTTAACTACTATGCCAGCCATAAAGTGGAATCGCTGACGTCGGGGGGACAACAATATTATCTCGCCGGCATCTCGCTGACCATGCAACTGCTGACCATATCCTTCACCATCTATTTCGGAAAAAAGAATAACCGTTTCATAAACGGTTTTTTCACCTTTTTCGTTCTGCTCCCGGTAGTCATCTTATACAGCCTCCTCTCCGGGTCCAAGGGAGTTTTCATGCTGCCGGTACTCTCGCTCGTTATCGTGTACCACTACTTGAAAAAACCGATAAAACCTGTGCTACTGATCTTATTCCTGTCCCTGTACATCCTGATAGCGCCGTTTTTCGACAATTACCGTTCCGTCACCCATGTCTCCGACATACCGGCGGTGGTGCAAAAATCTTTGGATTCATATGACTTGGGAGACCTGCTGAAACACGGGATGGCGCGTTTTCACGACCTTGAAGCCCTGACTTTCATAATCCGGGATACACCTGCGGTGATGGACTACCAGTACGGCAAGACCTTCCTGCCTGTCTTCGTCGCATGGATACCCCGACAGTTATGGCCGGAAAAGCCGATCGTGGTCTTCGGAAAGATATTCTCGGAGACCTATTTTTCCAAATGGTTTGCCGGCACCGGTACGGCGGCGTCGCCCACCTTCGTGGGAGAAGGTTATATCAATTTCAATTTTCCCGGAATGCTGCTGGTATCTTTCTTCAGCGGAATCTTCCTGCGTTCCTCGTATGAATATTTTATAAAGAGAAATTTCGGAGCCCCCGGAATATTCTTTATGAGTTTCAATTTCATGTTCGTGGCTATGTTCTGGGAGGGGAGCATCGCCGGGTTTACGGCAATGATGATGACGAACATAGCTTGTTTTATATTATTCGTAATGTTGATGGGGAAAATAAAGACCGGGCGGTCGGATGAAAATTATCCCGCGGAGGCCGGCTCATAGCCCATGAGGACAAAAAAATATCTGATAATCCATACCTGGGGCATTGGCGACTGGCTTTTCTTCACGCCGGTGCTCAAAGCCCTGAAGGATGAATATCCGGGGGCGGAATTCGACGTCATCATCGGGAAGCCTCTGACGGCGAAGGCCGTGGAGCTTTATCCGGAAGTGAAGATCCGCGCCGTGACCGACACGTTGAAGGGCTCTTCTGGTATGGTGAAGGCGGTCCTTTCCCTGCGGAAAAATAAATATGACGCCGCCCTATTTACCGCGGGCCTTGACAGCAAAAAGGCGGACATGCTCTCCCTGCTGATAAGGGCAAAGAAGAAATACGCGCTTAAATCCCTGAACCACGGCCCGCGTTTTTTAAGCGGGTCCCTTCCGTTCGAGGCCGGCGTACACCAGGTGGAGAACAACCTGAAACTCCTTGACCTGATGGGGATAGCCCGGCCCGAATCACCCTCTCCGTATCTGCCGGCGTCGCCGGTTGAGAAGCCCGCGTCGGGTTCCTTACTTCTGCATCCCGGGTGCGACCCCAGGAACTCTTACAAGAGATGGCCCGCGGGAAGATTTTCCGAGCTTGCCAGGCGGCTCTTAACTTCAGGGAGGCGCGTATCCGTGATACTGGGACCGGGAGAAGAAGACCTCTCCAGATTTTTCACGGGTCTTGAGAAAAACGATAATTTTAAGCTTTATAGCCGGACCAGCTTGACCGGGACGATGGAGATAATCAATAACCATGAGTTGTTTGTTAACACGGATTCCGGCCTGGGCCATATCGCGGGCGCCCTTGGGAAAAAGACCGTAACGATATTCGGACCGGCGGACCCGGAAAAATCGAGGGTCTATTCAAAACGCGCGGTGACGGTAATGAGGCGGGACAGGCTTGAGTGCATGCCATGCGTACGCCCGGGCGGCAGGTACGGCTGCGAGGACAATAAATGCCTGACGGGCATAGAAGTCGATGACGTGCTCGGCGCTTTGGGGGCTGACGGAATGTTTAAATATGAAAAAGCGGAGGATGCGCGTTGACTGATAAGCCGCCAGTCGCATCCGTCATAACGCCTGCGTACAACGCCGCCCCCTTCATCAGGGAGACGATAAAGTCTGTCCAGGCCCAGACGTTTACGGACTGGGAGATGATAGTCATAGACGACTGTTCCACGGACGACACGCGCGAGGTCGTGGAGGAGGAAGCTAAAAATGACCCGCGCATACGCCTGGCGAGGATGACCAGGAATTCAAGGCAGGCGCTTGCCAGGAACAAGGGTATAAGGGAGGCGCGCGGGAAGTATATCGCTTTTCTGGACAGCGACGACCTCTGGCTCCCGGAGAAGCTGGCAGTGCAAATAGAGTTCATGGAAAAAAACGGATATGCCCTGACCTACTCCTCGTACAGAAAAATAAACGAAAGGGGAGAAGTAATAAGCAATCCGTTGAAGTTCCCGCCGGTCGTAAACCTGGATAGCCTGCTGAAGACGAATTATATAGGCTGTCTCACGGCGGTTTATAATTCCGATAAGATAGGGAAGGTCTATATGCCCGATATCACGAAAAGGGAGGATTACGCATTATGGCTGAAAATCCTTTCGATGGGGAACAAGGCTTATCTGGTTGACCGGTGTCTGGCCATGTACAGGATAAGGCCGGGGTCGGTCTCGAATAACAAGGCTACCGCCGCCTTTTACCAGTGGAAGATATACAGGAATATAGAGAAATTATCTTTGATAAAAAGCCTTCAATATTTCACTTATTATGCGTTAAACGGGTTAATCAAGTTCTGGGGCTTGAGAGAATCCCGGACGGAGGCGGCCAAATGATAAGGATTTGGGGGCGGGTCCTGAATAAAAATGTCATCTGGATAGCGATTGGAGATTTCATTCTATTCGTCTTCGCCCTGACGGTCGCCGTCTTCTGGAGGTTTGCCCCGTCCGAGGCCTTCGATTACGTGAAGCACCGCCTGCCCCTTTTTATCATCTTCATGGTCATTTTCTTTATATGCTTCACGATAGCGGACCTCTACGACCTGAAAAAAGACTTCCGCCGGGCCCAGCACCTTCTGCACGTCCTGGCCGCCTGCGCCGTTGCAATGGTCATATCCACGCTGTTCTTTTATTCCTCGACAACATACATAGGCAGGGGCATATTCGCTGTTTCGGGAGTCCTGATATTCCTTTCGGCCTCCCTTATCAGATCACTCAGCACCTCGCTCGGCTCTCAAAAGAAGTGGCAGAAAAAGGTTCTGATAGTTGGCGCGGGCAAGTCCGGGCAAAAGCTCCTGAAAACGGTCAACGAGTATCCGAACTGCGGCATGAACATAGTCGGTTTCGTGGATGACGACCGCTCCAAGGTCGGGGAAAATATAGGCGGCAAGCCGGTGCTGGGAAGGTGCAATGAACTGATAGGCTTAGCCGGCAAGCAAAATGCGGACATCGTCGTGGTCTGCATAACGAATAATAAAAGCGACGCCCTCGTCAGGAACCTCATCAGGTGCCATTACAATCTCATCACCGTCATGGACATGCCGAGCTTCTTCGAGGCCATAACCGGAAAGCTACCCCTGGACCACATCACGGACGAGTGGCTCCTGCACTACGCGATGTCCAGCGACCGGGGGATTTACAGGAAAATAAAAAGGCTCTTCGACATTGTTTTATCGTTCGTACTCCTATACGTCACCTCGTCAGTCGTCCTGCTGGCGACCCTGCTCATAAGATTGGATTCCAAGGGCGAACTGTTCTATAAGCAGGAGCGAGTTGGGATGAATTTCAAGAAGTTTCACATCATAAAGTTCCGGACCATGGTAGCCGACGCCGAGAGAGACACGGGCGCGGTATGGGCTTCGAAAGGCGACCGGCGCATCACCCGCGTTGGGAAATACCTGAGGAAGTTCAGGATAGACGAGATACCGCAGCTTATGAACGTACTGATGGGCGACATGAGTTTCGTGGGGCCGCGCCCGGAACGCGATGTTTTCATACGGGAACTGGAGAAGGATATGCCGGCGTACGGGCACCGCCTTGCGGTGAAACCGGGGATTACCGGCTGGGCCCAGGTGATGTACCCATACGCCGCCACGAAAGAAGAATCCAAGGAAAAGCTCCGCTACGATCTCTATTACATAAAAAACATGTCCATCATTCTGGACACGCTTATCGCGCTGAAGACCGTACGCACCGTAATCTCCTGCGGCGGGCATTAAGATATCTATCGAATTACTTGACTATATACATAGAATTATTTATGATTGCCGCTGGTGCATTAACGTAGGAGGCGGCGATGAAGATAAAGCTTATTATGCCTGCCTGGCCCAAGTCCTCGCTGTGGGGAAAGATGGGCTCCGGCATCCCTTCCCTATCACTTGCCACGGTCGCGGCGCTAACCCCGCCCGAACACGAAGTCAGCATTATCTACGACGAAAAAGGCCCCATAAACTACGACGACCCCGTGGACCTCGTCGGCATGACCGGCATGACCCCGGTGTCCAAGCGGGCGTATGAAATTTCGGCGGAATTCAGGAAGCGTGGCGTGTTCACCGTCATGGGCGGCATCCATGCCACAATGGTCCCCGAAGAAGCCGCGCTGCATTTCGACGCCGTGATAGTCGGCGAGGGCGAGCGGACCTGGCAGGCACTCCTCAAAGACTATGAGAAGGGCCGCGGGCAAGTAAAGAAGTTCTATCAGAACAAAGAGATGATAGATTTGGAGACGGAGACCCCCGTCCCCCGCCTGGACTACTATAAAAAGCAGGGCTTCTTCCTCCCGAACATCATCCAGACCACGCGCGGCTGCCCGTTCAACTGCGAGTTCTGCACGGTGACGAAGTTCTTCGGGCGCTCCTACAGGCACAAGTCCCACCCGCAGGTGATAAAAGAAATCGAGGCGATGGACAGGGAACGCTTCCGGGGAAACGAGGTCTTCTTCTGCGACGACAACATCGTCGCCAACAGGAAGTTCCTGATGCGCATGTGCGACGACATCACGCCGTTCAAGATAAACTGGTACGCCCAGAGCACGGCGGCGGTGGCGGACGACGACGAAGTACTGAAGAAAATGGAGCAGGCCGGTTGCAAGGTGCTGTTCGTGGGATTTGACTCGCTCAACCAGGAGTCGCTCGACGGCATAGACAAGGGCCATAATACGGTGGAGAAATATGCGAACGTCGTCAAAAAATTCCACGACCACGGCATAAGCATTCACGGCTCGTTCATGTTCGGCTTCGACCACGACCGGCTCGACGTGTTCAAGAAGTTTCTGGATTTCGGCATGAAGGTGAAGCTCGACGCCGCGTTCCTTACAATCGTCACGCCCTTCCCCGGCACGCGCATCCACGAGCGCCTGAAGGCCGAGGGCCGCATCTTCGACTACGACTGGGAACACTACGATATATCAACCGTTGTTTATCAGCCCGCGAACCTCTCCGTCAAGGAACTCCAGGAAGGCTACTGGTGGATGTTCCGCGAGTTCCACACCTTCCCGAACATCTTCAAACGCCTCTGGGGCAATACCCCGTCATGGCTAATCAACCCCGGCTCCAACATGGTCTTCAAGGTCTTCGGCGGCAGGACGTTCCCGAAGATAAAGGATTGGGAAAGATTTACACGATAAAGCGAGGGAAATGGCCTCTTCTTACGATGAATCAAGAAAAGAATTCGGCGAGCTTTTTGATGAAGTCTCGAAGATACTCTTCCGCCTCGACCCGATGGGCGTTAACCTCGGAGAAAACAAGGACGAATACGACCGCGAGGCGGCGGCGGTCCTGCCGCGCCTGAAGGAGTGCAAATCGCAGCGGAACGCGCGCAAGGTTATCCACGAAGAATTCGTGCGCCTTTTCGAAGGGCTTGCAGGACCCGTAGAAGTGTATAATGAAGTAGCCAAGGAAATATGGGAAGCATGGCTTAAGCATGAGAAATAATCCGATGCAGAACCGGGAGCCTCGGTAGCCTCGATGCCTATCCCCCTCCTGTCCCTCCTGTACACAAATAAAGAACAGTTTATATCCGGGCAGGCCCTGGCAAACGAGCTTGGCGTGACGCGGGCGGCGGTTTGGAAGGCGGTGGAGGTTTTACGCGCGGACGGATATGCCATCTTGTCCTCGAAGGCGAAGGGCTATCGATTGATTAGCGTGCCGGACCTTCTCACGGAGCGGGAAGTCCCATTGGGACTTATGACGGAGCGGCTGGGAAGAAGTATAGTCTATTTCGATTCCACCGACTCCACGAACACGCAGGCCGCGCGATTAGCCCACGACGGCGCTCCGGAGGGGACGCTGGTAATCGCGGAAACGCAAACAGCGGGCAGGGGGCGATTGGGGCGGAAATGGGAATCTCCGCCCGGTGTGAATTTATATTTCACGCTGATCCTGCGCCCGAACATCCCCCCGACTGACGCGCCTATGATAACGTTAGCTTCCGCCGTTGCCCTGGTAAAAGCGACGCGCGCTCTCTATAACCTTCCCGCCGCGATCAAATGGCCGAACGACATGCTGATAGATTTCAAAAAATGCGCAGGTATTCTTACGGAGATGAGCGCGGAGCCGGAGCGGGTCCGGCACGTGATACTTGGCGTTGGCGTGGACGTGAACATGGAACGCGAGTCGTTTCCGGAAGAGATACGCGAGATATCGACTTCTATCTGGTTGGAGCGGGGGGAGAAGGCGAACAGGGCTGAGCTTCTGCGACGGTTCCTTTCCGAGATGGAATCAATATATGTTGATATTTGTTCCAACCAAAAAGAGAAGATACTGAACGATTGGCGCGGCCTTTCCTGCACGCTGGGCAGGCGCGTCACGGTCAAAGGCCTGTGGGGGGAATGTGCCGGGATTGCAAGGGACATCGACGGCTCCGGAAGCCTCTTAATCGAGAAGGACGGCGGAGAAGTTGTAACGGTTACGAGCGGAGATTTATTCTTTACACAATAAAAAACTGAATAGGGAAATTCTCAGTCCGCATAAAAGGAAGTTTTTATGCTTCCTATTTATACGTCCGATTTTCCCTACTCAGTTGTCCTAAAGTATACCTCTGATTTTCGGTCTGTCAAATTGCCATTAAATGAGCTTTCGCGTAGTTGCGGGTTCTTTCACCGCCGCATATATCGCGATTTTGTCACGGCCACCATCTCCATAATGCGATGACCGCGATGACGAGGAAGATAATCACCAAATTCATGTACGCCATGAAGTAGAAAACTATCTTCGGCCTCTCGCCGGGGCTGCGGACCTTTTCCGTCACTCCTCGCCCTCCACCAACGGGGGAGAGGGTTTCAATACTCGAGAGCGTTCCCACTTTCGGGAATGCTTCCAGTTTCTCCGGGCCGTGCGGGGCCTGTTTCAGGGCCGATGAGAGGTCCATTCCGGCAAAATGTCTTGCGTGCTTCCCGCCATTCCACATGCGGCTTTCGGTTAAGTCGTAAATTACGTTGGCTACCGCCGCGTATGCTTTTTGCCCTTCCTTGCCGTCAAACATGGAGAGAGTCTCCGGGGTCATCGCGCCGCCAGTTGTACCAGCCGCCCCGCCCGCAGATTTATTGCCCTCTCCGGAGCCTGCCCCGGGCGGAGCCGAAGCGGGGTAGGGTGTTCCGCCATCCACTGGATCGTTGGAGGGTGATTTGGCGGCTATACGCTTCCTTAACTTTGGGCCGATGATGAACGTGACGAAAGCGGCAGAAAGGGCCATTATCAAATATAAAATTATCTTTATGAATAGCAGTATCCCGAACCGGCTGGCGAAGAATGCGGAAAACGATGGTATGATGGCTATGGTGAGCAGCGTCCCGGTTATCCCGACGACGATAATGCCTGTCCAGCCGAGCACAAGCTCGCCTCTCGGCAGGCCCTTAGCGGCGTAAGCGGGCTTCAGCATGATGTGGATGTAGAATATCGCGCCGAACCAGACTACCCCGGCCAGGATGTGCAGGTAGCCTATGACGAGGCGGACGTACCTCTGTAGCGTGGACAGCGTGCGTACCTTCCCGGAGAGTTGGGCGAGATATTTTTTGCCCGCCTCGGTCAGATTGCCGCCCCCCGAGGGGTTTTCGTGGCAGAATGCGCACGTAAGACCGGTTTTTTGCGCGAACTCCTCCGTGGCCCAGGAGACGGGGGCGGCGAAGGACATAAACATGAGCAATAAAACGAGTGCAGGGATGGTTTTCAAGGCCATGCGCAATATTATACCAGGATGGGGAAAATTGCAAAAAAAACGTTGAATCAGTGGCGGTTATCTGGTATTGTCCGCATATCGCGCATAAATCGGAGGGCATATGCTTCTCGCAATCGATATCGGCAACAGCACGATTTCATTCGGTATTTTTGAAGGCGAAAACCTGAAATGCACGTTCAAGGCGGAGTCCCGAAAAAAAGCCACGGCAGACGAATATTCATCCTTTATCCGGGCGCAATTTTTGGCCGCCGGACTCGCACCGGAGCAGATCGACGCCGCTGTAATTTCCTCGGTAGTTCCGACACTTGTGCATGTTTTTTTCGACGCGCTGAAGACGCTCGGATTAAGCTCGCCGCTCCTTGTATCCGCCCGGCTGAAGCTCCCCATAAAGATAAAATACAAAACCCCGGAGTCCCTGGGAGCGGACAGGATAGCCTCCGCAAGTGCTTCATATAGTTCAGTGAAAGGGCCAGTCGCAGTCGTCGATTTCGGAACGGCGACGACAGTATCGGTCGTCGATGGTGACGGGAATTTCATGGGCGGCACCATATCGCCTGGCCTTCTAACTGCTTATGAAGCCTTGACAAACGCCGCCGCCGGGCTTCCCCGTATCGGCCTTGCCTACCCGAAAAAACCGGTTGGCGAGGATACTGCCGAAGGGCTGCAGGCGGGGGTTATTCTGGGCCATGCCTCTATGGTGGACGGGCTTCTTTTGCGGGCGGAAGGCCAGCTCGGAGTGAAGCTTATAACCGTGGCTACCGGGGGTCTTGCGGAGATGGTTGTCCCGCACATGACCCGGAAAACCTCAATAGATGCGCATCTTACGCTTAAAGGCCTCGCTCTTCTCCATAAAATCAATCTGGACGAATAGAGCCCTTCCTGCGTTTAAATAAAAACCCCTTTATTTAATGTGTCGGGGCAGGGAAATCCCTTGAAAACCTGAAGTCAATATCCTTATTTATCAATTAGTTGCAAACGACGGGGCGGGAATTTCCGGCTTTTTAAAAACGTGCGATTTTGCGGCGCAACTCCCTGTACTATAAAGCTAAAACTACTAAAAGCCCTTTTAAAAAACATGCGCCATAAACCCCCTCCCGTATACTCGTAAACTGCCCCTGACGTCGTAAAACGGCCTGTTTCTGATACACGGCGGGATTTCTCGAATAAGCCATTTATATATGAATAGCGGTTAAGGAATGGCAGGTTAGCCAGCGAATCAGGAAGAGCTATTAGGAGCATGGGGAAATATTAGGATGCGTCCCCTTGTTTCCCCGTGCTGTGTAATTTGAAATTAACGGTTTGCGTTCCTGCGTTTCCTGATGCATTCGGTGGCCCGGTATATCTTGTTCCGGTTGCGTTGGCCGCACCATCGTAACTGGTCTCATCAGCTTTGTACAAGATACTTCCGGTTTTAGCATCAACTAAATAACGCCAACCATGCCCACGATATAAAAATCCAACTTCATACGCCAGCTTATTTTCATAAATCCAAAGTCCGGCTAATGGTTCAACTATATTTCCCCCTATTTTTGCAATCCTATCGGCCGTAGCTATTTTTATTGCTTCCTCTTTTGTTATCAAGGGCGTAGTATCAATATCCGGCGTAGGGACAATGTTAGCATTTATTCTCCTTATGTTATGGTTTTTATCCAAAAAAACGCCTACAGAATGTCCCCAAATAGGCACGCCATTATACATCTGTTGAAAATGACCACCATATTCTGCTTTTTCGCCTCGCCGTTTTAACTCTTCTTTAGGATTCTTTAGTCCAAAAGCATCTCTATGGCGATCAATAAAATCCACGATTGCATCATCAACTGGCTCGCTATGGTCAATTTCAAACTGGCCCTGCACAACGCCAACTTGTTTGGATCCAGTATCGATTTCCACGTCGCCTTCGGAATCATCGGCAAGGCTCTCGATCGCACGCTTGTCTTCGTGTTTGCCGTGGATTATAACGCGCTTCTCATGCCCCTGCCCCGCGAATGCGACCGCTCCAATTAAAACCAATAAAATAGCAAAGAGTATTTCCCATGAAGCGCTGCCGCCGCGTTCGCTTACCTTTTTCTTTTTCATACGGCCTCACATTTTAGTTATCCTTATATGGCATACGGAAAGATAAATCAACGGAATTGTCGCTTTATCAATAAAATTAAGATTAACAAATAGATATTCCAGTTTATCCCCGCCTTCCTTGACGGTCTTGATACCCTATGTTATATTTAGAAAAATACAGTAACGACTGGAGGAATACGTCTTGGAAAGTTCAGTTCAGGCAGCTTCGATTTTAGTGGTGGACGACGAGGAAAACGCGCGCGAAGGTCTTTCCAAGATCCTATCCAAGGAAGGATACAAGGTTGAAACCGCCCCCAACGGCAAGGAGGCGATAGACAATTTAAAGCGCCAGCGGTACGACCTCGTGATTACCGATATGCGAATGCCTCTCATGGACGGGTTCGAGGTCCTGCGCGAGATAAAGAAGATGGACGAAAACATCGGCGTCATAATGATTACCGCCTACGGCGAGGTAGAGTCCTACCTCGAGGCGATGAACATGGGCGCCTTCGAGTATATCAACAAGCCCGTCCGGGTAAACGAGCTGAAGAGGGTAATAGCGAAGGTACTGGAAGCAAGGCAGAAGCAAGCTTCCTGATGCCCCCTTCCAGATGAACTCCCCGTCAAAAGCCGGGCCGCCGGTATTAGAAGCCAACGAAAAAAATTTCCACGACCTTGTAATACATTCCCCCCTGCCCGTACTGCTGGAGTTCTGGTCCCCGGAGTGCGGTTACTGCCAGAAAATGGCAAAAGTCTTGGATGCCCTGGCCGTGGAGCTGTCCGGCCGCTACAGGGTTGTAAGGATGAACATCCTGGAAAACCTCTTTACCCCGAACAACTTCGGCGTTACAGGCATCCCCGCGTTCTTCAGGGTGGAGGACGGCAAGGTAGTAAGCCGTGCCCAGGGGGCGATACCAAAGGGGAGGCTGAAAAAGGAACTGGGGATCCTTGAAAAGTAAAAGGAGGCATAAATGAAAAAATCGCGCCTGGTTATTATTGAAGCGGCGGCCATTATGGTCGTCTTTGCGGCGCTGGCTTACGGCCAGATGAAGGATATATCGGACCAGCAATTCCAGCAGGAAGTCCTCTCGTCGCCCTCGCCGGTGATGGTGGAGTTCTGGTCTCCGAAATGCCCGCACTGCCTTAAAATGGCAAAGACAGTCAGTGCGCTGGCGAAAGAGTTGAACGGGAGAGTGAAGGTGGCGAAAATCAACGTGCTTGAAAACGACCGGATGGCAAATAAATACGGAGTACAGGTAATACCTACGTTCCTGCTTTTCAGAAACGGCAAAGTCAGGGCGCAGGCGGTAGGCGAGATGGACGGGAAGGCTCTTAAAAAAGAACTTGGGATTTAAGCCGGGATGACCTCAAAGGGCATTTCTTCCGCAAGCGCCCGCGCCAGTTCCATGAAATCGGGCAGCATGTCCGGCGCGACGAGGATTTCCAGGAGTCCGCTTGCCGGGTCCGCGGTCCTTACGACACCGATGCCGTCATACGCTTCGATTATGAAACTGGAATAAGCGATATGGCGCTTCTCGGTCTTTACTGTGATTGTAACCGAATCTAACATTTAATTTTCCTGTAGCCTCGCCCGGGTAAGCTTACGCCTTTTTCATTTTTGCCGGCGCGGCGAACGACCCGATGGCGCGGAATTTTGCATAACGGTCTGCCGCGAGTTCTTCCGGGGTTAGCACCCTTAAATCCGCCAGGTGTTTTTTAAGGGCCTTCTCGACGTTTCGCGCGGTGAATTCATAGTCCCTGTGCGCGCCTCCGGCAGGTTCCTTTATCACGTCGTCGATTATGCCCAGCCTCAGGCCGTCCTGGGCCGTGAGCTTCAGAAGCTCCGCCGCCTCGGGCGCCTTCGTCCCGTCTTTCCAGAGTATGGTGGCGCAGCCTTCGGGAGAGATGACCGAATAAATCGCGTGTTCCAGCATGAGTACCCTGTTGGCGACGCCTATCGCAAGCGCGCCGCCGCTCCCGCCCTCGCCGATGACGACGGATATCACCGGCACTTTAAGCCGCGACATCACCAGCAGGTTCCGGGCGATGGCCTCGCTCTGGCCGCGCTCTTCCGCGCCGATGCCCGGATACGCCCCGGCGGTATCGATGAAGGTGATTATCGGCCGGTTGAATTTCTCGGCGAAACGCATCAGCCGCAGTGCCTTCCTGTACCCTTCCGGGTGGGGCCAGCCGAAGTTGCGCTTTATCTTGTCCTTGGTCGTCCGGCCCTTGTTGTGGCCGATTATCACTACGGGGAGGCCGTCGAACCAGGCCAGCCCGCCGATAATCGCCGGGTCCTCGCCGAAGAGACGGTCGCCGTGCATCTCCACGAACCCGGAGGTCAGGAGCGCTATGTAGTCCTCGGTGTTCGGCCTGTCCTGGTGTCTGGCCACCTGGGTCTTCTGCCATGCGTTCAGGTTGGAGAATATTTTTTCCCGCAGCTCGTCAGCCTTTTTCGAGAGCCTCTTTATCTCTTCGCCCGCGTCCACCTGGCCGCCCGCGGCCATACGGAGGTCTTCTATGCGGTTTTCCAGTTCCGCCAGCGGTTTTTCGAATTCAAGGAAGTTGTATGCCATTAAATCTCCTATGCGAAAGAGACCGCGCCGCTACCCAGAAGCCCCTCGACATCGTCCACAAGGAGGTCTGTCGGGGCTACCGAGTGCTCGCCCCCGGCCTTCAGGGACAAAGCCGCGTCGCCGTGCCTGGGCATTTCTATTTTTAAATAAAGAGGGCAGTTCCCCTTGTGGCGCAGTATTACCTCGCGGAGCTTCAGTAAGTCCTCGGGCGTCGCCCCGGTCGCGGAAAGCCTTATATCCACCCTGGTCGTCATCTTCTCCCGGACTTCGGAGAGCGGCAGTATCTTTACCGCCTTGAGCTTCACGCCCTTCTCGCCGTGGTCCATCGAGCCGGTAATAAGGAGCGGCGCGTCCCCTGAAAGCCACTGCTCCGAGGCCTTGTACTGTTCCGGGAACACGATTACTTCCACGGTCCCCTGGAGGTCTTCCACCGTGAGGTTCGCCATGCGGTCGCCCTTCTTGGTGGTGGCGATTTTCTTCGCCCGGATGACGCACATTATCGTGACATCGCTGCCGTCCGGAAGCTCCGTCAGTTCCACGGTCGTGTTCCGGGCAAAGCGCTTCGCCTCGCCTTCAAAACGGGCCAGCGGATGCCCGGTGATATAAAAGCCTATCGTCTCCTTCTCGTATGAGAGAAGCGTCGCCTCGCTCCACTCCGGCACGTCAGGGTATTCCTCTTGCACCTGGGAGGGGCCGGAGTCGCCGAGCAGCATGTCGAACATGGAAGTCTGGCCGGCCTCGCGTTCGCGGGCGAGTTGGTTCGCGCCCTCCATCGCATTGTCCAGAGCCGCCATCATCTTAGGGCGTGTGACGCCGGTGGAATCGAACGCCCCGCATTTTATGAGCCCTTCGATGACCCGCTTGTTTACCTTGCGGAGGTCAACCTTCTGGCAAAAGTCGTAAAGGGAGGTGAACGGGCCCTGCTCCTTCCGCGCCTGCATTATAGACTCTATGGCCGAGTGTCCGACGTTCTTCACCGCGGCGAGTCCGAAAAGTATTTTCCCCTCATGGACCGTGAAATTAGCGTCCGAGCGGTTAACGTCCGGAGGCGTGACCGCCACGTCCATGTCCCGGCAGTCGGAGATGTATTTTACGATCTTATCGGTATTGTCCATCTCCGAGGACAAAAGGGCGGCCATGAACTCTACCCTGTAATGGGCCTTAAGATATGCGGTCTGGTACGTTATCAAGGAGTAGGCGGCGGCGTGGGACTTGTTGAACCCGTACTCCGCGAACTTCTCCATGTTGTCGAACACGGCCTCCGCCTTCTTGGCCGGGACTTTATGGGCAACCGCGCCCGCGATGAACTGTTCCTTCATCTTCGCCATGACCTCGGGCTTCTTCTTGCCCATGGCCTTACGGAGCGTGTCCGCCTGGCCGAGCGTAAAACCGGCGAGCGTCACGGCGATCTGCATCACCTGCTCCTGATACACTATGACGCCGTACGTGTTCTTCAGTATAGCTTCCAGTTCAGGCGGGTCGTAGACCGTCTGCTTTGCGCCTCTTCGCCGCTGGATGTAGTCGTCCACCATGCCGCCCTGGAGCGGTCCGGGACGGTAGAGCGCGTTAAGGGCGATTATGTCTTCGAAGCGCTCCGGCTTCATCTTTATTATGAGGTCCTGCATCCCGGAGGACTCAAGCTGGAACACCCCGCCGGTATCGCCCGAGGCAAGGAGTTTATATGTATCCGGGTCCGGGTCGTCGAGCGAGAGCGACGTCAGTTTGAAGGGTGCTTCCCCTTCGGGCATGTCGCGGTTTATGATTTTAACCGCATTGTCTATCACCGTAAGCGTGCGAAGCCCCAGGAAGTCGAACTTGACAAGACCGATTTTCTCTATCTCGTCTTTCGCGTACTGCGTGACTATCACGCCGTCCGCGTCGCGGTAAAGGGGCGTGTAATCCGTGAGCGGCTCCTGGGATATGACCACTCCGGCCGCGTGCTTCGACGCATGGCGCGTCAAGCCTTCGAGGGACTTTGCTATCTCGAATATCTCGGCTATCCGCGTATCTTCCTTCACCAAATCGCGAAGGCGCGGCTCCTGGCTAAGCGCGTCCTGGAGTGTAATCTTCAGCGCGTCCGGCACGAGCTTCGCGACCTTGTCCACTTCTCCGTAAGGGATGTCCAGCACGCGGCCCACGTCCCTGATTACGCCTTTAGCCAGCATCGTGCCGAACGTTATTATCTGGGAGACGTGGTCGGCCCCGTACTTTTCCCTGACGTAAGTGATGACCTCGTCACGGCGGTCCATGCAGAAGTCTATGTCGATATCCGGCATGGATATGCGCTCGGGGTTTAAGAACCTCTCGAACAGCAGCCCGTAGGGCAGGGGGTCTATGTCCGTTATCTCCAGCGAATAGGCCACGATGCTTCCGGCGGCTGAACCCCTGCCGGGGCCGACCGGGATGTCCCTGTCCTTCGCGTAGTTGATGAAGTCCCAGACAACCAGGAAGTAGCCCGCGAACCCCATGCTCTTTATAATGTTCAGCTCTTCCTCGAGGCGGCTTAAGTAAACCGCCGGGTCGGTCTTCACATGCTCCAGCCTCTTTTTAAGGCCTCGCCTTGCAAGCTCTTCGAGGTAGCTCTCCTTGGTATAGCCTTCCGGGACGACATAGTGCGGCAGGTGGTACTGGTCGAAGTCGAGCTTCAGGTTGCACCGCTCCGCGACCTTCACCGTGTTCTTTACGGCTTCCGGATAGAACTCGAAAGCGGACTCCATCTCGGATGGGCTCTTGAAGTAGAACTCTTCCGTCTGGAAGCGCATCCGGTTCGGGTCGCTCATCATCTTTCCGGTCTGGATGCAAAGAAGCGCCTCGTGCGCTTTCGCGTCGCTTTTTTTAAAGTAGTGGCAGTCCGAGGTGGCGACCAGTGGGATGTTCAGCTCCTCTGAAAGCTCGGCCAAAAGCGCGTTTACCGTCTTCTGTTCCTCTATGCCGTTATCCTGCAACTCTAAGTAAAAATTCTCCGGCCCGAGGATCTCCCGGTACGCTATCGCCGCCGCCCTCGCGCCTTCCTTGTCTCCTTTTAAAAGCTTGTACGGCACTTCGCCCTTCAGGCAGGCGGATAATCCGATAAGCCCGCCGGAGAATTGTCTCAGCGTATCCTTGTCGATTCGGGGCTTGTAGTAGAAGCCCTCGGTGTACCCGATGCTTACCAGCCGCATCAGGTTCTTGTAGCCGTCCTGGTTGCGCGCGAGAAGCACCAGATGGTATGCGGCTTCGTGCGGCCCGCCGCTTCGCTCCGTCCTGTCGGCCGGGGCGATGTAGGTCTCGCAGCCGATAATCGGCTTTATGCCAGCCTTCTGGGCCTTCTGATAAAACTCAACGGCCCCGAACATGTTGCCGTGGTCGGTGATGGCGAGCGCGGGCATCCCGTACTCGACGGCCTTTTTTACAAGGTCGTCAATCCGGTTCGCGCCGTCAAGGAGGCTGTACTGGGTATGTATGTGCAGGTGTACGAAGCTTGCGTGATGCATAAGGTCCTCAAGTTCCCAAAAGCAGGTTTAGTTATACACCATCCGGAGTTTATTATCAAGAGTGGCGGGATTAACGGGGCTTTTTTTAAATCTGCTGCCGGTCAACCGGCCTTTTTTGTTTGACTTTGGGGCGTCCCGGTCTTAATATAGCATTTTCAACAAGATAAGCTCAGGATGGATGAGAGAATACCCGCCTACGCGCGGAAAAAATACAATATAGGCGAACTGGCCGCGGTCAAGGCCAAGCTGCGTGAGCTTGGCCTCCATACGGTCTGCGAGTCGGCAAAGTGCCCGAACATCGGCGAGTGCTTCAAAAAGCCGACGGCCACCTTCATGATACTGGGCGAGATCTGTACCCGGCGGTGCGGGTTCTGCTCGGTAAAAAAAGGTGTTACAGAACCGCCCAATCCAGCTGAGGCGGACAATATAGCAGTAGCCGTGGGCAAGCTGGGTCTCAAACATGCCGTTATCACCTCCGTGACCCGTGACGACCTGCCGGACGGAGGCGCGGGCCAGTTCGAGGCGGTTATAGCCGTCCTGAAGAGGGAGTTCCCGGATCTGGTGGTCGAGGTCCTGACGCCGGATTTCAAGGGTGACGAAGCGGCGCTTCGCAAAGTCATGGAGGCCGGGCCGCACATATTCAACCACAACCTGGAGACGGTGCCGAGACTGTACATGAAAGTTCGTCCCCAGGCGATATATGAGCGCTCTCTTAAAGTGCTTCGCGCGGCGAAGAATCTTCGCCCGGACGTGTACGTTAAATCCGGCATAATGGCGGGCCTGGGAGAGACAGAGGACGAGGTCGTTTCCGTAATGCGGGACCTGCGGGGTGCCGGCTGCGACCTGCTTACAATCGGCCAGTACTTAAGGCCGTCGAAAGAGAACCTTCATGTCGAGGAATACGTGCTGCCGGAAGTATTCGAGCGGTACGCAGAGGCGGGAAAGCGGATGGGATTTCTCTCCGTCGCCTCCGCGCCGTTCGTCCGCAGTTCGTATAACGCGGAAGAAGTATTTGCGGCGATAAAGAGATAGCCGTGTACGCATCCCAGATATATCATTTTACTCTCGGGGTGGTAATCGTCTTTGTAGCGGCGTTGGTCATAGCGAGGAAATTAGGCCAAAAAAGAAATAAGCAAGGAAATAAGCAGGAAATTAAGCAGGCATACAAGAAAAAAAACAAGAAGAGATAACCGGAGGTTTTATTTTGTTTGATTTCCCGAGGATAAAACGCCTGCCGCCTTACGTGTTCGCCATCGTTAACCAGATGAAGATGGAGGCCAGAAAGCGCGGCGAGGACATCATAGACTTCGGCATGGGGAACCCGGACATGGGCACTCCCCAGCACATCGTGGACAAACTGGTGGAGGCCGCCTACAACCCACGCAACCACCGCTACTCCGCGAGCCGCGGAATCCCGAAACTCCGCTCCGCGATAACTGACTGGTACAAGCGCCGCTATGACGTTGACATCGACCCGGATACGGAAGCGATCGCCACGATGGGCGCGAAAGAGGGCCTCTCCCACCTGGCGCTTGCGACGATAGAGCCTGGGGACGTAGTCCTCTGCCCGTCTCCGGCGTATCCAATCCACCCGTACTCGGTCGTAATCGCGGGCGGCGAGGTCCGGCACATACCGCTAAGGCGTGATTCGGATTTCTTCGAGGACATGCTCTCCGCTTTCCGGCAGGTATGGCCCGCGCCGAAGATGCTTATAATCAGTTTCCCGAACAACCCGACCACGGCCACGGTGGACCTGGAGTTCTTTGAAAAGGTGGTGGACTTCGCCCGTGAGCATAAAGTCATCGTAATACACGACCTGGCCTATGCCGACCTGGTATTCGACGGGTACAAGGCCCCAAGCTTCCTTCAGGTAAAAGGCGCGAAGGACGTGGGCGTCGAGTTCTTCTCGATGTCCAAGAGCTACAACATGCCGGGATGGCGCGTGGGCTTCTGCTGCGGGAACAGGGAAATAGTCGGCGCGCTCCAGAAGATAAAGAGCTACCTGGACTACGGGATGTTCCAGCCGATACAGATCGCCGCGATAGCGGCGCTGAACGGACCGCAGGACTGCGTGAAGGAGATAACGGAGGTTTACAGAGTCCGGCGCGACTGTCTGGTGGACGGACTGGCGAAGATAGGCTGGGAGATGCCCAAGCCGTGTGCTACGATGTTCGTATGGGCGAAGATACCGGAGAAGTTCAAGCATCTGGGTTCGCTTGAGTTCTC
>JBARKJ010000103.1:0-2344 GCA_049801375.1 Nitrospirota bacterium | reverse complement strand
ATAATAGACATAGTCGGGACCTGCCTCGCGGTGGGGATGCTTAAGCCGGATAAAATTTTCTTCTCGGCGCTGAACCTCGGCTCCGGAACGGTGAAAACGGCGCACGGCATCCTGCCCGTACCCGCCCCGGCCACGGCGGAGTTGATAAAGGGGATACCGGCTTATCAGTCTGTTTTTCCCGCCGAGCTGACAACGCCGACGGGCGCGGCGCTGGCGGCGACTTTAGCGGACGGTTTCGGCCCGATGCCGCTGATGGAGGTCAAGGCCGCAGGCTCCGGCGCGGGAGACATAGAGCTAAAGGGCATGCCCAATCTCCTTCGGGTCTTCATGGGAGAGCAGGCCGGCGGCGGTTATGAAGAAGATTCGGTAGTTTTAGTTGAAACGAACATAGACGACATGGACCCGCGCGTTTACGAATACGTTATCGAGCGGCTCCTTGAAGCGGGGGCGCTGGACGCATGGCTTACGCCGGTAATAATGAAGAAGTCGCGTCCGGCGGTGACGCTTTCCGCGCTTTCGGAGCCGGGGAAAAAATCGGCGATAATAGATATAATAATGGAAGAGACCACCACCTTCGGCGTCCGCATGTCGGAGCTTTCGCGCAGAAAGCTTGCGCGGGGATTCAAGGAAATAACGACTCCGGGCGGCATAGTGCGGGTAAAGGTCGGGCAAAGGAACGGAAAGATATTGAAGGCCGTCCCGGAATACGAAGACGCGAAAGCGGCGGCAAAGAGGTCGTCCATACCGCTTAAAGATTTATTGAAATGACCGAGGAGAGGTTCTAAAAAGGGAGGCGAAATGAGGCAAACAAAGGAGTCGTCCATGAAGAGAGTTTCGGTCTGCGTATTCATTATGGTATCGCTGATTATCGCGTCTTCCGCATGGGCATACACGCCTAACCGACTGTCGAAGGAAGCCTACGACAAGGGTTTCCATGCGGCGATGCACAACAATTACCCGGAAGCGGACAAGCAGTTAAAAAGAGCTGTCGAACTGGACCCTAAAAACCTCGACGCATTGAACGTATGGGGTGTTACTCTTTCAAAGCTGGGCAGGAATAAGGAGGCATTCCAGAAGTTCGATACCGCGACGAAGATAGACCCGAAATTCGCCAAGGCCTGGTTCAACTGGGGCGTGACCCTTGCCGAGTCTGGCGACAAAAAAAACGCGGCGGTAAAATTCCAGCGCACGGTCGCGCTAAGGCCGGATTTTTCACTGGCATATGAAAACTGGGGGCTTACGCTTATCTCCCTGGGCGAAAAGCAAAAAGGGATAGAGAAGCTCAGGCTCGCGGCGAAGTACGACCCGCAAAAAGCCCCGCAGATAAACCAGGTAATAAAAGGCCTCGAAAAGAAAGAACAGCCGGCGAAGCCGGGCCGGAGGTAGCCGTTTTGAGAAGCTTGAGACTGGCGATGGCGCAGATAAACTGCACTGTCGGCGACCTTGAAGGAAACCTGAAGAAGATCACCTCCCATATCGCCCGCGCGAAGGAGGAAGGCGCAGACGTAGTGGTGTTCCCGGAGCTTGCCGTGACCGGCTATCCGCCCGAAGACCTGCTTTTAAAGCCCTCATTTATCGACGACAACCTTGCCGTCTTAAACGAAATAGTGTCGGAAGCCAAAGGCATTGCCGCCGTCGTCGGTTTCGTGGACAGGACCGAAGACATCTATAACGCCGCCGCCCTAATCTCCGACGCTAAATTAATCGACGTCTACCACAAGAACTTCCTCCCGAACTACGGCGTGTTCGACGAGTACCGGTACTTCCAGGCCGGCAAGGGCTACCCCGTCTACGACCTTTACGGTGTAAAGCTCGGCGTGAACATATGCGAAGACATCTGGATGCCGGACGGGCCGCTCAGGAGCCAGGCGTTATCGGGCGCGGAGGTGATAATTAACATAAACGCCTCCCCGTACTACAAGGGGAAGTGGAAGTTCAGACGGCATATGCTCACCGCGCGCGCGGCGGACAACCTGGCCATCGTGGCTTATAACAACATGGTCGGCGGCCAGGACGAGCTGGTGTTCGACGGGCATAGCATGATAATGAACGAGCAGGGGAAGATGATCGCCCAGGGGCCGCAGTTCAAGGAGGCGCTCATCGTGGTGGACCTGGACCTTGAATCGGTTTTCCACGCCCGGTTAATCGACCCAAGAAGCAGAGTCGAGCGATACCTGCACAAGGACGAAGGCCGACGGTCCGTCTCCGTGCCCGCGCTCCCAAGGCCGGAAAGGCAGAGGATGAGGCCGCCAGAGCTGACGGAGCCGTTCGAGCCGATGGAGGAGGTTTTCCAGGCGCTTGTGCTGGGGACACGCGACTACGTCCGGAAAAACGGCTTCGGCAA
>JBARKJ010000102.1:0-3136 GCA_049801375.1 Nitrospirota bacterium | reverse complement strand
ATACCGTCCTTCTCCGGCACGTGGCCCTTGATGGACATCCCGGCGCTCTCCTCGCCGCCGATTACTATCTTGTCCTCCGAGATAAGTTCGCCTATGAACTTGAAACCCACCGGCGTCTCATATACCTTGCGCCCGTGGAGCTTCGCCACCCTGTCGACAAGGTGCGTCGTCGCAACGCTCCTGGCGACGCCCCCTTCCCATTTCCGCACCCGGCAAAGGTAATCGAAGGCGAGCGAGAGAAGCTCGTTCGGAGTGATGAACTCCCCGTCTTCGTCCACGATGCCGAAACGGTCCGCGTCTCCGTCCGTGGCGAGGCCTATCTTGTAATCGCCGTTCACGACAATCCGGGTCAGCTCTTCCAGGTACTCCTCCGCCGGCTCCGGGCGGTGTCCGCCGAAGTACGGGTCCCGGCGGTCGTGGAGCACCGTGACGTCGAGTCCTGCGCCCTTGAGCAGCTTGTCCAGGTATCCCCGCGACGTGCCGTACATAGGGTCTACCGCGACCCTGGGCATCTTCTGCTGGATGATGGAGAAATCGATTATCTTCCTAAGCTGGTCGAGGTATGCCTTGGATATGGAAATCTCTTCGATAAGGCCGTTGTACTTCGCCTCCTCGAATGGAATCTCCGACACCTTCGGGTCCCGTAGAAGAGCGTTTGCACGGTCCTCTATTTCCTTAGTGGTTTCCGGCAGGGCGGGGCCGCCCCAGTCCGGCGAGAACTTTATGCCGCTGTACTCTGGGGGGTTATGGCTTGCGGTGATGTTTATGCCGCCCGCCGCCTTCCTCCTCAGTATCTCGAAGGCGACCGCGGGGGTCGGGACGTCCCTGTCCGAGACGAAGCATTTTATTCCGTTTGCCGCCAGCACGAGCGCGGCCTTGCGCGCGAAATATTCGGACTGGAACCTTGTATCGTAGCCGACTACCATGCCCTTGGAGGCCTCGTTTCGGCCATTGATGTAATCTGCTATAGCCTGGGAGACTACCCGGACGTTATCGACGGTGAAGCCTTCCGCGATGATGTCCCGCCAGCCTGAAGTACCGAACTTGATGGTGGTCATTTATTCCTCGTGAGTAATCAGATTCGCGCCGAGCGGTTACAATCATAAATGTTTAACATAAATCAGGAGTTAAGGCAACCCAAAAAGAAAAATATTCGTTGCAAACAAAAAGCCCATCCCCGTTTTCCGGAGATGGGCTTTATTAGATAAATACTGCGCTTAGGCTTTAGGAACAGGCGGCACGTGTATCGCCATGCCGTGCACGTCCTCCATCGCTTCCATCACGGACTCGGCTAAAGTCGGGTGCGAGTGTATCGTCTCCGCCACCTGCTTGGACGTCGCGCCCATCGCCATCGCTACCGCGGCCTCGTGGATATAGTCAGTTGAGTGCGCGCCCATTATGTGCACGCCCAGCACCTTGTCCGTCTCGGCGTCGGCGATAACCTTCACCATTCCCGCAAGCTCGTTCATCGCCTGGGCCTTGCCGAGGCCGCGAAGCATAAATTTCCCGACTTTTATTTTTATCCCCTTCGCATGGCACTCATGCTCCCTGAGTCCGACGGAGCCTATCTCCGGCAGCGTGAATATCCCGGCGGGGACTACGCGGTAATCCATCTTCTTTACGTTGCCGTGCATGATGTTCTCCACCGCGCAGAGTCCCTCGGCGGAGGCCACGTGCGCGAGCATTATGCCGCCGACGACGTCCCCGATGGCGTAAACGCCGGGCTGTTCGGTCTCCATGTACTCGTTTACCAGCACCTCGCCGCGCTTGCCCAGCTTCACGCCGTTTTCCTCCAGCCCTATGCCCCTGGAGTTCAGCGCGCGGCCGATGGAGACCAGCACCTGGTCGGATACCACTTCCGCGCCGCCCTCCATGCTGGAGGTCACGGTGCCGTCGTCATTCACGGTGACTTTCTCGATCTTTGCGTCCGTTATCAGCTTAATCTTCTTTTTCTTAAGTTCCCTGGCCATCATCTCGGAGATGTCCGGGTCTTCAGTTGATAGGCATCTCGGCAGAAGCTCCACCATCGTTACCTCTTCCGCGCCCATGACCTTGAAGATGCAGGCGAACTCGCAGCCTATGACGCCCGCGCCGACGATGAGTATGCGCCTGGGGACCTTGGCGAAGCATATCGCGTCGTCGCTGGATATTATATGCTCGTGGTCGAATTTAAACGTCGGTATCTCCGCCGGAGAGGAGCCGGTGGCGATAATTATATTGTCCGCCTCGACTTCCTTCGTGCCCGAGCCGCCCTTCAGCGTGACTTCGATTATCTTCTTGTCGATAAGCCTTCCGCGCCCTTCGATAAGTTCTATGCCGTGCGCCTTGAACAGGCCTCTTATCCCTTTCGTAAGCGTCTGGATTACTTTGCCCTGCCGCTCCATGACCTTGGGGATATTCAGCTTCGCCCCGCCTTCCACTTCAATGCCGAAGCTCGCCGCTTCCTTTATCTTCTCGTATATTTCGGCGGTGGCGACCAGGGTCTTGGTCGGTATGCACCCCCTGTTCAGGCACGTGCCGCCGACCTCGACATCCTCGATTACCGTGACTTTCGCCCCAAGCTGAGCCGCCCTGATGGCCGCCACATATCCGCCGGGCCCCGCTCCAAGTATCGCAATCTTCTTCTCTGCCATGATTTCATTCTCCCTGCTCTTGAAAACACTAAAAGAAAAAGGGAGCCGAACAGCTCCCTCTTGAATACGGGCAAGCCTGAAGCTTACTTGTTCTCTTCGACGAACTTCCCATACTCTTCCGCGTCCATAAGGGAGCTTAGCTCCTTCGCGTTGTCCATCTCTATGACCACCACCCAGCCCTTGCCGTACGGGTCTTCGTTTATTATCTCCGGCGTGTCTTCCAACTCGGTGTTTACCTTCACAATCGTGCCGGACACCGGGCTTATCACGGATGACGTGGCCTTAGTGGACTCTATCTCGCCGATCTCACCGTCCGCATCGACTGCTGAGTCTATGTCCGGGAGGTCCATGTACACGATGTCGCCCAGCGATTCCTGCGCGTAGTCCGTAATGCCGACGGTAGCCCTGTTGCCGTCGACCTTGACCCAGGAATGTTCCTTGTGATATTTCAAATCATCAGGGTTCATGCTCTCACCTCCAAAGTGCAATAGACAGTCTTAAAT
>JBARKJ010000101.1:0-20617 GCA_049801375.1 Nitrospirota bacterium | reverse complement strand
GGCCTCTGGGGCGACGCCCCAAGACTTCAAGTGGCGCTCTCGGCCTGATGCCGATGCTCCTGCTGTTCGTCGGGAAGACGAAGGAAGGGTTCGTAAAAGACGGCATCGCGAAATACCTGGAGCTTCTAAGGCGGCAGGCCAGGATTGAAATCCGGGAAATAAAAGGCTCCCGCAAGACCGGTGCCGATGCGGTGCGCGAGGAGGGGGCCGCGATTCTTGAAAGGGTCGCCCCTTCGGATTATTTAATCGCGCTGCACGAACGGGGGAAGAATCCGGACTCAAAAAAGTTTGCCGGTGAAATCGCCCCGCTGCTGGAACAGGGCCGCAATATTGTTTTCGTCGTCGGGGGGCCTTTCGGGCTTTCTGAGGAAATGCTGACAAGGGCTGATTATCAGTTGTCGCTGTCGAAGCTCACGTTCACGCACGAGATGGCGCGGCTGATACTGATGGAGCAGGTTTACCGGGCTTTTACGATAATCCAGAGGCGCACGTACCATTATTAAAGCATTAGTTACCTTTTTGGAAAAAGGTAACGCCAAAAACTTTTAAATTTTTAAATTTGGCTTTCTTTTGGTTACCTTTCTTTCACCCGAAAGAAAAGTAACAAAGGGTTTTAAATGATCATTCGAGCAATCATACTCCTAATTGCCTTCGCGGCCTTCATCGTCTGGGTGGACATCTTAAACCCCGGCGACGTGAAGGTGTTCCTTCCCGGAAACATAGTGGCCGAGCCTTCCAAGATGGCGCTTATGCTGGGTTCCGCGGTATTCGGCTCGCTGGCCGTGCTCCTTGGCATTTATATAAAGGTTACCAAGGATTTCTTCAAGAACTGGAAGGTAACGCGGGACCGCCAGAAGGAGTCCAAAGTGCAGATGCTTTACTCCAAGGGGCTGAACTCGCTGCTCTCCCGCAGGACCGACCTTGCCGCGAAAAATTTCGACAAGGTCTTGATGCTGAAGCCGGACCACTCCGACGCGCTCCTCAGACTGGGCACGATACGGCACAAGGAGGGCGATTACCAGGAGGCGATAAAATTCCATCAGCGCGCGAAGGACGTGGACGAAGGCAACATCGAGATACTTTTCGCGCTGGCGCTGGATTATGAGGACTCGCGGCGTATGAACGACGCCCTCCAGACGCTGGAAGATATTCTGGAGAAGGACGAGGGAAACCTCCGCGCGCTTACCCGGATACGCGACATACATCAGGGCTCCGGCAACTTCGAGAAGGCGGAAGAGACCGAGGAGAGGATACTGAAGCTGGCCCTGCCGCCGAAGGAGCGCGAGGCGGAACACCAGCGTCTCGTGGGTATCAAGTACGAGACCGGCAGGGTGATGCTGGAAGAAGGGAACCTGGAGAAGGCAAAGCGCGTCTTTAAAACCATCCTGAAGATGGAGAAGAGTTTCGTGCCCGCATATCTTGGACTTGGCGAGGTATACCTCGAAGAGAACGAGAACGCGGCGGCCGCCGAGCTTTGGGAGGAAGCGTACAAGGCTACCGGCTCAATCGTCCTCCTGCACCGGCTGGAGGACCTTTACCTGAAGCTGGGAAGCCCTCCGAAGATAATTAATTTATATAAATCGGCATTGATTAAAAATCCGAAGGACGTCGCGTTGAACTTCTTCCTGGGCAAACTTTACTATCGCCTGGAAATGATCGACGACGCTTTCGATACGCTGTCCGCCATAGACAGTTCGACGCGCCAGCTCACCGACCTGCATAAGCTGTTGGGCAACCTGTACCTGCGGAGGCGCTCATACCAGCCCGCCGCGGCTGAATTCAAGAAGGCTTTAGCATATGGCGACCAGCTAGTGGTGCCCTTCCGGTGCGGGAACTGCGACCATTTCTCGACGGAGTGGTCCGGCAGGTGCCCCCGCTGCGGCAAATGGAACAGCTATTCCATAGACCTCGACAAATACTGCTAACCTGGAGCTCATGGCTTACCGTCCGATAACACTGATAATCATAGACGGGTGGGGCGCGGAAGACGACCTCGAATATTCCGCCAAGGCCAAGGCGAAAATCCCCTTTTACAACTCGCTGCTCGAAAAATATCCCAACACTACGCTTGCCGCGTCCGGAGAAGACGTCGGCCTCCCTGAAGGCCAGATGGGAAACTCCGAGGTCGGCCATTTGAATATCGGCGCGGGCAGGGTAGTTTACCAGGACTACACCCGCATAAACCTTGCGATAAGAACGGGCGAGATACTGAAAAACGCGGCCTTAAACGATGCGATGGACAGCGCCCGTGAAAACAGGTCTACCCTGCACCTTATGGGGCTTCTCTCGGGCGGCGGCGTCCATAGCGATCAGGCGCACCTCAACGCTCTGATGAAGATGGCGCGCGACAGGGGGGTACGCCATATCCTTATCCACGCGTTCATGGACGGACGAGACACCCCGCCCCAGAGCGGCCTTTCGTACATGGACAGGCTCCTCCAGTTTATAGAATACGAAGGCCTGGAAGATATGGCAAAGGTCGGTACCGTCTCCGGAAGATATTACGCGATGGACCGGGACAACCGTTGGGAGCGGGTGCAGAAGGTCTATAATGCGATGGTCCTGGGCATTGGAGAGCAGGCTGAAACGGCTGACGAGGCCGTCAGGCAATCGTACAAAAAGGGCCAGACGGACGAGTTCATCGCGCCGACGGTAATAGTCCAGGGGGACGGGACACCCATCGGCACAATGAAGGATAACGACAGCGTAATCTTCTTCAACTTCCGCACGGACAGGACGAGAGAGATTACGCGCGCGCTGGCGCTGGACGATTTTGGCGGGTTCGAAAGAAAAGAGCGGCCAAAATTTTCCAGCTTCGTATGCATGACGGAGTACGATAAGACCTTCGGCCTCCCGGTTGCGTTCCCACCGGTGAGCATGGAGAATATATTCGGAAAAGTAGTATCCGAAAACGGCCTTACCCAGCTACGCATTGCGGAGACGGAGAAATACGCGCACGTCACGTTTTTCTTTAACGGCGGCGTGGAGACCCCATTTAAAAATGAGGACCGCTGCCTTATACCCTCGCCCAGGGAGGTCGCGACTTACGACTTAAAGCCCCAGATGAGCGCGGTGCAGGTAACGGACGAGGTGGTAAGCCGCATCCGGTCCGGGAAGTATGACGTCATCATAATGAATTTTGCAAACCCGGACATGGTGGGCCATACCGGTATCATGAGTGCTGCGATAAAGGCGTGCGAGACTGTTGACAATTGCCTCTCGCGCATCGTCCCGGAAGTTCTGTCGGCGGGAGGCGTGCCGTTTGTCATGTCCGACCACGGGAACGTTGAGCGAATGTACGACCCAAAGGCGAAAGAGCCGTATACCGCGCACACCTCGAATAGAGTCCCATTTATATTATGTCATGAAGGTTACGCGCTGAAAGACGGCGGAAGGCTGGCCGATGTCGTCCCCACCATACTCGAAGTCATGAGTCTTAAAAAACCGGAAGAGATGACAGGCCAGAGCCTTATCTGCCATGGCTAACCTTGTCGGTTTTTTAATCGACGCGCTGTACCCCAGGCTCTGCCGCTCGTGCGGTCAGCCGCTTGGCCACGGACGGTCGATCGCAGTCGGCGGGATGGAGGCCGGAGGCCGGTCCACCGGCTTTTTCTGTACCGCATGCGCCAGCGACGTAAGACCGATTAAATCCCCGTTCTGCACAATTTGCGGCATGCCTTTCCCGGATGGCTCCGGCTCCGACCACCCCTGCTTCGATTGCCTCTCCCATGAGACTTATTATCACTCGGCAAGGTCGGCGGCGGAGTATAAGGGCACGCTGAAGGCTGCCGTTCACCTCTACAAGTACAGGGGTATCCAGGCGATGCACCAATTCCTCGGGCCGCTTGTGGCGGACGCGGCGATGGAATTTTTTCCGGACGCAGACGTCGCGGCGGCAGTACCTCTGCACAGGCGAAGGCTGGCTAAAAGGGGATTCAACCAGTCGCTGTTTCTGGCGAAGCACGCGGCGGAGGGTCTCTCGATTCCTCTATCTTTAGATGGATTGGTGAGGACTCGCTATACGCGCCCGCAGGTGGAGCTTGACCCTGCCGAGCGCGAGGAGAACGTGAAGGGCGCGTTCGCGGTAGAGAGGCCGGAGGAATTCAAGGAAAAACGCGTGCTCCTGCTGGACGACGTATACACCACCGGCGCGACAGTCCGCGAGTGCGCAAAGGTTTTAAATAATGCCGGCGCGGAGAAAGTGTACGTCCTGACGGTGGCAAGGGCCATTTAAAATTACATTACATATGGTGGGGGTTTTGAGACGTTTAGGGGGGTGAAAGGCCGTTTTAGTTACACGCGTTTTCGAGGGGAATAAAATAGAATTTAACTTTATTTACAATGAGTTAGGCTGCAAACAGGATGATTTCCGATTTTCAACGTTCCACGTGAAAAATCAGGCCGGCCAGAGCCCCAGGCCGTGCATCTTCAGCCAGGCCTCGCGCTCCTCGTAATCCGGGCAGCGGGCCGCGACCTTGTTCCAGAACTTCTTTGAGTGGTCGGGCTGGTCCAGATGGGTAAGCTCATGTATTACAAGGTATTCTATTACCCTGGGCGGGGCCATTATCAGCCGCCAGTTGAAGCTTAAATTCCCCTTGGCCGAACAGCTCCCCCAACGGGTCTTCTGGTCGCGGATACAGATACGGCCCACCTTCCGGCCACCCGATAATTTATTGACTTTCTCTCCGATTACCTTGCGGGCCATATTTTTATACCAGTTTTCAAGGACTTCCTTAACCACATCCGGCCCGCCCGGCGGCACCTCGGCCAGTATCTCGCCTCCGGCGATCCGGACTTTCCCCGCGCTCCCGTTTACATGGACCCGGAGCTTATGCTCCTCCCCCAAATAACGGAGCTTTGAGCCGTTCCCGAGCGGTTGCAAGCGTACCGGCCTCTCCATCGTCCCCGGCAGGGCCATGTGCCGCCCTATCCAGGAACCCTTCTTTACAAGTATCCGGTCCAGCTCTGCAAGCGGCATCCTGGCGGGTGCGACCACCTCCAGACCCGTGCCAATGCCGAACCGGAGCCAGACATGCCTCGCCCTTGCGGATTTACGCAGGGTGTAACTGATTGTTTTTCCGTCAATTTTAACAGTCCATACGGAAGACTGGGCCGTCTTGCAATTGAATAGGTCGAGTTGCATGGCTTAATTTTAGCAGAAAAAGAAAAGATTTAAAGAAAATATTCCGCGAGGTTTATCCGGTATTTTTTCGGGTCCAGCGCCTTTATGATGCTTCGCTTGTGTGTCCCGGACTGTCCCTTGTCGCCTAAGTCCACGGTCTTGCCTGCTATTCGCTTCCCGGAGGAATCGGTAATAAGTATTATTTTGGGCCTGTCCAGCTTTTCCGGGTTAGGGTTCGACTCGAACACCAGTCCCAGCTCCCTTGTATCCAGCATGACGAGCGTCCCGATCGGATAGATGCCGATGATATTGGCGAATATTTTAAAGAGCAGGGGGTCGAGCTGGCTGCCGCTTCGCTCCATCATAAGGGAAAGGGCCTTGTCTGGCGTGTAAGGTGTCCTGGAATAAACGCGGGCCGAGGTCATGGAGTCGTACTGGTCGGCTATGGAAACTATGCGCGAGAAGAAATTCGGCATCCTCTTCTCTCTAGTTACAGGATATCCGTTCAGGTCGTAGGAGATATGGTGCTCGAATGCGACCGCCATGGAGCTTGCAGCAAGCTCATTAAGCCCGCGTATTTTCGATATCGCCTTCACCCCCATCTGGGGATGCCTGCGGACGACCGTCCATTCGTCGTCCGTGAAGGCGGATGGCTTGTTCAGTATCTCGATGGGGACGTCCACCTTGCCTATGTCGTGGAAAAGCGCCGCTATACCCAGCTTCGTAAGCGTATTTTTGTCCAGACCCAGCTTCTGTCCTATGGTCATGGCGAGGATGCTTACGTTCACGCAGTGGTTATAGGTGTATTCGTCGAAATCCTTTATCGTCGTGAGGCCCAAAAGAGACGCCTCTTCATTCAGAATGATATCGACAATGCCCTGGATGACACGCTTGACCTTTTTTAAGTGCGTGGGCTGCTCGCTCTTTATGCTGTTCATCACGCCTTTTGCGACGGAGACAGCCAGGAAGTAAGCCTTCTTCGCCATCTTACGCTGGTCGGCCAGGTCGTCGTATTTTATCTGCTCCGCCTCCTCCAGGGGGCCGGCCCAGATAGAACTAACCCCGTTTTCCTTGAGCCGTCTGTTCAACTCCTCTTCGGACCCTTCAGGGCCGGGAGGGATGAAGGAATTCAGAGTATAAGCGGCCTTCTTTAAATCGTCTTTTGAAATCGGACTCTGAAAGGTCAAGGAACCGATCTTTTTTTCCTTCATGACGCGCGAGACAAACTCATAGCTCACCATGTCATCAATGTCGTACCGGACGCGGACATCATCTATGTAGAGATATTCACCCCTGTGTTTCAGAATGAACTCGGAAGTAGCCTGAAAAATCCCTTCCACCGCGCTTATAAGGTTCGTGACGGGGCGTACGAGAGCGATGTTTCCTATATCGTGTATCTGGCTGGTGCGGAGCAGGATATGGAACTGGTTTATAAGCGTTCGGGCGTTTTTTGCGACCGACTCGCTGTTTTCAATCCTGAACGGTGTGACGATGGTTTCCGCCATAATTAACTCTCCAGCCTCATCCCGTCCGGCCCGGCCAGCTTGTGCACGGAGTAGGATATGGCCTCATGGAGCGCGCTTCCCTTCTTTGCATGTGAAGACTCGGCCTGAAGTGCACGGATGGAATCTTTATGATGTATATTCCCAAGGCCGTACGCCGCGGAGACGCGCATCTCTTCGTTCTTTGCGCTTCCGAACAGGAAACCCCTTCTCTTGAGGAGTTTTATCATAAACGGCATGACTCTTTCCTGCCCTATCTCCGCCAGGACCTCAAAGAACACCCTCTTTTCGGAACTCGCCCTCTCGTTGAAATCCGGGCGTGTTATCACCTCTATGATCACGTCCAGGACGGAGTAATTCTGGGCCTGCGGCAGGTATCTTAGCGCCGCCATCCTTATCTGGGGGTCGATGTCGTCCAAAACCTGGAGAAGTATCTCGCCCGCCTTCGGGCCGCCCACCATTCCCAGGGCGCGTACCACCTCCCGGCGGACTTTCGGTTCCGGGTGTTTTACAGCCTGTTTCAGGTATTCCAGGGCCTTCTTGTCGCCAATCCTGCCCAGGACAGCCGCAACGTTTCGGACTATATACCACTGTCCGCTCTTAAGCCCCGCCGCCAGGACTTCTATATTATCCTTCCCCAGCGATACCAGCGCCTCTATGAGTGTCTTGCGGTATCTTATGTCCTGTATCTCGCCCATCAGGTTGGACAGCGGGATAATAGACGCCTTGTCGAGCCGTTCCAGATACTGCCGGAAATCATCCGTATTTATCGTCCTGCCGCTGTTCAGCACGTCGGCTATGTTCTTTGTTCTGGCCTCGCTCCCGGCTCGGGTAACCGCCGATTTCAGGCGTTCGACCTCATATTGATTAAATCCATCGCTGCCGCCGGCAAGTTCTTTGAATCGCTTCAGGATAAAGGATGCGGTACGGAAACCGGCGGTATGCACGAGATAGGAGAGCGCGGACTCCAGGCTCCCGACGACCATCTCGAAATCGCGAGCGCCTTTTTCCATCCACAGGCTCTCAAAGAGGCAGTAAATCGCGTCGTCCAGGAACTTCTCATCCGTCAGACTGTCTATCTCCTCCTTGAGGGAGTTCACCTCCTCTTCGCCGAGGCTGAAAACGCCCCTGAAGCCCATGGAGATAGATTCCAGCGGGGAGAATATCTCTTTCGCCTCGTCCCCGGTAGCCGCATCCTTGTATGCTTCGGAAAGGTCTCCTTCAGGTGTCTGTCTGGAGAGCAGTTTCTGGACTTCTTCTTCCGAGAGCGCCTCGCCTTCCGCGAACTCCTCGATCACGTAGTACCGGAGATGCATGAAGTCCTTCTCCCAGAGAAGGGTAACTATGTCGTCGTCCCAGTTCTCGCCGGTCGCATCCGGTCTCGTCCTTATGACGTCCATGAAGGCCATCAGCTCTTCCCGGGAGAAGCCTTGCGTGAAGGTAATCTCGCGGAGACCGTCCTTGTAAAAAAGCAGGGACAAGCTTTCGTCCTTCTCCCCGCTTTTGTAGACGGGCTGTCCTTTGTACAGAATCTCCTGCTGTCGGATGAGCAGTGACAGTCTGTCGAGGTCATCGAGGAATTCGTCGAACATCCGGTTCAAGTCGTCCTGGAACTTCATGAGGATGGGATTATTGGCCGGGTACATCTCGAATGCGCGCTTGGTCTTCATGAGTGCAAGCAGCAGGTCGCGTACGGCCTTAAGCTCGCTCTCCGGGACCTGGACTGTTTCTTCCGCTTGGCTTGTCGTCTGGTCCTGGCTCTTTTGGAATAGCTCTTCCATCGCGCCTTTCTTGGATACGCCTGAAGACCTGAAAAATTGCAGTACCGTATTTTATATAATTAAAAATTGCAAGTCAAACCTTTTCCGGTTATAAATGGCTTGCGGTTTACTCTTATTTACGGTTATAATTCCTTAATTTTTCATTAAAAGGTGATAATCTGCTTTCCAAGATAACTTCCAGCGCGGTAATGGGGATAGACGCTTACGTCGTTGACGTCGAGGTTGACGTCACGGCCAGGGGGCTACCCTATTTCGCAACCGTGGGACTCCCCGACGCGGCGGTCAAGGAGAGCAAGGACCGGGTCCGCGCCGCTCTTAAGAATAACGGCTTCGAGTTCCCCCTTAAGCAGATAGTGATAAACCTGGCCCCGGCGAACGTCAAGAAGGAGGGTTCGGCTTTCGATCTTCCCATTGCGCTGGGGATTATCGCATCGGAAGGGCTTCTCGAGCAGGACAGCCTTACGGGATATATGATAGTCGGCGAATTATCTCTGGACGGGCGGATAAAGCCGGTGCGGGGTGCGCTCCCGATGGCGGTAAAGGCCGCCGCGGAGGGTTTTAAAGGGCTGATTCTGCCCTATGAGAATGCAAAAGAGGCGGCTGTCGTTGGCGGGATAGACGTATTCGGAGCGAAAGACCTGGTCTCCGTTGTGGAGTTCTTCCGGGAGGGTAATCAGCTCGAAAAATTTAATATGGATATATCCCGCCTGTTCCAGGAGAACTCCCGGTATCTGGAGGACTTCTCGGAGGTAAAGGGCCAGGAACACGTAAAAAGGGCGCTGGAGATAGCGGCGGCGGGCGGGCATAACGTACTGATGATAGGGCCGCCCGGCTCTGGAAAGACCATGCTCGCCAAAAGGCTCGTTACCGTGCTCCCTGAAATGGGCTTCAATGAGGCAATCGAGACTACGAAGGTCCATAGCGTGGTCGGGCTTATCCCGTCGGACAGGCCGCTTGTGGCTACCCGGCCGTTTCGCAGCCCGCACCATACCATATCTGACGCCGGTCTCATCGGGGGCGGCGCATATCCCAAGCCCGGCGAGGTGAGCCTCTCGCACAACGGGGTGCTTTTTCTGGACGAACTGCCAGAGTTCCACAGAAATGCCCTCGAGGTGCTCCGCCAGCCGCTGGAGGACAGGCAGGTAACGATATCGCGCGCAACGGCGTCCATAACCTTTCCCGCTTCCTTCATGCTTGTCGCGGCTATGAACCCCTGCCCATGCGGGTTCTATACGGACGTGATCCACCAGTGCACCTGCACCCCGAACCAGATACAGCGCTACCGGGCGCGGGTGTCGGGCCCTCTGCTGGACAGGATAGACCTGCACGTGGAAGTCCCGTCCGTGAAGTACCGGGACCTCTCGGACGACCGTCCGGGGGAAAGCTCGGAAAGGGTGCGAGACAGGGTGAACAAGGCGCGGAACATACAGGTAAAGAGGCTCAGCGAAGACGGCATCTACTGTAATTCCCAGATGAAGCCGCGGCATTTGAAACGCTTCTGCGCCGTTGACGACAAGACCCATTCCCTGCTGGAACACGCCGTGGAACGGCTGGGCCTTTCAGCCCGCGCATATAATCGGATAATAAAAGTCGCCCGCACGATTGCGGACCTCGATAACCGGGAGACGATACAGGCGCCAGACGTCGCCGAAGCTATCCAGTACCGCTCTCTGGATAGAAAGCTCATATAATTCCGGGTATGCATAATTATGACTTGCGCCTCTTGGAAACCGGGAGTATTTAACACCATGAAAAATCCGCTCTCAAAGTTTTTAACTTTCGTGCTAGTAATTTTTGCCGTGATTGCTCTGGCCGAGCATGCAGAGGCCCAAGAGGTGCTCCGCTCGACCCTTTCAAACGGACTTCGCGTGGTGGTCGTCCGCGACCCGCTGGTTCCGGTAGCGACAACGACAGTCAATTATATTGTCGGCTCTGATGAGGCCCCCTCCGGGTTCCCCGGCATGGCCCACGCGCAGGAGCATATGATGTTCAGGGGGAATCCCGGTCTTTCAGCCGACCAGCTTGCGCGTATAACCGCGGAAATGGGCGGTGATTTCGATGCCGACACGCAGCAGAGCGTAACACAGTATTCCTTTAGCGTCCCGGCTGAGGACCTGGACATAGCCCTGCATATAGAGGCTATAAGGATGAAAGGCGTCCTGGACACGGAGAAATTATGGGCCGAGGAACGGGGCGCCATTGAGCAGGAAGTGGCACAGGACCTCTCGAACCCGGAATACATTTTTTACACGACGCTCCTGAATAATTTTTTTGCCGGGACCCCATACGAACACGACGCCCTGGGTACCCGTCCCTCGTTTGACAAGACCACCGGCGCGATGCTCGGAAAATTTTATAACACCTGGTATGCGCCTAATAATGCCGTCCTGATAGTATGCGGAGACGTTGACCCTCGTGCCACTCTGAAGAAAATAAAAAGCCTCTTTGGCGGCATCCCGGCCAGAAAACTCCCGGCACGGCCCGAAATCCAGTTGGGGCCGGTAAAGCAGGCTTCCATACATATGAAGACGGACCGCTCCTACGGCATGGATTCTCTGGCTTTCAGAATGCCCGGCTATGACAGCCCGGATTATGCCGCATCCGTGGTGCTCGCGGACGTCCTCTCCAGCGAGCGGGGAGACCTGTACTCCCTGGTCCCGGAAGGCAAGGCGCTATTTGCGGGATTCGAGCTTTCACCCCTTCGTAAATCAGGGCTGGGTTATGCCATCGCCGCTTTCCCATCGGGAGCTGACAGCGAAAAACTCCTCACCGAGATGCGTAACGTGCTGCTTTCTACGATAAAAAAGGGTGTCTCGGCGGACCTGGTCTCTGCCGCCAAGCTTCATGAGGTGACCGATGCGGAGTTCAGGAAAAATTCCATATCCGGGCTTGCCTCAAGCTGGTCGCAGGCGATTGCGGTAGAAGGCAGAGAGTCCCCCGACGACGACATAAAAGCCATACAGAAAGTAACGGTAGAAGACGTTAACCGGGTGGCTGCCAGGTACTTGCAGATGGGTGCTTCCGTGGAGGCCGTTCTCACTCCTGAGGTCTCCGGCAAGCCCGTTTCGTCCAAGGGATTTGGCGGAGAGGAAAAAACCACGGTCACGCCGTCTATTCATATAACTCTTCCGGGTTGGGCGGCAAAGGCCCTGGCCCGGCTTTCGGTGCCGCATTCATCACTCCACCCGGTGGTCAGCACTTTGCCGAACGGCCTGCGTCTCATCGTACAACCGGAGTCTATAAGCAACACGATAAGCATATACGGCCGCGTAAAGAATAACGCGAAAATGCAGACACCCAAAGGACAGGACGGAGCGGATTCTTTATTGGACCAACTGTTCTCGTACGGCAGCACCTCGCTGGACAGGATACAGTTTCAGAAGGCCCTGGATGATATCGGTGCGACGGAGTCGGCAGGCGCTGATTTTTCTTTAAAGGTGCTGCCGGACCATTTCAATCGTGGAGTCGAGCTCTTAGCCGACAACGAGCTCCATCCCGCCCTGCCCCAGAATGCGTTCAATATACTTCGCACACAGACGGCTGCATCTCTTGAGGGCGAGATCCAGAGCCCCAGCTTTCTGGCCCAACAGGCCTTAAAAGAGGGCCTGTTCCCGAAAACCGACCCCGGTCTGCGGTATGCCAAACCTCAAAACGTTTCAGCTTTGACCCTTGATGACGTGAAGGAATACTATTCCAGTGTCTTCAGGCCCGATATGGCTACAATAGTGGTGGTCGGCAAAATTACCCCGAAAGAAGCCCGGAATGTTATCGGGAAATATTTTAGCGGCTGGGGCGCCAAAGGGCCCAAGCCGGCAACTGACCTTCCTTCGGTGCCTAATAACAAGCCGTCCTACCTGACAGTTCCTGATGCCAGTCGCGTGCAGGATAACGTCATGATGGCACAAACGCTGCGACTGAAGCGTACAGACCCGGATTATTATGCCCTGCAGCTTGGAAATAATGTTCTGGGCGGTGCGTTTTATGCGACGAAACTCTACCAGGATTTGAGGGAAAACACCGGGCTTGTGTATTTTGTAGATTCTCGACTTGATGCTGGCAAACTGAGGTCTGTTTACAGTGCCATCTTTGCGTGCGATCCGGACAAAGTTTCCAGGGCATCCGCGATAGTGGCGCGCGATCTCGGCCAGATGCGGAAGACCCGCGTCCCGAAAGACCAGCTTGAGCAGACCAAGGCGCTGGTCCTCCGCGAGATTCCACTTTCGGAAGCGAGTATAGACCAGATAGCTGAAGGCTTCCTGAGCCGGGCTGTCAACGACCTGCCCCTTGATGAACCCGTGCGCGCCGCAAAAAAATACAAAAAGCTCACGGGCGCGGATATACAGCGGGCATTCTCAAAATGGATACGCCCGGACGATATGGTTCAGGTAGTAAGAGGGCCCTCCCCACAGTAAATGATTTTATATTAAATCTTACTGACATTTCCGTTAATAATCATTCCATATGGTATAATAATGATTACCGAAATGCTTTAAAATCATATTTTTTCTCATATTAAAAGTCAAATTGTAATTATTCTGAGTAGTAACGCTCATATTTTATGCTCGATTTTATTGACAGGTTTATTTTATTATTGTAATCTTCGAAGGTTCAAAAAGCGGGGGGGTTCGCAGGCGGGGCTTTATAGTTTCCTTCTTGATATAAAATAATTAGATAAGTGAAGCAGGAGTTTGGATGTCCGAAAAAATACTTGTTGTCGATGACGAACAGGATATTGTAAAGGTCCTTTCTAAAATCCTCGAACTCGCCGGGTACGAAGTTATTTCCGCCTATAACGGGACCGAAGCCGTCCAATATGTCAAAGAAGACAAACCCGATCTGGTGCTTCTGGACTACATGATGCCGGATATTACCGGCCTGGAAGCCCTGCAACAGATAAAGACATTTTCCGAAGAAGTATACGTAATAATGGTAACCGGGCGCGGGAGCGAGGAAGTGGCCGCTTCGGTGATGAAGGCCGGCGCGTCCGACTACGTGATAAAGCCTTTCGTGAAAGACCAGATACTGACGGTGGTAAGGGATACCTTGAGGATAAGGAGCGCCGAGATAAAGGCGAAACACCTCCAGGAAGAGGTCCAGGAGCTTAACCGCGAGCTTGAGCGAAAAGTGGAGGAAAGGACAAGGGATTTAATGGAGACCCAGGACAGGCTTATCCATCAGACAAACCTGGCCTCGCTTGGCGAGATGTCCGGCGGGATGGCGCATGAGATAAGGAACCCGTTAAATTCAATCGCGCTCTATTCCCAGATAATGATAGACGAATTGGATGAGGACGACCCCAGACGCGAGTATATAGGGAAGATAATGTCCGATGTGGACAGGATAAACGCGATAGTCACAAACCTTAACCTCTTCTCGCGCAGGATAAAAAGGGAGAAAAAGCCAATCCACCTGCCCTCGTCCATAAAAGCGTCGATTCGGACAATGTCCACGCAGTTCATGAAGAATAACATAAAGGTGCGGCTGGACATGGAGCCGGATATTCCGGAGGTTCTGGCGTCGCCGGAAGAAATGGAGGAGGTTTTCTCCCACCTTCTGGTGAACGCGCTCCACGCCATGCCTCATGGAGGCGATATAGTCATCCGGGTAACCAAGACCAAGGGCAACTCGAAAGCCGAGCTTCTCCGGGACCGTCCGCCTTCGCAACGCGACTATGTCGAGGTAAAGCTGAAGGATACCGGCATCGGCATTGAGAAAGAAGCTCTCAGCAAAATTTTTATCCCGTTTTATACCACCAAGTCTGACTGGGAAGGTACGGGGCTGGGACTTTCGGTCGTTGACAGAGTGATAAACGACCACGGCGGCGTCATAGATGTCGAAAGCGAGCCCGGGAAGGGCGCCACCTTCATCATCCGCCTTCCTGCCCTCGAGAGCGGGGCCCAGTTTTCCGCCGCGTAATTCCCGGCCTACATTCCCCTTGCCAAGCCCGCGTCCTTGAAGTAAAATACGTATCTATGAGAAAATCACTTTTTCTATCCATCCTTCTGCTTATATTGTTTTTCCCCGCTCTCGGTTTTTGCGACAACCCGAAGATGGCATTCTTCCCTTTCAAAAATAACGGACAGCCTCAGCAGAACGGACTGGCCTCCGGTCTTTCGGCAATGTTCGCCACTAATCTGGCCGGACTTAAAAACGTCGATGTGGTGGACCCGCAAAAGGTTTCCGCGGCGATTTCCAGGTTAGGGCTTGTCGGAGGCGCGCCGAGCGTGGAGGACTCGCTGAAGGCGGCGGCGGACCTCGGCGCAGCTTATGCGGTCACCGGGGACTTCGTAGTATTCGGCGGCCGGTTCAGGATCGACGTCCGGGTCTATGACGTCAAGAGCGGAACGATAAAATTCATCGACAAGGCCCAATCGAAGGAAGACGCCATGTTCGATATGGTGGATCAGCTCTCCGACAAGATGGTCGTGGCCATAGCGGGCGCGCTGCCGCCGGCCCCCGGAGGGCTGCAGGTAACGACCGACCCGGAGGCGGCTACGCTGTACGTGGATGGGGACAACGCGGGAACAACCCCTGCGACGGTAAAAAATTTAAAGACGGGCACGCACGCCATAAGGCTGGAACTGGCGGGGTACCAGGATTACACCCAGAAGGTGGAGGTCAAGGAGAACGTTGTCGCGAAGGTGGACGTGAAACTTATCCGCCTTTACGGGGGCATCCGGGTATGGTGGAGCCAGCTTCCCAACAGCGATATAGCCTTCGGCAGCGATACCATATCGATGGCCCAGTTCCAGAGCATCTACATGATGTCCAGGTTCTGCCGGAATGAGCCTGCGGGCAACTACAAGGTCTCGGTGAGGATGCCTTACAAGGACGAATCCTCCTGGGACACCACTCCCATCTGGCGCACTTATTCGGCGGAAGTCACCATAAAACCGGGTGAGGTCACGGACATATACATTGACAACGCCAGGTCCGCGCCAAGCATCGACATAGCTACATGCAGCCCGTGCGCCACGAACTGGGATTTCACGACGAAGATGTCCTGGTACGAGATGAGATAACGAGATGAGATAAAGTGCTAAAAGAGCTTTCGGTAAAAAATTTCGCCATCATTGAGAAGCTGGATATCTCTCTTTCCGGCGGTCTCACCTGTCTGACCGGCGAGACTGGGGCGGGGAAATCCATCCTCGCCGACGCGGTAGGCGCGCTCCTTGGGGGGAAGGCAGGGGCGGAATTTGCAAGGGTTGGCGCCGGGGCAGACGGCGGCGCGGAAGCGGGCGAGACGGCAGTTGAAGGGATATTCGACCTCTCCGGCTTTCCGGAGGTCAAAGCACTCCTTCGGGGAAGGGGCTTGCCCGCGGAGGACGAGTTGGTGGTAAGAAGGCTTATTTTTCCACGCGGACGGGCTTACATAAACGGTTGTCTTGTCAACCTCTCCGCACTCCAGGAAATCGGAGAGCATCTTGCCGACATCCACGGCCAGCACGACCATCAGTCCCTCCTGAAGGCTGACAGGCAGCTTAAACTCCTGGACGAGTTCTGCCAGGCATCAGCGCTTTATTCTTCGTATATCGAAAGGTACCGCGAACTCTCAGGACTGCGGGCCGCACTCGGCGGTTTCGAGGCCGGCGGGCGCGAGCGGGCGCAGAGGCTGGACCTGCTTCTGTTCCAGAGGGACGAGATAGACAAGGCGGAGCTTTCCCCGTCCGAGGAGGCCGACCTGAACTCGGAGCGTTCAAGACTCATGCATGCGGACAGGCTCCGGGCGCTATCCCAGGACGTCCTGGCGTGCCTCAGGGATTCGGATTCTCCCGCGCTAACCGCCGTGGGTGAGGCCAAGAAGGCGGTAAAGGAGATGGAAAGCCTCACTGGCTCTTTTGGGGAGACGTTAAGGCTGGTCGAGAGCGCGGAGGTATCCCTCACGGAGGCATGCTCCGCCGTCAGGGACTTCGAGCGGACGCTTGAGGCGGACCCTGAGCGGCTTTCCCTTGTCGAGGGGAGGCTGGACGTTATTTCCAGGCTGAAAAAAAAATACGGCGAGACGGTAGGGCAGGTGCTTTCTTATCGGGACGGGCTTGAGGAGGAACTAAGCAGTCTGGCTGGCGCGGAAGAGGATTTGGACGGGCTGAAGGCGAAAATATCGGAGGCTGAAGCCGCGCTTCTATCACTTGGCCGGAATCTCTCGGAGAGGCGCAAGGCGGGGGCAAAGGATTTCGGTGTGAAGATACGTAGTGAACTAGCCGAACTGGGGATGGAGAAGGCCGAATTTAAAGTGGAGTTTTACCCCCAGGAGAAGCCGGGCCCGCAGGGCATGGAGAAGGCGGAGTTCTTGTTTTCGGCAAACCCGGGCGAAGGGCTTAAACCCCTGTCGAAAGTAGCCTCCGGCGGTGAGCTTTCCCGCGTGATGCTGGCGCTGAAGGTTATACTATCGGGCGCGGACAGGGTGCCGACTTTGATATTCGACGAAGTTGACTCCGGCATCGGCGGGAAGACCGCGGTAGCCGTTGGGAGAAAACTCAGGCAGGCGGCAATAGGCCGTCAAGTGCTCTGCATAACGCACCTGCCGCAGATCGCGTCCCAGGCGGGCGAGCATTTCGTGGTGGAGAAAAAAACCGACGGGAAAAGGACGAAGGTGTCCATACATAAACTCGATAAAGACGAGCGTGTGCGGGAAGTGGCGCGGATGCTGGGAGATGACGAATCGAGCGCGGCTTCGGCGCATGCGGCGGAGCTTGTGAAAAGAGGAGGCGGGGTTGTCTGAGGCTAAGGTGGACAGGGAGAGGTGCAAGGGCTGCCTTTTGTGTACGGCCATGTGCCCGAAAGGCCTTTTGAAGCAGGGCAACGAGTATAACAGCTTCGGCTTTTATGCCATTATCGCGACCGAGCAGGAAGAATGCACCGGCTGCGGTATGTGCTCCTTGATCTGCCCGGACGGCGCTATAGAGGTATTCGAGAAGTAATCGTCTATGAAGTATCTCAGTTTTTTTCTGTTGATTTTAATGGCTGTCGTGCTCATGGGCGCGAGGCCGATGATTCAGGGTTTTCCGGTAGGGACGGTTACGGCCGTGGACAGGGACGCGGGCACGGTATCGATTAACCTGGGCGAAAATGACGGCGTCCTTCCCGGCATGACGTTTTTAGTCGTCAACGATGCGGGACATGAGGCGGCGAGTGTTACGGCGGGAGAGCTTTATTCCGACCTCTTCTGGAGCGAAAAGCTCCCGCCCCGGGAGCTGAACAACATATCCGCGGGGATGCAGGCGCGGTGGGTGCTGACGCCGGAAATCATCGCCTTGGCCCAGGCAAGGAAGGACGACTCAGGCGAGGCGTTTAAAAGTTTCTACCGCCGGTTCCCGAAAAGCCGGTTTATGGCGGCGCTCATACGGGAGATGCCGGAAGAGAAGCTGAAGAAAGTAAGCCCCGTATATTACGCCGCGTTTAAAGCTTTTACAAAGGAATCTTTCAAGGAGATAATTAAAAACTATCCCGGCACGGCGTTTGCCCAGGCCGCAAGCGCGGAGATAAAGTCTATAGAGGATTACGACAAAGAGCAGGCGAAAGTCCAGGCGGAGCGGGCGAAACATGCTGTGGAGGCCGAGGCGGAGGCGAAGAGGCAGGAGGACATCGAGGCGAAGATAACCGCGCAACAGAATAAAGCCCAAGAGAAGGAATACCTGGGCAAATTGAGGAATAATACAGGCTCCCCCGTCCGCTTCGTATTCAAGGCGCCTTCCAACCTCCCGCCTACCACTGTTCCCGGCGGCGGTTCCATGGATGTCAGGAGCGGGCCCGGGAGCTTCGAATACGAGGTTGATAGCGCCGGCGACACTTCCGGACAGACCGGCCAGACGATACAGCCGAGCATTGCGATGCAACCAGGCATGGCGACGCAGCCGGGCCAGACGATGCAACCGGGAATTGGAGGATTGGCGGAGCAGGCAAGCGGACCGGCGCCGCTGAAGACCGGGACGGTGGACATACAGTTCGATTTCTGGGAGGCGGATTATCCATGAGCGTAAATACCGTCCTTTTAAAGGGCAACGAGGCACTGGCCGAAGGCTCTATCCAGGCCGGCTGCCGGTTCTTTTTCGGCTATCCCATCACGCCTCAAAACGAGATACCGGAATACATGGCGAGGAGGATGCCGGAAGTGGGCGGGGTATTCCTCCAGTCCGAGAGCGAAGTGGCGGCCATAAACATGGTCTTTGGCGCGTCCGCCTGCGGGGCGCGGGCCATGACTTCTTCATCGTCTCCCGGCATCAGTTTGAAGCAGGAAGGGATATCCTTTCTGGCGGGGGCTCAACTGCCTGCGGTTATAGTAAACGTCCAGAGAGGCGGCCCAGGACTTGGCAATATATCCGCGTCGCAGGCGGACTATTTCCAGGCGGTTAAGGGTGGCGGACACGGAGACTACCATATGCTGGTCTATGCTCCCGCGAGCGTGCAGGAAGCGTATGACCTGGTGGTAAAGGCCTTCGATAAGGCGGACGAGTACCGTACCCCGGTGATGATACTGGCGGACGGCATACTGGGCCAGATGATGGAGCCGGTGAAGCTCAAGGTCCCGAAGCCTAAGAAGTTCGACAAGAGCTGGGCTCTTACGGGATGTGAAGGGCGGGAGCCGAACGTTGTGAAATCGCTTTTCATGGGAGAGGGCGAACTCGAAAGAATGGACCTGCTCCTTAATAAAAAATATATCCGCATGAAAAATAGAGAGACAATGGCGGAAGAGTTCATGGTGGATGACGCGGAGCTGATTGTAACCGCGTACGGCACCGCGGCGAGAATAGCAAAGTCGGCAGTCCGGCAGATGAGAAACGCGGGGAAGAAGGTGGGTCTTATCAGACCGATTACGCTTTTTCCGTTCCCTGATAATGTCTACCGGAACGCGAGCGTCCGCACGAAAAAATTCCTGACCGTGGAGATGAACCTCGGCCAGATGGTGGAGGATGTGCGCCTGGCGGTAAACGGGAAGAGGCCGGTGGAGTTTTACGGCAGGCCTGGCGGAGGCGTCCCCACTCCGGGCGAGCTTTATAAGGTGATGGCAAAACACTATCCGAAGGGACGGAAAAAAACTTGAAACTCGGCGAGGCGATGGTAAAGGAAGGCCTTATTACCAACGACACCCTGGCCAGGTCGCTGGAGCGCCAGATTATTTTCGGCGGCAGGCTGGGTACGAACCTTATCGAGATGGGAGCTATATCCGAGGAGAACCTGGCCCGGTTCCTTGGAAAGGTGCTTGGCGTGCCGTATGCCGAGCCTGCTCAGTTCGAGGAAGTGCCCCAGGACGCTCTTGACGCCGTAAAGGCGGAGCTGGCGGAGAAATATACTATCTTCCCGTTAAAGAAGGAGCGCTCGAGGCTCCACCTCGCGATGAAGGATCCGAACGATATCGCGCTGGTGGACGAACTCCGGTTTGTCCTGGGGACCGAGATCAAGGGCTATATCGCATCCGAGATAAGGATACTGTACGCGCTGGAGAAACATTACGGCGTAAAGCGTGATCTGAGGTATGTCTCTATCCTGGAAGAGGAAGAGACTTGGGACGCGAAATCCGTGCCGCATGACCTAATTGACCTCCCGAAGGAGCCAGTTAAGGCGACGGAGACAAAGCCCGCTCAGGAAACACCCGCACCCGTGCCTGAATATGTGAAAACCGCCCCGGAGCCGCCAGCCGCGGAACCGGTTAAACCTGAGGTCGAGCCGGTTAAACCCGCACCTCCCGCTCCCGTCCCTGCTCCTGCCGCTTCTGCCCGGCCTGCCGTATCCGTTGCCGCCCTTGCCGCAAAAACACCGAGGTCGCCATATGAGATGCTGGCGTCGCCCTCGGACAGGGAGAGCATTGCGGAAGCCGTGGTCATGGCGTCTGTCGAAAAATTATCGCGGGTGGCGCTTTTCAAGGTGAAGGAGGGCGTACTGTCCGGATGGAGGTGCGCTCTTTCCGGTGCGGCGACGGACATTTCCAGGCTTGCCATAAAAATCGACCTTCCGTGCATATTTAAAGAGGTAGTTGAAGAAAAATCACTGTATAAAGGGCCCGTGACGCCCCTGCCCAAAAACGATATGCTGATGGACGCGCTGGGGGGGGACAGGCCGCTCGAGGCCGTCGCATGCCCGCTGGTTATAAAAGACAAGGTGGTGGCGGTCCTTTACGGAGACAACGGGCCAGGCTCCATGACCCGGTGCGATACCGCCTTCTTTATTTCCCTTATGGCAAAGGCCTCCATGTCGCTCGAAATACTTATCCTCAA
>JBARKJ010000100.1:0-3583 GCA_049801375.1 Nitrospirota bacterium | reverse complement strand
GAACTTCTGCTGACAATCCCGGCTGCAGAAATACATCTTTCTCCCCCCGTGGAGTGTATTATACTGAGCATCCTCCTTCACGTCCATTCCGCATACGGGGTCGGTTTTCATCTGCACCTCCAAATTTTTAGCTATAGCCAACACCACTATTATAGCATAAATCAGGGTAAGACCGGGATTCTGAAAGGGGCGTGGAAAGGCCGGTCCAATATCTGGAGCCATCATACCTAAAAAAAGGCCGGAACGGCAACACTGTCCGGCCTTTGGTTATATTATTGATTGTGTTCTAAACTATTAATGGCCTCCCCAACCGCCCCATCCGCCGCCACCACCGCCGCCCCAGCCGCCGTTGTCCCACGAGTCGCTCCACTGTTTGTTAGTCATCCAGTGGCATGAGTTATTACTGCCGTTATAGTTGCAGGTGCCGTTTGGGCCGCCGGAATAATGCAGGGCAGGAAGCAGGCCTGAGTTGCCGGCTTTGGGCGGCATGCTGCTAAGCCCTGCGAATCCCGAATATTTTACGTGCGTGGCTATGCTGGTCGGCAATTGTACATGACAATCCGCACATGTGAACCCTCGGTCGAAGTGCGTATCGTGTTGGCCGGCCAGGGCGCCTGTGGCATCTGCGTCATTATCGCTGCTGGAGGGGCTTAACTCATAATAGTGGCACATGTTGCAGTTCAGGGCGCTGCCCCAGGTTATGTTTATTGACGGGGTTGTGGTCGTGGAGCTCCTCGGGTGGCATGCGCTGATGCATGTCGTACTAGTGCCATTTTGTACCGCAGAGGTGATATTGTGCATGAGCGTAACTTTATCAGATACCACGTTAGTGCCGTCCGATGAATGCGGGTAGGCCTTCACGGTTCCGTTATCTACGGACGCCTTGCCATCGCCTGTATTGGTCGAGTGGCAGTTGGCGCATCCGGCGTCGTTTGCCGAGTTCATCTTGACGCGGCCCGGCAAGATGACCCCGTCTGCCAGATGCCCCGCGTGATTCCCGGACATGGCAGGTTCTGTGCCGGTAGTGCCGTTAACGTCCGCATGGCAACTGTTGCAGGTAAGCCTCGCGACTGAGGAGGTGTAGTTGGTCCAATGAGCTGGGTTAGACGCTGATGTGCCCTTATGGCAGGCCTTCGTGCAGGTCGCCGTCCCATCCATGAGAGTGATGTCTATGCCGTTTGAAGCGATCCCCGTACCCGTGACGTTGCCTTTCAACCCGACTGAACTGATTTTTTGCCTACTCTGCGGCGAAGTGCCGGAGAACGTTACGAAGCCGGTTTCATGGACATTTTTGTTGTGGCAGTAGTTGCAGTTGCCCCTGCTTGAACCATTCTTCCCGAAACTCACGGAAGAGTAGTCCATGTGTATGCCGTGAAGACCGCGGCCCATGCCATTTGACAGGTTATCGGTCTGCGGAGTATTTATGTCCTCGTAGGACTTTATCCCTGATATGGTTGACACCGAACCGAAGGTGTTATTTTTATAGATCCCGTGGCACTGACCGCAGCCTATGGTCGCGGCAAAAGCGGGATCAGGCATTCTCACGGTTGCAACGACGGCTATTGCAATGAGTGGGAGCAGACCTAAATGTCCCACCCCCCATCTACTGTTCCTGGATAAGTATCCCATTGTTTTCCTCAAGATTGGATTTGGTAAAGTAGGCAAACATAAGTATTTTTGTTAAATATAGTAGATTCTTATAATATATTCATTATAACCAAACATCAAGTTAAAAATTTAATTATGAATTTTTTATGCGTTAAGCGATTATCATAAACCAGAGAATTAACAAGAAAGACCTGCTTGGGGAAACGCCGGAACGTCCTAATTAACTTGAATTGACCGGGGGTCTTTGCTAAAATTCCACAATGCTTCCGCGTAATCTTATAATCGACTGCGACGACACGCTCTGGGAAAATAACCGTTATTTCATAGAGGCGCATAAAAAATTCGTCGCGCTCATGGAGTCGCTGGGCCACCCACGGGAACAGGCCGACAGCCTGCTCCTCAGGCTGGAGATGGAGAACGTCTCCAGATACGGTTACGGGGCCAAGAGCCAGGCGATGTCGATGGCGGACGTATACCGCTGGCTGTCGCCTTCGCCGCGCCTGGAAGTGCTGGGAAAAATAGAAAAGATAGGCGAGGAAGTCTTTTACCACCCCGTGAGCCTCCTGCCCGGGGTGGAGGAGACGGTGCCCAAACTCGCCAGCCGGTACACGATGATAATGTACACGAAAGGCAACCCGGAAGAGCAGCTCGGTAAAATCGAAAAATCCCCCTTGATAAAATATTTTCACCATGTAAAGGTAGTGCCGGAGAAGGACAAGGATATCTTCCGGGGGATGCTGGAAGAGCTGGGGCTCCTGCCCGGCGAGACCTGGATGATAGGGGACTCGCCCCGCTCGGACATCCTCCCGGCGGTTCAAAACGGCGTGCGCTCCGTTTTTATACCCTTTTCAATGACCTGGCAGCACGAACATACAGAGCTCCCGCCCTCGGAGCATATTATAACCGTCGAGCACTTCGGCAACCTGGAAAAACTTCTCCTCTAAATGCCCAAAAAAACCTCCCCCAAAACGCAGGACTTAGCCTCCGCCCTTCCGAAGACGGGAACACCGGAGTACTATGAAGAAATACTGTACTCGATTCCGGAAGGAATAATGGTCTTCGACGGTGCCCTGAAGCTGCAAAGCGCCAACCGTGCCGCCCATGAGCTTGCCATGCTCTCCGCGGAGGCCATTGGGAAGACGGCCAGGGAGACATTCTTCAAGGGCAACCAGGGTCTTACAGGGCTGATATCGCGGACGTTATCGTCAGGCAGGCCCCATACCGGGTTCACCACGGAGCTTATAAGGCCGGACGCGACGATGGTCCCGGTCGAGGCCTCGGCCTCGCCAATCGAGGGGCCGGACGGCCAGACGCTGGGAGTAGCGTTGTCGCTTCGGGAAGCTTCCCGGCTACGGGAGTTGGAGGAGGCGATCAAGAAGTCAGAGCGCCTGGCATACCTGGGCACGATGGCGGCCTCCGTCGCGCATGAGCTTAGAAATCCTTTGGGCGGGATAAAAGGGGCCTCGCAGCTCCTCCTTGAGGAAATAAAAGGGCTCCCAGCCGAGGAATCCCTGGCCGAATATTTGGGCGTCATCGTAAAACAGGTGGACCGGCTGACGGGGATATTGGAATCTCTCCGGGGCCTGTCCCGGCCGGGGCTTCCGAGAACGGCCCAACTGAACTTGCACAGCGTCCTCGACGAGTCTCTTACCCTGATGGCCCCTGAGATTAAGCGGCTTAAACTGAAGGTGAAGCGCGAGTACGACCCGTCCGTCCCGGAACTGGAAGGCGACGAGTCCAGCCTCCAGGGGGTTTTCTTGAACCTTATCAAGAACGCGGTGGAGTCCATGTCACACGGCGGCGTGCTGACGCTTGGAACGGGCATACCTTCCGATTTCCTGTACTCCACGATAAAGACCGAAAAGGGCAAGAAGACCATGCTCGCGGTGACCATCTCGGATACCGGGAGCGGCATCGAGCCGGACGCGCTGAAGGACATATTCAACCCGTTTTACTCCACCAAGGGCGGCGGGCT
>JBARKJ010000099.1:0-8901 GCA_049801375.1 Nitrospirota bacterium | reverse complement strand
GGGATGGAGTTCTGGGACCATAAGGTTTCATAACGCTTGAGGTCCGTCCTGGCGTTGTCGAGGATTTGCGTGTCGCGTGCCATCTGACCCTCGGCCTGAGTCAGCTGGACTTGGAAGGGCCGCGGGTCTATCTGGGCAAGCAGGTCTCCCTTCCTTACGTCCTGGCCCTCGCGGAAGTTTACAGCCATCAGTTGCCCGTCCACGCGGGTCTTGACCGTCACGGTATTAAGCGGAATCACTGAGCCAAGCCCGGTAAGATATATCCTGATATCTCCTCTTTTCGCGGGCGCGGCTACTACCGGCACGCGGGGGGTGGGCGGTTTAGGCGTCTTTTGGGAGGACTTTGAATGCGAGAAGGCGTATACGGCGACGGCAACCAGGCAGACAACAGCCAGGACCAAAAACAGTTTCCGTCCGGGAAATCCACCCTGGACCCTCTCCGTATCCTCGTTCCCTGATTTTTCCTGTTCGGACATTGATATCAGCCTCACTTTTTATAATTTAAACGCTTTTTAAATATTTAATTATACTAAAAAAACAGCGAATCCTGCCACAATATTAAAAAAAACTGCGACCTGGAAATAAAGACGCCGGGAGCGATGATATAGTTACAAGTGTTTTAATCGCCGGGGAAATTCCCCCTCTTAAGAATCAAGAGGGGGTAAGGGGAAAAATAAGATATGATGCCAGCCGGGGTTTAGTTTAAAGAGCGGCTATTCGGCGGCTTCCGCCTTCTCCATCGCGCGGGCGATCGAGGCCTTCAGCTCCTTTATCTTTACGGGCTTGGGGAAGAAGTCGAACACGTCTCCCCTGATTGCCTCTATCGCGGAGTCGAGGTTCGCAAATGCCGTTATCATTATCACCTGGGTCCGGGGATATAAGTCCTTTACAGTCCTCAGGACCTCCATGCCGTCGATGCCCTTCATCTTGAGGTCCGTGACCACGATGTCGAATTTTTCCTCTTTAAGCAAAGCCAGGGCAGGCTCGGCATTTAAGAAGGTCGCAACCTCGTAGCCCTCCTGCTCCAGGGAGAGCTTCGACATGTCCCCGACAATTTTTTCATCGTCTATCACCATCACCTTCCCCTTGCTCATTTTATGTCGCCTCCTGTCATTTAATCGCGTAATTTATATTCTATCCTGTTTTTAATTTTTTATCAGCATTTAGTCCGGCAGGCACCTCGGCGGCTCGGCCTGCTCTTTGCGCACAGGCCAGTACCAGAGCGCCCCGTCCGCCGCCATTAAAATTCCAAGCGTTATCAGCACGAAGTCCACCGTGGTCATCGGCCCGAAGCCGAAGTAGCCCATCAAGCCCAGCCCGATGCTGATAAACGACACGCCCGTCCTTATGAAGGCAAGGCCCGTCCGGGCCCTGGCGTATATCGTCCTGTACGCGGCCGCGACGGTGCGCTGGGCAGCCAGGACATTCCGCTCCCTGGCCAGGTGCGTGCGCTCCCTGCTCGCGGGGGACGGATAGAGAATAGTGGAATAATCATAGAGCAGGTCGCCAAGGCGGGCGAGCATCGTTCTTTTAGTCTGGCCTGCCTCAAAGCCGCCATTCGCGATATAATGATAATTTTCGAGGAACTGTATGGTAGCGGAAGTGACCTCCACTATCGTCTGGTGTCCGGGCGGCCGTATGCCTTTATGCCGCAGCCTCAAGTACTTTACAAGCCCGTAGACCGCAATCGAAAGGCCCGCGAATAAAAGGGCGTACAAGCCCACGACGTTCTTAAACTTTCCGGAGCTTATCATGGCGTCGGATATCGCGACCAGACCCAACCCCCCCCGGAGTGCGGCCAGGTCTGTCCTGGCCTTCGCCATGTCCGTGCGGTAGCTCGCAAGCTTCGTCCTCCAGTGCGCCATCGTATTGCGCCAGTAAGCCAGGCCCGTCCTTTCCGTGCCTATAAGCTTTCCGGGAACGTCGTGGAGGTATTCGTTTATGTACCACAGGATATCTTCCCGGAGCGCGGCGCAGATTTTAACAGCCATACCCGGATAATATTTTTCAAACTGTGCGGTCAAGGCGGGGTCGTCCGGGTTGTTGACCGCTATGGTTACGGTGTTGCCGTCCTTTGCCAAGGGGAACCATGACCAGAAAGACAGATCGAAGGCGTTCAGGCCTTCGATAATATCGGGCGGGACGGGGAGCCGTTCGTCGTAATCGGCGCAGGAGAGGCCGTAGCATTCGCCAAGGGAGGACAGGACCGCCTTCTTCGGGACGTGGTATTCCTTCATCAGCACGTGCTCGATATCCACCCCGCGCGCGTTCGCGGCAATCTCGGCTTTCCTGATTTTTCTTTCGTTCAAGATGCCCCGGTCTATCAGCCCCCGGTACCGCTCCAGCGTCCCGGCCGCCTGCTTACTCATCATGGCTGAACACCGCCCTTCCCCATTCGCTGGCCGGCCTGCCGTAATCGGACAAGGCGATTTCCAGGTCGGTACCGGAGAACGGGAGCTGACGTTTGACTTTCTCGGCGGGTATATGCCAGTAAAAGCCGTCTGCGATGAAGGCCAGACCGCAGAGCATGAAAACCGAGTCGAATACAGTCCAAAGCGTGTTGCCCGCGCCGAAATACACCAAAAGGCCCAGGCCGATGGAACTTATGACCACGCCCGTCCTGACTAAGGCCATGCCAGTCCTCGACCTCGCCATTACCGTGCGGATTCGCGCCATTATGTTCCGCCTGTCCGCGAGCACGGTCCTCTCGAGCGCAAGGCCGGTGGTGGCCCATATGCCGGGCGACCCGCCGGGGCTCATGGGGACATTCATCTCGTGCAGCGCGGGCGGGAAAAAGATATCCCAGATGCTCTTCATCTCCCAGGATGAATCCACGGAGACCTTGCCAAGGTTGCCTGCGCCGCGGCCCGGGAAATACCAGTACAGGCCCTCGAGCGCCATCAAGACCCCGATGGCTAACAGGGATATGTCGAGGGACATCCAGGGGCCGGCCTTGAACTGCCTGATGAGCGTCACGCCAAGGCCCACGAACGCGAAGCCGGTGCGGGTGAAGGCGAGGCCCGTCCTGGCCTTCGCCATGATGGTGCGGTAATACGCCAGCTTCGTCCTCTCCTCGGCCATGTCGGTGCGGTCGGATGCAAGGAACCTCCTGCGCATTACCGGAGATAAATCTTTCCAACCGACGCGCAGTTCCTCGGCCCCCTCTATAGGAGCGCTGCGGGTGAAACTGGGAGCGTTCTCGCCGGAGGCTTCAAGGACCGTCGTGCCCCAGGTGGACCTGGTAGGAGTAAAGTCAATCCGCTTATGGCCTATCTTCCTTGTCGGCAGATACCATTTAAAACCGTCCCATGCCCCGACAAGGCCTGCGAGTACGAGCAACGAACCGCCCAGGGCGGCCAGACCTATCCCGAAAACGCGAAAGAGAAGAAGACCTATAGCAATGAAAGAAAACCCTGTACGCAGGAATGCGAGACCCGTGCGGCCCCTTGCGTACTGGGTCCTGTAGCAGGCGTAAAGCGAGCGCCTGTTGGCCAGGAACGTCCTGACCTTCGCAAGCGGCGTCCTCCCGCCAGACGGCTGGAACCGGGGGTTGATATCCCAGCTGTTCTCGATTATCCTTACAAGGTCGGAGTAAAGTGCGATGTGGAAACTGATCCGTTCGACGCCGAGGGTTTTTTTAATCTCCTCGGCCAGGCCGGGGGCGTCGGGTTGGCAGGCCGCAACTTCGGCGACTCCGTCGTCAATACCCAGCGGGCACCAGCGGTCTTCCTTCAAGCGTCCGAAGTCGAGTATGCAGAGAAGGCCTCGCGGGACGGCGGAGTTTTCGTCGAATTCCATGAAAGGGAGGTTGTAGAACTCGGACAGTGAGAGCAGGACCTCGTGCTTCGGGATTTTTAGCTTTCCGATGAGGACTTCTTCAACCTGCTTGCCAGCGCTGCCGGCCTCCGCGGCCGCTTCGATTAATCCTTGCAACGTCAAAATCCGGAGGCCAAGGAGCCTTTTAAATTTTCTTTCCACTTAAGGGTCAGGCTTTCTCGATAACACTCTGAAAATAATAAGAAAAACTCAAATAGCCGGAAAACCGGCCCGGGGGCCGGGCTGCCGGGATGCCCCATGCTGATGCTGGTTCCCAATGCCCACTGGTAGCCCGTATGCCGGTTGCCAATGCCCCGGACGCCCGTTGCCGGGTTGCCGGGGGCTAATCCTTTGTATTATATAAAAATTCAGGTGGGATAGTCAAGAAATTCATTTTTATCGTTCTATAAAATAATTATTCCATACCTCCTGCAGGATGTCCATCGTCAGGACGGGCTTCATTTTTTTGTATTTCGATATGTCGATTATCTGCTCGACGATATCCCGTGGATGACAGGCGTTTAATTTTGTGCCCGTCTTGGCGTAACGCTCATTTAAGAGATAATCCACGGCCTCTTCCGAATATTCGATGCCCTTGTCGGCGCACACCCGCCTGAATATTTCCTTGAACTCGCCCGCCGAGGGGTGGTCAACCCGTATCTTGTAATGGATGCGGCGCAGGAAAGCCTCGTCGGCAAGTTCCCTGGGTTCGAGGTTCGTGGCGAATATGACAAGCTCGTCGAAAGGTATTTCGAACTTTTTGCCCGTGTGCAGTGTCAGGAAATCGCTTCTTCTCTCCAACGGGACTATCCAGCGGTTTAAGAGGTCCCGGGGCCTTATCATCTGGCGGCCAAAGTCGTCGATGATAAAGACGCCTCCGTTTGCCTTCATCTGAAAAGGGGCCTCGTAGAATTTATGTATGGGGCTGAAATCGAGGTCGAGCATCTTAAGCGTCAGCTCTCCGCCCACCATGACGATGGGTCTCTTGCACAACACCCACCGCTGGTCGTAATTGCCATGAGCGCCGTCCTCTGCCGCCCGATGGTTTACGGGGTCGTAAACCCGTATCAGCTCGCGCTCCACAGCGACCGCATGGGGTATGCATACGACCTCTTCCATGACGCGCCCCAGGGCCTCAGCTAAGACCGTCTTCCCGTTGCCCGCCGGTCCGTAAACAAACATTGATTTGCCCGAATTCACCGCCGCGCCGAACTGGTCAAACAGCCGCTCCGTTACCACGTAGGGCGAAAAGGCCCGCTCCATATCGGCCCGGTTCAGGCAGACGTTCCGCACCGTATTGCGTTCAGCCATCATCCAGTAGTCCTGGAGCGGCACGGGCGCCGGCCCCACGTATGAATTCTTCTCCAGCAGCTCCATAGCCCTGTTCCTGCCTTCGGCAGTGACGGAGAACGAATACGTGACGCTTTGATACGCGGAGCCGCCTTTTACTTCGCAGAACTTGCTCTGCCTCATATCCTGGACCAGCCCGGTTATGATGTTGTGGGGCAGCTTCAGCCTCTCGGAGAGTTCAGGGATGGTAAAGGTCCCCAGGTAGAAGACCTGCTTCAGCGCGAGTTCGATGAGGAAGTCCCTTTTAAGGCCGGTCTCCTCCGCGGACGACGGCGGCGGCGGCAACGGTTCGATAAATGAATTTATCTCCGTTTCCGAGGCGAATCCGAGGCGGGTCAGGTTCTGGCCGAGACTCCCCCCTCTGAGCGACTGCTCCCTCAAGGCCGCGGTTATCTGATTTTTATTCACGACTCCCGCCCGTATAAGTTTTTCACCGAATTTTATATTCATATTTAATGCCTCCGAATAATAAAATATCAGATATAGTCATTAACGTCAAATCGGCATTCTGACCTAATCCCGGTTATTATGGCGGTTTGATTAAATCAGAATGCGACGTTATTATATGGGCTGACCTGCGCCCGGCAAGGGCGCATATTAATACAATAATTCAGATACTTATATCACCGCGTCAGCCGGAGCATCTGGCTCGCTATCTCTTCAAAGGCCCCTTGCATTTCCGTCGCATCCGCCGCATAGACATAAGCCCCGGTCAGCTGATCCGAGCCATGGTTGGGCGCCGAAGTGTCGTTGGCCATGTTCATAAGGACGGCGTTGCCTGTTTCGAGGTTCCCCCAGTTCTTCGCTACGGTAAGATCAGGGCCATAGCCGAGCGTGAAGACGTATATGCCCGCCGCCCTGGCGTTGTTCGCCATCTCTTCCGGGAGATTCCTTGCCGCATTGTTCACGTCCTCAAAGCCCTTGTTCGAGTCACCCAGGTAACTTGCAATTACGGGCCTCCCGGCCATGCCCGTCCCCGGCGGCGGGTTAGGCGCCACGTGGTAGGTGCCGTCGCCGATACCGGCGCCCAGGTTGAAATATTGGGGCAGGGTCGTTACATACGGGTAAATCTGGTACGCGTTGTATCCCTGTAACATAGAGTTAAGAACGTCTGTTCTGTAAAGGCCAAAGGGGTAGGGGGGTGGGAATGCGTAGATAGGGGGGTCCTGGGAACAAATAACCCCGGTTTGTTGTGCAGATCCCCATGTGAAAGTGGACGAGAAGGAATTTGGAGAGCCGTCGGAGAAGAACACTATGACTCTGCGGCTCGACTGGCTCGACACGGGTATGCTGTCGAGCTGGGCCCTGGCCTGATAGAAGGCCGCGGAGTAGTTGGTGCTGCCGGTGAAGTTCATGGAACTTATGGCGCTATCAATCGCCGACTTGTCGAACCCTCTGGCCACCGTGTATATAGGGACCGCAACGTTGGAGCCCTCGGCGAAGTTTACCAGGCCTATCCTGTCCGTGGTCGGATTGAATTTGTCGATGAAGGATTGGGCCGCACTTATGACCGACGAACCGACAGGGGCCAGCGAGCCCGTGTTGTCGATGACAAGGACCATGTCAAGGGTACTCTTGACTGTCTGCGCCGTGGAGGTCGCGCTCACCTGGTTGAGGCCCAGGACCTGCATGAAATATGTCGGCGCCGTCGCGCTCGCGGTTACGGTGACCTGTATCTCCCCCGCCTTGGGGGTGTCGGGCTGCACAGTTATTGTCGGGGCGGAGGGGGTGGACTTGAGGTATCCTGCAGGGAAATTGGCGTAAAAACGCGCCGTGCCGGCGGCTATTGCGGCTGCATAGCCACCGGAGCTGTCGCCAGTCGCATCAGCGGCTGCAATGGCGGCCGCGTCCTCGGCGCTGCTCAGCTTGGCCTTTACCCCGTAGGCGATCCCTCCGTCTATGGCTAATCCTACAATGGCCATAAGAGCTACCATTGACAGGGCTACGAGGACTAATACCTGTCCATCTTGTTCTTTCGTTTTCATAAACGCTCCTTTGGGTACTTTAAAATATCGACATTGAGTATATCGTTGGCTCCCATGGAAACTCAGTTCCGAACGTGACCTGATAATCATAAAAGACCTCGGCCACGTAAGCCACCTCGCCGCTACCGAGTTTAAGGTTACCGCCGCGTCCGTCGGGGATGGTCACTGGGAAGTTTGTTCCACTGGGAGTCCCGAGTTTGCTGGCCACGTTGTAGTTGCCCTTTGCCCATTTGTACTGGTCGGACGGGCTCACTACAACCGTCTGCACCGTACCGTCCTTCATCACGCCCTGGACCTTGGTGATATATGTCATCCCGTGCTGGGTCATGTCCAGCGGCTGCGCCGTCTCGCCCACGGCGTCCATTGCGTACTGGGGCGATACGTCCCCCCGGGACACAAGGTTGGCGGCTTCTCTGCTCATGTTGACTACTATGTTATTTGCCTGGATGGAGCGCGATAACTCGAACACGCCTATGACAAGAAGGACCAGCAAGGGCAGCACAAGGGCCGTTTCCACCAGGGCCTGGCCCGCTGATCCATGCAATATGCGACAAGCCTTGGTCTTCATGGTCATCCTCCACCGCTGGATAGGAACCGTTCGTTCCGCATGGTCGCTTTCACGGTGAAACTGTACTCGTCGTTCGCGAAGAAAGGACTTAATATTTGGGTAAGGAGGGGCCAGGTATAATCGAGCCGGACCATGACTATCTGCCCCGCGCCGCCGATGTTGGCGCCGGTGAAGTTGGTAAACGTCGAGTTGCCCGGCGTTACGATATAGGTGGTAAGCTGCGGCGCGCCATGTGCGTCCTTGTCATAAAGCCCGTTGGAGCTGTCCTTTATAGCTTGTATAAGCGCTGTCCGCTGGGTCGGGCCGCCGGAGCTGCTTCCTACCACGCTTGTGCGGGCGCCTTGCCGGACGGCATTCTGCATGGTGAGGTTCACGTAAAACATTACGCTCAGTTCTATCAGGCCAAAAAGCATTAAAAAAAGTAAGGGCAGAATCAATGCAAACTCTACGAGGGTTTGGCCCCTTTTATCTCGCAACGGTATAATTCTCTGAGCGGATTTTTTGTTCATAATATGGTGTCACCTCCAGCAGGTTTTCGGGGAATACTATTTTAAGCGAAATGCTGAAGGGACTCTTATCGCTAAGATGTACAAAAAGCTTTCGGAAGACGATGCGCCTCCGAATAATAAAATATCAGATATAGTCATTAACGTCAAATCGGTTCCAACATAATTACGTTTCTAATGCCTTTGACAAGACCCGAATGTCAAGTTATTATATAAGTTAACATCATGGCGATGCTAGATTAGCAGGACCATCCGAGCAGGAACTACTTGAATTAGAACCATCTTGAATTAGATCCACTTCAGCCTGCCAGTTTCACTAAGGCCCAGGTTTTAAACCAATCCAATACCCTTTTACTTGGGGGATATCATGAAAAAGATGATCCTTGCGCTTGCGGCTTCTCATGCAAGCTTCAAAAGGGATAAGAGAGGGCAAGCCATGGTGGAATACGCCCTTCTCCTCATGCTGATTGCAGCCGCGGCCTTCGTCGCACTGACACTTCTCGGCAATAATACAAACTCCGCCTATGGCAAGGCTCAGACGGCTTTGGTGATTCATGGCGGTGGCGGCGGCGGCAACGGTGGTGGTGGCAACGGTGGCGGCGGCAACGGCGGTGGCAACGGCGGCGGCGGCTACGGTGGTGGCAACGGCGGCGGCGGCAACGGTGGTGGCAACGGC
>JBARKJ010000098.1:0-5434 GCA_049801375.1 Nitrospirota bacterium | reverse complement strand
CCATCGCGTCCGCATAACTCATCCTAGGGAACGGGACCGGCAGATCGACGCCTTTTATCTCTCGGAATATCTCCCCCATCATTCGTTCGATGAGCGAATATATATTTTCTTCATTGATGAACGACATCTCCATATCTATCTGGGTGAACTCCGGCTGGCGGTCCGCACGCAGGTCCTCGTCGCGGAAGCACTTCACTATCTGGTAATATTTCTCGAAGCCGGACACCATCAGTATCTGTTTGAAGAGCTGGGGCGACTGCGGCAGCGCGTAGAACTTGCCGACGTTCACGCGGGACGGGACAAGATAGTCGCGCGCGCCTTCCGGGGTGCTCTTGGTGAGCATCGGAGTCTCGACATCTATAAATGCCTCTTTATCCAAAAAACGCCGGACCGTCGCGCATATCCCGTGGCGCGTCATCAGCGCCTTCTGAAGCGGCCTGCGCCTGAGGTCCAGGTAGCGGTACTTAAGCTTGAGCGCCTCGGAGGCGTCCGTGTCGTCGGTCAGAGGGAACGGGGGAGTCTTCGATGTATTTAATATCTCAATTTCACTTATATAAACTTCAATTTCGCCCGTAGCAAGGTCCGAATTCGCCGTCCCTTCCGGTCGCAGAAAAACTTTGCCTTTTACCGCAATAACATATTCAGACCTGACCTTATCGGCAATTGCAATCGCGGCTTGATTCGTATCTGCACTGAACGCGATCTGCGTAATGCCCGCCCTGTCCCGGAGGTCTATGAATATAAGCCCGCCGTGGTCGCGCCGGGTTTCCACCCAGCCAGCAAGGACCACCTCTTTTCCTGCGTCCTGCGCTTTTAGGCTTCCGCAGTCGTGAGTACGGTCAGTGAAGAGGTCTTTTATTTTCAATATATTCTCCTAATCATAAGTCATTCCCGCCGGGGCACCCGCCGAAGGCGGGTCGGGACGGGAACCCAGCGACTTTTATTTATCCGGCAGCTTTTTTAATGCGGTCAGTTTTTTCGACTTCTTTCCCCGAGGCGCGAAGCAGCGCTTTTATTTCGCCCGGGGTCAGTTCCCTGTACGTCCCCACCGGCAGACCCTTAGTACCTATCGGGCCCACCTTCGTGCGCTTGAGCTTCTGCACCGGATGCCCGAGCGCCTCGCACATCCGCCGCACCTGACGGTTCCGGCCTTCGTGGATGGTTATTTCAATCCAGGAGTTAGATTCCGCAAGCTTCATCTTGCGCACCTTTGCCGGCGCAGTTAGACCGTCCTCAAGCCTCACGCCGGTTGCCAGGTGCCGAAGCTCTGCGTCGTCCATCACGCCTCGCACTTTGACTTCATAAGTCTTCGGCACCTCTTTCGACGGGTGCATTATCGAGTTGGCAAAATCGCCGTCGTTCGTGAGTATCAGAAGCCCCTCGCTGTCGTAGTCCAGCCGACCGACCGGATAAACCCGTGTGCCGACATGGCCCAGAAGTTCCATCACGGTCTTTCGGCCCTGGGGGTCCTTGGTGGTGGTGACGCAGCCCCTGGGCTTGTTCAAGAGCAGGTAAGTTTTTTTCGCATTTTTCACTTCCGGCGACTGCCGCCCTACTACGCGGTTCCCGACCTTTATGACATCATTTTCCGGGTCTGCCTTCTGGCCCAGCTCTTCCACGATGTGCCCGTTTACCCGCACCTTCCCCTCTAAGATAAGCTCCTCGGCTTCGCGGCGGGAGCATATACCGGCGCCGGATAAAATTTTTTGAATTCTTTCTAAAGGCATTTAAACCGTCTACTCCATCCTGTAATTCGGCGCTTCTTTCGTGATTATGACGTCGTGCACGTGTGATTCGCGGAGCCCTGCGCCGGAAATCTTTACGAACCGTGCCCTCTCACGCAGCTCAGGGATGTTTGCGCAGCCGGTATATCCCATGCCCGCCCGCAGACCGCCGATGAGCTGGAAGACGTAGTCCGCGAGAGTGCCCTTATACGGCACCCTGCCCTCGATACCCTCCGGGACGAGCTTCGACGCGAGGCTCTCGTGCTCCTGGAAGTATCTGTCCTTGCTGCCCGATTCCATGGCGCCGATGGAGCCCATGCCGCGATATACCTTATAGCTTCTGCCCTGATAGATGATCGTCTCGCCGGGTGATTCCTCCGTGCCCGCGAAAAGCCCGCCAATCATAACGGCGGATGCCCCCGCGGCGATGGCCTTGGTTATGTCGCCTGAGAACTTCACGCCGCCGTCCGCGATTACCGGGACGTCGTATCTGTCGGCGACCTTCGAGCAGTCCGCAACGGCGGTTATCTGCGGCACACCCGCCCCCGCGACAATCCTCGTGGTGCATATCGAGCCCGGGCCGATGCCTATCTTTATGCCGTCCGCTCCCGCCTCTATGAGGTCCTTCGCCGCTTCGCCGGTCGCGATATTTCCGGCGATCAACTGGATGTTCGGGAACTTCTTCTTTATCTTCTTGACCGTGTCCATCACGCCCTTGGAATGGCCGTGCGCGGTATCCACCACGAGCACGTCCGCGCCCGACTTTACCAGCGCGTGCGCCCGCTCCATCCCGTCATGGCCCACGCCTACCGCAGCACCGACGCGGAGCCTGCCCATGCTGTCCTTGCAGGCGTGCGGGTACTTGATGCGCTTCTCTATATCCTTTATGGTTATGAGCCCCTTTAAGTTGTAATCGTCGTCGATTACCAGGAGCTTCTCTATCCTGTGCTCGTGCAGCAGCTTTATCGCGTCTTCCAGCGTGGTGCCTACCGGGGCTGTGACCAGGTTCTTCTTCGTCATCACCTCGGAGACCTTTACGTTCATCCTAGTCTCGAAACGGAGGTCGCGGTTGGTCAGGATGCCAAGGAGCTTCCCTTTTTTAGTGACGGGGACGCCGGAGATGCGGTAGCGCCTCATGTGGTCCAGCGCCTCGAATATCTTGTTGTCCGGGCCTATGGTTATCGGGTCGACTATCATGCCGGACTCGGAACGTTTTACCTTGTCCACCTCGATGGCCTGCTTCTCGATGGACATGGCCTTGTGTATGATGCCGATGCCGCCCTCCTGCGCGAGCGCGATGGCAAGCCTCGCCTCCGTCACGGTATCCATCGCGGCGGAGACTATGGGGATATTGATGGTGATTTCCCTTGTCAGGCGGGTCGTCGCGTCCACGTCCTTTGGAAGGACTTCGGACTTGCCGGGCAGCAGCAGGACGTCATCGAAAGTCAGGCCTTCTCTTACGCTTTCATCGAGCATAAATAACTCCTTTAAAAAGAATGGCTTCCTTTTTTATGTAAGTTAATGAATTTAACATAAAAGCAACTCAAAGGCAACAGCTAATGCACGGGAGCGGGGTCAGGGTCCGGGGGGGAGCGGAGTCTTGAATCTCGAAATTAAAAAAGCCCCGGCTCACCGGGGCTTTTTTAATTTCGTTGTCCTTTTTGGCTTTACGCCGCTCTTTGCTCCCGTACCTGGTTATAGCTGTTCGTCACGTCCGCCATGTCCATGTACTGTCTGTCCCCAATGCCCTGCAACAGGGTAATTACCGTATGCTCGGCCCCGTTCTGTTTCGCGCGGTTAATCAAGTCGTTTTTGTTGCACGGGAAATTGATTCCCTTCAGTAACTGGCTGATATTGGTCGGTGACTGGCCCGTTGACACACCCTGTTGCCTCGTTCGCCCCTGTTTCGGCATAATTCCACCTCCTGTCCTTCAAAACGCAATCCGGCGGCCTCCGATGTTCTGAAGAGCCGCCTGTGGTAGCGCCCGCCATATTCATGGGCGCCTCTGATTCAAGTATAGCAGGCCGTCCCGATTTCGGGAAGCCGGGCTCAGAATGGCCACCACCCATTTTCTGTTGACTTCCCGGTCCGCGCGGGATATATTTTCCCCTTCAATTCATCATCTTGAAAAGGAGAGTAATCATGGCATATAAAGTTACTTTCATACCGGGCGACGGCACGGGGCCGGAGATCGCCGAGGCGACCCGTCGGGTTCTTGAGGCGACAGGTGTGCAGTTTGAGTGGGACGTGCAGGACGCGGGCGTGGACGTCTTCGAGAAAGAGGGCAATCCCCTGCCGGACAGGGTCATCGAGTCCCTGATACGGAACAAGGTCGGTATTAAAGGGCCCGTCACGACCCCGGTCGGCACCGGTTTCAGGAGCGTGAACGTGACGCTCCGCCAGAAGCTGGACCTCTACTGCTGTCTTCGGCCCTGCAAGACATTCGAGGGCGTGCGCTCGCGCTACGACAACATAGACCTGGTGATCGTCCGCGAGAATACCGAAGACCTTTACGCGGGTATTGAGTACGAAAAAGGCTCCGACGGTGCGAAGGCTATAATCGATACCGTGAAGACGCATGGCGGCCGCGAGATACGCCCCGACTCCGGCATCAGCATAAAGCCCATTTCCGTAATGGGGACGGAGCGCATCGTCCGGTACGCGTTCCAGTATGCCCGCGACAACGGCAGAAAAAAGGTAACATCCGTACATAAGGCGAACATCATGAAGTACTCCGACGGCCTCTGGCTGGAGGTCTCGCGTCAGGTGGCGAAGGAGTTCACGGATATCGAGTTCGAGGATAGGATTGTCGATAACATGTGCATGCAGCTCGTCCAGAAGCCGGAGCTATATGACGTAATAGTCCTTCCGAACCTCTACGGCGACATCCTCTCCGACCTCTGCGCCGGACTAATCGGCGGCCTTGGCGTTGCTCCCGGCGCGAATATCGGCACCATCGGCGCCGTATTCGAACCCACTCACGGCTCCGCCCCGAAGTACAAGGGCCTTAACAAAGTCAATCCCGTGGCTATGATGCTTTCAGGTGTTATGATGCTGGAATACCTTGGCGAGAAGGGCGCGGCAAAAAAGATGAAGACGGCGATAGCGGACGTAATGCGCGAAGGCAAGGACGTGACCTACGACCTAAAGCCCAAGGCCGACGACCCGACCGCCGTCGGGACATCCGAGATGGCGGACGCGATAATAAAGAAGATGAAGGGATAAAAAAAAGCCGGAAAGAATATGCTGGAAATATAAAAAGCCGGACAGAGATGTCCGGCCTTTTCTTTCTTACATTACGGTCAATTTCATTGCACTTCGAAAAGGATGGTACCGGTTCTCGCTTTTATTCTTACATACCGCCGTTTGCCGACTTTAAGCAGGTATTCGCCGGGCCCGACCCGCATCTCCGGGTCCGTCTGACGAAGGCCATCCACCTCCACGCCGCCCTGTTTTATAAGGCGCTTGCCGTCGCCGACGCTATCCGCCACGCCCGCCTTGTGCATCACCTTTGCCAGAGGCATCTGGGCCGCTTCCCACTCGACTACAACTTCCGGTATTTCTTCGGGAACTTCGCCCTTTGAAAACTGCTTCTCGAACTCCTCGCGCGCCTTTTTACCCGCGCCTTTGCCGTGGTAGCGGTCAACAAGTTCCTCGGCAAGGGCTTTTTTCGCATCCATCGGGTGGCGCTGTCCGTGCGTAAGTTCGC
>JBARKJ010000097.1:0-16237 GCA_049801375.1 Nitrospirota bacterium | reverse complement strand
GCTTATTACCTGTTCATGAAGGACACGCACAGGCATTACCACAGGTACAACCCACTCCAGGCTCTGGCATATACCTGCATGGGCATATGTGTCATAATTATGGCATGCACCGGATTCGCGCTTTCCGGCGGCTGGCTGCACAGCGAGTTCGTATGGGTGAACAACCTGCTGGGCGGTCTGGTCTATACGCGCCTGGTACATTTCTTCGGGATGTGGGCGTTTATCGTCCTATCGCTCATCCACCTCTATTTCGCAATCAGGCAGACCATAGTTGACAAGGACAGGGCGTTAATGTCCATGGTGGACGGGTATTGCTATCGTGAGGTGGAGTAATAAAAAGGTAAGATCCGGCGGCCTCTTCGGAGGCCGCTTTTTTATTTTATAGTCGGCATCTGGTATAATTTCCAGTTCGGAGGTGAATTTTTATGCCCGTCAGAGTTCCGGTGGCTGCGCCTTTTTATTCCGGCGACGTCCGCGCGCAGATGAAGGAGTTTGAAAATAAGTTCAAACCTTCTCCGAGGCTACCGGACAGGATTGCAGGCGGGATTGTCCCTCACGCCGGGTGGTACTACTCGGGCGGAACCGCGTCCAAGGTATATCTTTCCATTAAGCAAAGGCGGTCTCCGAAAGTTTTCGTACTGTTCGGGGCGGTACATGTCCCGGGCGTACGGTCTTTCGCTCTTTATCTAAACGGCGCATGGCAAACTCCAATAGGCGAAGTTCGGGTAAACCATGGACTTGCCGAAAAGCTGCTGGACGAGATGCAGGATTTAATAGTTCCAGACCCGCGCGCCCACGCATACGAACACTCGATCGAAGTCCAGGTCCCGATGATAAAGTACCTGTTTCCGGATGCCGAGATATTGCCGGTCGCGGTCCCGCCGATGGACGGCGCGGTAGAGCTTGGCGGCAGGATAGGGAGAATAATAGCGGAGATGGACGCAGTGGTTATAGGCTCATCCGACCTGACGCATTACGGCGACGACTACGGCTTTACGCCCGCCGGTTACGGAGAGGACGCGAAAAGGTGGATGCTGGGGAACGACCTGAAGATTATCAGGCCCGTGCTCGATATGCGGGCCGACGAGATAATCCCTGAGGCCGATGCGAACATGAACGCATGCGGGGCCGGCGCGATAGCCGCTACGGTATCCGCCGCGAAATCTATGGGCGCGCGGGAAGGGATATTACTGGAACATGTGACGAGCTATGACGTGCGGCCGGAAAGAGAATTCAGAATGGCGGTGGGTTACGCAGGGATTATTTTTTAAGGCCGAAGACCTCGCTCCCCTCTCCGGGCACCACTATCTTTTCTTCCTCGGAAAAAGGTGAATCAGCCGCTGGCCAGAAACTAACCGGCTCCGTTCCTTCAAGACCCGCTTTCCCCCTGCCTGAATCAGCCAGTACCGGGTGGTTTATGAGGTCCACTCCGGGAACGAACGCGGAAAACTCAAGCGGGATTCCGTTTGGGTCAAAGGTGTATATGGAATGGATGAAGCCGTGGTCCACCATGTTGGAGCAAGGGAAATCCGCCGAAATCAGCTTGTCAGCGATATTCCATAAATCCTCGTCCGAAGCCACCCCGATCGAGAAGTGGTCGAAAACGAACGGACCTTTTACCGGTTCGCCGTGCCGCTTATACGGCACTCGCCGCACCTCCAGCCATTCAAAGAACGCCACGAACTCCGTGGGTGAAACCTGGAAAAAATATTGCCTGTGCTTTTCGTCTCCATGTCCCGCGACAAGCCTCATTCCCAGAAGGTCGCGCCAGTAGCGTACCGTCATGTCCATATCGCCGGTGGCAAATGCGAGATGGTTCATCCCGGAGTACTTCATTTAACCTCGTGGGGGACTTCCACGTCCGTTATCGTCCAACCGACCTTCACCTTCAAGTCTTTCCTAAGGGAGTGATAAACGGAACAGTATTTATCCTGCGATAGCGATACAGCCCTCTCTAAATGCCGTTCGGTAATGCCGCTTCCGTTCACGTGTATGTGCATCGTTATGGCCGTGAAATACTGTGGCGGGGTGGCGTTTCTCTCTGCGTCGATATCCACCTTGAACTTCGCGATTTTGCACTTCATCTTTTTTAGGAAGCTCAGGACGTCTATCCCCATGCACCCGGCGAGCGAGAGCATCAGGGACTCAGTGGGCATGCAGCCCCACTGGACTTCCGCGTCGAACTCTATCTCATAGCCCGACTGGGTCATACCCTTGAAGAGCAGATCTCTCTCCCAGAAGAGGAAACCCTTCATAGAACTTTTCACTTTATTTTTATAATTTTCGAGTTGAATCTCCGTATCGTTTCCCATATTGAAAGGCTCCTTATTATTTTCAGGCGGGCATTACGGGGCGGAATTTATTTCGCGCTTTCTTCCTGCGGCTTAACTTCCGCCGGAAGGTATGCGGACAGGAGCGTCTTGAATTCCTTACGGAGTTCTACCACGTCCCCGATCACGATAAGCGCAGGCGTATCGAGTCCGGCCGCGCATGCCGCCGCGAAAAGCTCGCTTAACGGCGCGACTATCTGCCTCTGCTCGTGCGAGGTCCCGTGGCTGATGACGATTGCGGGAGTGCTTGCCGGGCGGCCCGCCGAAATCAGGCGCTCCGCTATCTCCGGCAGGCGCGTAAGCCCCATATAAATTACTATCGTGCCTACCGCCGTCGCGAGACCCTCCCAGTCTACGGGGTCATCAAGGCCGCTTCCCGGATGTCCGGTAACAAACGCAACGCTTCCGGAGACGCCCCTGTGCGTTACGGGAATACCAAGGGAACCGGGTACGGAGACACCCGAAGTCACTCCGGGCACCACCTCGCAGGGCACGCCCGCCTCGCCTAAAGCCATGACTTCTTCGCCGCCGCGCCCGAAGACGAATGGGTCGCCGCCTTTCAGTCTCACAACCGTCTTACCCGCGAGCGCCTGCTCAATGAGCGTCCGGTTTATCTCTTCCTGCGAAGGACACGTCCTCCCCGCCCGCTTGCCCATGTATATGAGCTTTGCGTCTTCCGGCGCAAGCGAAAGGAGCGACTCCTGTACCAGCGCGTCATAAACCACCACCTGCGCCTTTTTAAGGATGGCCGCGCCTTTAAGGGTTATAAGGTCCGGGTCTCCCGGACCCGCGCCTACGAGGTAAACAATTCCGCTTTTTGCAGCTTCTTTCATTTAAATCCTATTCTTCAGGATGTAGCGGTCCCTGGAGATATACCAGGACTTCTTCGCCCGGATCTGGCAACCCAGCCACCTTCCATGCCTTCAGCGGGTCCATCTTGAACGGCTTGGACGTGCAGTTTTTTGGCTGGTGCACATTGGTGCATACCATCTGAAGCAGCGGAAAAGAGTTGAATTTCATGTAATAGTTTCTAAGGAACCTGATTACTTCCAGGCGGTCTTCGGTAAGTTTTTTAATGCCTTCCCGCTTCGCGATAGCTTCCGCGACGGTCTCGTTCCAAGCGTTAATGTTAGTCAGGTAGCCGTTTTTGTCCAGCTCTACGCTACCGCCTTCATATTTTAGCGATGGCATCGGTTCCCGCCCTCCGATTATTGATAGCCTTCGTACTTGCCTTCGATATAGTCTTTGAGATACCTGTTCTCCGCCGTCACCTTGTGCATCAGCCCTTTGACAACGTCTCTTATGGAGATGATGCCGGTAAGGTTCTGCCCGGACATTACAGGCATATGACGGATGTTGTTCTGGCTCATGATGTTCATGACATAGTCGAGGTCATCATCGATCAGGCCGATCAGGATGTTATGAGACATTACTTCGCTGACCTTGCGGACGGAGAAGCCGTTAGGGTTTTCATTGATTTCGCGGAGCAGGTCTCTTTCCGATATAATGCCCTTCAAGTCACCGTTGCTGTCGATAACGGGCAGGCAACTAATCTTGTTTAGAATGAGGGTCTTAAGCGCTTCCGAGACTTTCTGGTCCACACTTGCCGTAATGAGGCCCCTGCTGGTATCAAGAATGTCTTTAATCTTCATGCACCCCCCTTTGCCTGTAACCTCGTTGCCCGCTTCGCCCGTAACTCGTCGCCCCCTTTACCCTCTTTTGTCTTATAACCTCATCTGCTCTACGGCACCATCTCCCTATCTGCCTGACCCATTGCCGGGACTGGAGGCCCCGGCCTTCCGGGGCCCCGTGCTGCCCAAAACTATTTTTTCTTGACGAAATAATGCTGTTTGCCGTCAACCTCTTCGGTGCCGAGAAGCTCATTGCCCGTCCTCTTAGCCCAAGCGACCATGTCGTTAACGGTGCCGAGGTCCGTGCCTATCATCTCCAGGATTTTCCCGGACTCCATCTTCTTTACGGCCATGTTGGTCTTCAGTATCGGCTCCGGGCATGTCATTCCCGAGCAATCTAATACCTGATCAGCCTTGATGTCCATATTATAACCCCCTTCTCCCGGATTTTTACCGGAAATTTTAATAAAAAAGGCCGCACTTGAACCGTGCGGCCTCCCACCTACGCTTTAGCTTCCTTACTCCACCATTCGCCGGTGTTCAAGTACTGGTCTATGCTCTTGGCGGCGCTTCGGCCCGCGCCCATCGCCAGAATTACCGTGGCCGAGCCGGTAACGATGTCCCCGCCCGCGAATACGCCCTTTTTGGTCGTCCGGCAGGTCTGCTCGTTCTCCACCTCGATATATCCCTTCTTCGTCTGACCCAGGCCCGGGGTAGTCTGGAACAGGAGCGGGTTTGAGCTCGTCCCGATGGAAACGATTACCGCGTCCACCTCCAGTATAAACTCCGAATTGGGTTTTGCGACTGGTCTGCGCCTTCCGGACTCATCCGGCTCGCCAAGCTCCATCTCTATACACTCAAGGCCCCGCACCCAGCCCTGCTCGTTGCCCAGGACTTTCACCGGCGCGGTCAAAAGCTTAAACTTCACGCCCTCGTGCCCAGCGTGCTCGACTTCTTCCTTCCTGGCCGGGAGCTCGTCCTTCGAGCGCCTGTATACTATGTATGCGTTGTCCGCGCCGAGGCGAAGCGCCGTGCGCACCGCGTCCATTGCCACGTTTCCGCCACCGACTACCGCGACGTTTTTGAACCTCTTTATCGGCGTCTCATACTCCGGGAACCTAAAGGCTTTCATTAGGTTTGAACGCGTAAGGAATTCATTTGCCGAATAAACTCCGTTCAGGTTTTCGCCGGGAATGCCCATGAACCACGGAAGGCCCGCGCCGTTGCAGATATATACGGCTTCGTAACCCTCTTCCATGAGCTGGTCGATCGTCTTTATCTTGCCGATGACATAATTCAGCTTAATCTCCACGCCCATCTGCTCCAGGACCTTCACCTCGCGGTCCACTATCGCCTTCGGGAGCCTGAATTCCGGTATGCCATATACCAGCACACCGCCGGCTTTATGCAGCGCCTCGAAGATCGTTACCTTATGGCCCATGACCGTGAGGTCGAAAGCGGCGGTCAGTCCGGAGGGGCCCGCGCCGACTATGGCAATCTTCTTGCCGGATGGCGCCGCGGCTTTCGGGAGTTCGCCGCCGCCGTGCTTCGCCTGGAAATCCGCCACGAACCTCTCCAGCCGGCCTATGGCGACGGAATCGCCCTTCTTGCCCAGGATGCAGAGTTTCTCGCACTGGATCTCCTGAGGGCAGACCCGGCCGCAGACCGCCGGAAGAAGACTAGACTCCTTAATCTTACCCAGCGCAGCCAGATACTCTTTGCTCTGGATAAGGCCGATAAAAGACTTGATGTCGATACCTACCGGACAGCCCGTGGTGCAGAAAGGCTTCTTGCACTGAAGACACCGGGAGGACTCCAGGAGCGCCTGCTCCTCGGTATAACCAAGCGTGACCTCTTCAAAATTCCTAGCCCTTACGTGCGGGTCCTGTTCCGGCATGCCCTGCCTTGGGACCTTAGGCTTGCCCTTACCTTCCTTTTTCTCTTCGGTCATCGTTACCTTCCTTTATTCCTAAGCCGAATGGCAGAGTTTCTTCTTGCAGATATCGACGGCCTGCTTCTCCTCAGGCAGGTACTGCCTCTGGCGCGCCATCATCTCGTCGTAATCCACCTCGTGGCCGTCGAACTCGGGCCCGTCCACGCAGACAAACTTTGTCTTCCCGCCCACGGTCACGCGGCACGCGCCGCACATCCCGGTGCCGTCCACCATTATGGTATTGAGGCTGGCGAAGGTTTTTATCTTGTGCGGCTCCGTGACCTTACAGACAAACTTCATCATGATCGGCGGGCCGATTACCACCACCAGGTCGATGGGGATTTTCTCGACCTCTATCATCTGCTTCAGCTCGTCCGTCACGAAGCCCTTTTTCACGTATGAGCCGTCGTCCGTAGTGATACGCACTTCGGTCGAGGCCTTCCTCATCAGGTCTTCATATATTAAAAGGTCCTTCGTCCTGGCTCCCAGGATGGATATGACCTTATTGCCCGCATCTTTCATCGCCTTCGCTATCGGATGGACCGGCGCAATGCCCACGCCGCCCCCGACGCAGACGACCGTGCCGAATTTCTCCACGTGTGTGGGCTTGCCAAGCGGCCCCGCCACGTGCATCAACTTGTCGCCTTCCTTAAACGAGCCCAGGAGCATCGTGGAGGCGCCAACTTCCTGAAACAGGATGCTTATGGTGCCCTTCTCGGCGTCCTTATCGGCAATCGTAAGAGGAATTCTCTCGCCCGTATCGCATGGGATGATGATGACGAACTGCCCCGCCTTGTGCGCTCTCGCTATCTCCGGAGCGTCCAGCACGAACTCCGTTATCCTCGGTTCCTGCGCAGACCAAATTGTCTTCTTTAAGATTTCGTACATTCAGCCCACCCTTAGTTGTTTTCGATCTCTCTCATGAAATCGTCATACTTCTCCTCGAAGCCCCTCAAGTGCACGCTCTCTTCGGCCGCCAGGAAAAGGAACAGCTCCTTCGCCTTAGGGTCGTCAGACAAAGCGGCGTACTTCTTGTAAGACTCCAGCGCCTCTTTTTCCTTAGCCATCGCCGCCTTCAGCACATCCTGATAGCTCGCCGTATCGTCCAGCTTTACATTGCCCAAAAACTCGGCATATCCCAGCGGCTTCACCACCTCATGCGGCTTAGGTATTGCTCCGCCCTTATCGACCGTCTTATCCAGATCGTTTAAATGGTCGATGTGCTTCTGCTCTTCCTTCACCAGGTGCGCAAGGAAAGCCCGGACATTCTCAACGGTGGCTTTTTCCGCGGCTTCGGAATAGAAGCGCTTGGAGTTTTCCTCGTTAATCCTGGCGTAGTCGATGATCTCTCTCAGCGTAATATCTTCCATTCAGATCTCCTGATATGCCCTTAAAAAACAACCCGGAGGGCCCCCTTGGACGGGCGGCCCCCCGGGAGACGAAACAGAACATTTTTATAACATGTCTATGTAGCCGCAGGGACAGGCTTCAGCGCATTTCTTGCAGCCCTGGCACTTTTCCAGGAGAAACTCGTAATGCGTGCCTCGCGGCAGATCCTTCGACGTCTTTTGCACGGCGCCGTCCGAGCAGTACATCCAGCAGTTGTCGCAGTCGAAGCAGAGCCCGCAACTCATGCACCGGGATACCTCTTCCTTGAACTCTTCGTCCGAGAGAGGCAGCATGGGCTCTTTCGTCATGCTCCCCTTCACTTCGGCCGCCGCAAGGAACTTCGTGGAAGTCCTCTCCTTCTTCGGAAAGAAGTCGCGGTACATGTTCTGATAGCGGATTACCGCGAGCGGGGCCACTTCCGGCTTCTCCTTCTTCTGGATGAAGTCGTCAATGGCTTCCGCCGCTTTCCTGCCAAGGCCTATGGCCTCAGTCACCAGACCGAGCTGGTTGGTCACGTCGCCGCCAGCGAACACGGCGTCCGTCGGAGTCTTCCCGCCAGCGTCCGCCGATATCCAGCCCTTCTCGTTCTTGATCGTATCCAGGCCGTCGAACTCAGGCTCCTGGCTGATGGACGGACAGACAAATGTCGCGTCCACCACGAACTCGGAACCCGCAACCGGGACAGGCCTGCGCCTGCCGGATGCGTCCGGCTCGCCAAGCTCCATCCTCTGGAGCTTCAGGCCCGCGGCCTTGCCGTCCTTTACAACCACCTCGACGGGGGCCGTAAGGTATTCGAACTTGACCCCTTCCTCTTCCGCGGAATGGATCTCATGCTCGATGGCGGGCATCTCCGCGCGGGTCCTGCGGTAGGAGAGTGTCACGTCGGCGCCGAGCCTGACCGCGACCCTGGCCGCATCGATGGCGCTGTTGCCGCCGCCGATTACTATGACCTTGTCCCCTATCTCGACCTTTTCGCCGCTATTGACCTTGTGGAGGAACTCCGCGCCGGTCATCACGTTCGCCGCGTCTTCTCCGGGAACTCCGAGCTTCTTTCCAGCGTGGGCGCCTATGCCCATGAATACGACGCTGTTGGATTTCCGGAGTTCTTCGAATGGGACGTCCTTGCCTACCTTCGTATTCAGCTTAAGCTGTACGCCCAGGTCAAGGATTTTCTTGATCTCGGCATCCAGCACGTCCTCCGGCAGCCTGTAGGCCGGTATGCCGTAGCGCAGCATACCGCCCGCCTTTTCGAAGGATTCATAGACCGTCACACCGTATCCGCGCCTGGCAAGCTGATAGGCGCAGGAAAGGCCTGCCGGTCCGGAGCCGACTACCGCAACGTTCTCGGCCTTTTTCTCATCAGTCATCTTCTTGAGCGGAAGGGAGTTCTTTATTCCGAAATCTCCCATGAACCGTTCAATGTTGTTGATGTTGAGCGGGCCTTCAATGCCCCCCCTGTTGCATTCGCTCTCGCAGGGGTGCGGACATACCCTGCCCGTCGTCGCCGGGAGCGGGTTCTTGTCCGTCAGCATATACCAGGCCTCGTTTATGGACTGGTCGATGGTCCTTCCGTACATCTCGGACTGGCTGATGTGCATCACATAGCCCCTGACGTCAACTCCCGATGGGCATTTGAACGTGCAGGGCGGCGTCTTCGGCTGGTACTTAGGCCTCAGAGATGAGGTCTGAGCGGAACTGGATTTTGCGCCGTAATCCTTTTTTTTCTTCTTAACTAACGCCATTTTTCATTCTCCGTTTACGCGTTCGCGCTTCCTTCTGTGTGCGGTATTTCGAGTGTAGTGCCGCCGAAGTAGCCATATACGAGTTTCTCGTCGTCTATAAGCTCCTTCAGGGCTTGCTTCACGTCCTTCTTCGAACATTCGGCCTCGCCGAAATGCTCGATCACTTCCTGGCTGAGAATCGGTACCTTCACCTGCTTCTTGCCAGCGTAAGACTCCACTTTGTGAAATATGTAGTCTTTTATCTCTTCTATGGACGCCATGATCATACCCCCCTAAAATTTGACATGTGTAGAGGAATTGTACGTGCTGGACGCCAGTGTAAAGTCGTCAATGTGGTACTTCGTGAACTCGAGGCCGGTCTTCTCGAAGAACTTCTGCCAGCCTATCCTGTTTATCCACTCGCCGACCCTCTCGTACTTCTTCGCGTCTCCCGCGTAGGTCTCGACGATGTTCTTTACCGCCGAGGTGACTTCCGGCCAGCGCGGCGGGTTGTTCGGGAGGTACGGTATCGCGAGCTTCGAGAACATCGGCTCGTGCCTGGAGTTCGAGACCTTGCCGCCGACCCATATCGAGATGCCGTCGTTAAGCGGATTCGCTATCGGCATCGCGGGGCATACGGTGTAGCAGTTGCCGCAGTACATGCAGAGGTCTTCCATAACCTCGACCGACTGCTTGCCATCGACCATCTTCGGACGTATGGCGGCCTTCGGGCAGGAGGCGACGGTTGACGGTATCTCGCACATGTTGCCGAGCTTGGAGTGGTCGATGGTCGGCGGGGTCCTGTGTATGCCGAGGATCGAGATGTCCGAGCAGTGGACGGCGCCGCACATGTTGAGGCAGCAGGCGACCGCTATCCGTAAATGCGCGGGAAGGGTCATGGACGTGAAGTAATCCATCAGTTCGTCCATGGTCGCCTTGACCACGCCGGAGGCGTCCGTCGCGGAGCTGTGGCAATGTACCCAGCCCTGGGTATGGACGATATTGGAGATGCTGTTGCCGGTGCCGCCGACGGGGATGCCCTGCTTGTTCATCTCGTCGATCAGCGGCTGGACGTTGGCTTCCTTTTCAGTCAGGAACTCGACGTTGTTGCGGCTTGTGAACCTTAAGTAGCCGTCGCAGTACTTGTCGGCCAGGTTGCAGTAATCCCTTATCTTCTCGATGCTGATAAGCCTCGAGGACGCGCCCCTGACTGTGTAGATCTTGTCGCCGGTCTCGGAGACGTGCATGAGGACGCCCGGCTTGATATTCTCATGGTACTTCCACTTTCCGTAATTGGCCTTCACCGTCGGGTGAAGCATCTGTTCGTAATGGGGTGGCCCTATGTCTGTCTTTCTCTTCGGAGCTGCCATTTTCTTAATCCCTCCGTCTGATTTATTTATTCATCAGTTTATTTATATTAAACTACTACAACAACCCGGATGAACCTCCCGCCTATGCCTCTTCTTCTTCAAAGAACTCTTCGTAGAAGATGTAGGGGTTGGACCTCGGCTCCTTTATCATGGACGGGACCGGCTCCAGGCCTACTTCTTCGATGAAGTTGCCCTTGCCTATGCGCACGATCATCTCGCCTATGCGCTCCCTGCTCTCGCCGTGCTCATCCCATACTTCCCATATCTTCGCGATAAGCTCCTTGAACTCGGTGTAAGGGGCTTCCATCTTTATAAACGGCACTACGACGGATGCCAGCAGCGCGCCCTGGACGATCGGGGCCTTCGCGCCAAGCAGTACCATCGCGCCTTTGTCCTTGCCGGGGCGGAGCGCCTTCGGCATGAGGTTTATGCAGTGCATGCAGCGGTTGCAGTTGGAGTTGTCTATCGAGAGCTTCGAGCCGTCCCAGGACATGCAGCCAGTCGGGCATTTCCCGACGACGTCGTTCGCTATGTCGATTTTCCCGCCCTTGGCATACTCGGCCACGGCGGCATCGTCCTGCTGTATGGCGTCCCTCCAGGTCCCGATGACGGAGCAGTCGGAACGCGCGATGGATGCGACGCAGTCGTTCGGGCAACCCGAGAATTTGAACTTGAACTTGTACGGGAAGGCCGGCCTGTGAAGCTCGTCCTGGTACTCGTTCGTTATGTCGTGGCATATGTTCATGGTATCGATGCAGGCGTACTCGCAGCGGGCCATGCCGTTGCAGCAGGACGGGGTACGGACGTCCGAGCCGGAGCCGCCCAGATCCCAGCCATGCTCCGAGAGGTCGGTGAAGATGTCCTCAAGGTGTTCGGTCGTGGTGCCGAGCATGACCATGTCGCCGGTCGAGCCGTGCATGTTCGTGAGGCCCGAGCCGTGCTTCTCCCAGAGGTCGCAGAGGTAACGGAGAGAAGACGTGTTGTAGAACCACCCGGCCGGCTGGTTGACGCGGACGGTGTGGAAGTGGGATACGTTCGGGAACATCTCAGGGGAATCGGAATAGCGGCCTATGATGCCGCCGCCGTAGCCGCGGACGCCGACTATGCCGCCGTGTTTCCAGTGCGTCCTCTTGTCCTTGTAGGACATTTCGAGGAGCCCCAGAAGGTCCTTGCACATGGCATTAGTTTTGGCCATGCGCTTTATGTCGCTGATGAAGCTCGGCCATGGGCCGGTTTCAAGCTGGTCAATCAATGGGGTATCAGACATCAGTGCTTTCTCCTTTTCTGGTGTATAAAAAGTGACTCTAAAACCTAAAGCCGCCTGGCTTTCCTCACCTCCTTCGTTCTCCGCTTTTTTTCTGAATATTTTCAAGCGCGTCTCCTGCGGCGCGCGCTACAGTAATATTTTTAAGTGAATCATCTTCGTAAAGGTTAATTAATGAATCATCCCCGGCAAGCGCCTTGAGTCCTTCTTCCGCCCCCTGAAAACCCATCCTGCCCAGTGCCCATGCGGAAAAGCCCCTTATCGAGGGATCGGGGTCTTTCAAAAATTCCGTCAGCGCCGGACCCATCTCCGAGACAAGCGCCGGCTCGCCTTCCGCCAGTATCCCGATGGCCCAGATGGATCCCGCGAGTATGGGAGTGTTCCTGTTGGCGGGCAGAGATAATTCCTCGTCGTCCGACAGGTGGAGCACTACCCGTATCGCGTCCCTGGCCATGCCCGGATTGTTTCTGTATATCTCGGCGATAGCCTGCGCGGAACACCAGCCGACCGTGCTGGATTCTTCGTTAAGAAACCACAGCAGCTTCTTCACCGCCGGGGCAAGGTCGGTTTCACCGTCGGCGGCAATCAGCCCCAGCAATGTCACGGCCCTCCACCTGACCAGCTCTTCCTCGGAATACAAAAGGCCCAGGAGGATCCTTAAACGGCTATGTCTATTTTTAATCAGGTCCATCGCTTCCCGATATTTTCGTGCAAGCAGAAGGTCTGACAGGATGTTCCTGTCCTTACGCATTAAAGCCAGGTCATAGTCCTGTGCTGTTCGACAAGCTCGACAAACCCGCCATAGTCCACAACCTTCACGCCGGGAATCAGGCCGTCTATGCCTCTCGCCATGAGGTCCGCGCCCAGGGCATAGATCTGATGATCTTTCATCGCGCCCTGAACCAGGTTCACAATGCCTCCACCGGCGGCGGCGCCGAGTACGGCGTCTTCGATCAGCAGGATCGGGTCGTCCTTCTGCGCTACCCTTATGCAGCTCTCCAGGCTACCTTTCATGTACGGAGATTTATTTACTATATGAAGCACGGTTGCTCCTCCTTATCTAGAACGGCAGGATCACGTCCTGCTCCGCCATCGCCTTCCCGATCCCAGCCGAATCCATCACCTCAACCGGTATTGCGAAATCTTCCGGCGTGAGGCCCCTTTTCTCCATCGATTCCTTATCCACGTATATCTTTTCGCAGCCGTAGTCTTCGAGCACCGGAAGGGTCTTGATAAACCCTTTTATGCCTATTCCGGAGGTATCCTGGCCCTTCTTCAGGCAGAATACGCCATCGTCCATATATACCGCAGCGAGTTCGTTTTCGTACGCGCCGAAGATAAGGATGACTTCGAGACCCTCCCAGGCATATATCGTCCCGTGGGGTGCATTTCTGTTTACGAACATTATCTTTGCCACTTTTGAGTCTCCTTTCCTCAGTCGCCGAAGGTGACGACGCGCTCAGCTTCGGTGCATATCTCGCTAAGCTGGCCTAAGCCGGAAATCCTGGTATTGTCCACGATAAGGCTCGGGTTTATGCCGCGCCTTTTCGCCGCCGCCACGCAGACTATTATGTCCACGCCTTTCGCCCCCAATTCCGACCATCTCCTGGCTATATGCCTGTCATCCATGGGCGGCTCCATGCTTTTGGCGACGTTTGATACGGCGTCGTCATACAAGAAAACACCCTGAATGGAATGGCCTTTCGCCATTGCCGCTTCGATAAAATTGTAGGCGGTGTCGGAGGCCTGGTGGTTGTACGGGCCTTCCTGTATCATTACGCCTATTTTCATTGGGTTCCTCCTATTAAGGTTCTTGCCGTCAACTTTGGACTACGCCTATTTTACCAGCCTTCTCTAAGGCCTTGCCGAATATGGCCGCGGCCTTGGCCTTATCATATTTCGCACAGGATGAAGCGATCTTGCTCAGAAGCTCCGCCGAAGCGGTATTATCGTCCACTGCCGCTGCGGACTTCACCGCCATGTCCCAGACCATGGGAGAACGGTAATCGCCCTTAGCCGACCAATCCGCCGCGATCTCGGCGAGAGCGGTTGCCTTGGTAGCGTCATCCCCTTCAAGTTTTGCCGCGTAATCCGTAAGCTTGGTCGGGTCCAGATTGCAAAGTTCCACCGCTATCTTCCACTGTAGCGCCTGGCTATTTGCGTCAGCAGCGCCCGTGGCGGCCTTATTGTAAATTTTTATAGCGGCGGCGGGGTCCGCCTTCGCCTTTATCGCGGCGGCGCTGTCCAGCGCACAGGCCTTGGTGTAAACCGCCTCCGCCTTGGCAAACCTCGGCTCATCTATTTTATCGAGGGCCTTCTTAAACTGGTCATCTCCCGCTTTTGAGGCCGCAACCGCAAGGGACGCCAATACCGAATTTTGAAGCGTCGTATATTCTATCTTCCCGGCGATTTCCTCTGCCTTCTTCGGGTCACAGTTTGCCAGGGCGGTTGCCGTAAGTTCCATCGCCTTCGCCCTGTCATAGGGATCCTTTATAGATTCCGCGACATCGACTGCCTTGGCCATCTCGCCGGAATCGCAACCGGTGCTGCATTTGTTGGTGTCCAAGGCCCCGCATTTCATTATAGCCGCGAACTTCGCGTCTTCATGGCCCGCCGCAATCTTGGAGGCGTAGGCGTCCGCTTCGGTCGCGTTCGAGCCGGCAAGCGCCATGGCGACGTCGCTCATCGCGTATGACTTGGTGTACGGCTGCTCTATCGAATCGGCTATTTCTTCCGCCTTGGCGAACATTGCCGATGATTTTGCCGGGTCGTAATCTTTCATCGCAAGGGCGGCGTTGGCCATTGCCCTGGCCGCATATGCCTTCAATCTACCTTCATCCGAAGCGAGGACTTTTGCCTTAACGTCCGCGGGGGTCGCATCGGTTAACAGCTCACTCGAAGGCGCCATCTTCAAGACCGCCTCCGCCGCGTCGCCCGCGGCCGCAAATGCCTGGGCTGCATCCTTAGAGCCGTCGGCCTTTGCCGTCTTCCCCACTTCCATTAGAGCCCAGGACCTGACCCTCGGGTCGGAGATATTCGCGGCCACGCCCATCCCTGCCGATAAATCAAGCCCGGCTAGCGCCGCCGATATTCCCCGGAGATCCAGGTCGCGATACCTCTCGTTAGGTATGGTTGCCGCGTCTTTTGCGGCCTGGGTCAGAATTCCCATGGCCTTAGCCCTGTCAGACTTGGCAATGCCCTCCGCTATGGAGCGGATTACCCATACGCGGGTGGAGTCGTTGGTAATTCTATCCAGTGCGGGGGCAATGGCTTCCTTGTCCTTGGGACCCCAGTCCTTAGACTGATCGCGAAGTTCTGTCGCCAGCGCCAGGTTCGATGGCGCCCGCACGCCGGTTGCCAGTTTAAGGGCTCCGTCAAGGGTCTCGGACGCGCCGGGGACGCCTTGCTCCGCCATCGCGGCTCCAAGCCTTCCAAGCTCATACGCCTTCAGATTCATATTGTCCAGAGCGTCTGCGGTCTTGCCCGCCTTATCGACGGCGGCCGCTACAACTTTGGGGTCTACCGTTTTGCCTTCCTTCTCATTGCAGGAGGAAAGGACGGCCAGAAGTGCAACAGCACATGTTATTGCGAATATTCTTTTGAGCATCCTTTAGACCTCGTTATTCCTTTACGGTTTTCTTGAGCCCCAGGAAGAAGAGCAGGGAGATAATGACTACCGCCAGCAGCCCCAGCCCGATCACCTTTTCCATTTTGTAGTCTTCGCGGAGCTTGTTGAAGGTCCCGTACAGCTCCCCCATGTTCTTCTTGATCTTTAAGTTCGGCACCGCGAAGGCGTCTATCGAATCCACATCCTGGCCTTTCAGGTCCGCGTACTGCACCCCGTACTTGACCAGGTCCTCTCTCAAATATTCCGGGTATCTCCGCGTCTGCTCTTCCATCGCGGTGAGGAAGTTGTCGTATTTCAGGAGTCTGCTCTCCGTGAAGTACTGCTCTTTCTTAATTTCGAAGAGCCCCGGGCAGAGCGTGTCCTTCTGCTGGTATGTGCTTCTGTCCCACCTCGTCAGACTCCCGAAGGACGCAATTTCTCTTGCGGTATGGCACTCGCCGCAGTAGTTGTCCTTCGCCGCCGCGTAAGCGGGAGCGAGAAGTACGGCGAGAGCCGCTATGAAAAGAAGTCCTCTTACTCTCCCTGTCACTGGTTGCTCCTTCCGTGCAAATTTAAGATAAGTGGCCCCAAATGGTCAGGCCTACGAATACTATTACCCCGGCTATGACAGCCTTTTGGAACGTGGGCCGCAACTTCCATTTCTTCTCGCTGCCCCTGTCCAGAAATGGCAGGAGAAAGAGTCCTGTGATGGCTATTACCTGCACGCCCATCCCCATCAGCTCGGCAGCGCCCCCGAAAAATTTTGTCGGGAACAGCTTCAGCGTCTGGTAAGCCGCCAGGAAGTACCATTCAGGTTTCACGGCCAGAGGCGTGTTCGTCGAGTCCGCCGGCATTTCATGGGGCGGAAGGAAGAGGTTCGGCATGAAGAAGGCTATCGCGAAGAAAACGCCTATTACGACGCAGGCTATTAACCCCTTGTCGATGACATCATTCGGCCAGAAAGGTTCAAGCTCGCCCTTCCAGTTGTCTTT
>JBARKJ010000096.1:0-4471 GCA_049801375.1 Nitrospirota bacterium | reverse complement strand
GCGCTTTACTGGATAACAAAAAACCGGGAGCGGGTCGTCGTCTCCACCAACACGATAAACCTCCAGGAACAGCTTATCGGGAAGGACATCCCGCTCCTTGGCCGGATTGGTCTTGAGCCGTTCAAGGCGGTGCTGGTCAAGGGCCGGGGGAACTACCTCTGCCTGAGGAAGCTCGACATGGCCCTCCACGAGGGCGATTTCCTTCTGGAGGAGACCGAGAAGGAGGACCTCGACGCGATATCCGAGTGGGCGCTAATGACCAAGGAAGGCTCCCGCTCCGACCTCTCCTTTATGCCGTCCGGGTCGCTATGGGAGAAACTGAATTCCGAGACGGATTCCTGCACAAGGCTCAAGTGCCGGCACTTCAGCCACTGCTTTTTCTTCCGCGCAAGGCGCGAGGCAGCAAGCGCGGACCTGCTGGTCGTAAACCACCATATCCTCCTTGCCGACATCGCCATGCGCGCCGAGGGGGCATCGGATAACGCCATCCTGCCCGGTTACTCGCGGCTTATAATCGACGAAGGCCATAACCTTGAAGACGGCGCGACGTCCTATTTCGGCGGCAGGATTACGAGGCTCGGCCTTTTGAAGACGCTCGGACGGCTACACCACAAAAAAGACCGCGAACGGGGGACATTGCCGCTTATAGCATCCCGGCTTGTCGGGAAAGCAGGCTCACGCAAGGAGAAGGGCGAGGCCTGGCGGACGCTTATACGGGACAGAATAGTCCTGGAAAAGGAATCGGTGTCGCTCAGGGTGAACGAGGCGTTCGACGAGCTTTTCTACTTCATCTCCCGCGAGAGCGAAAGCCCCGGCGGCGATGTGAAGTTGCGCCTCACGGACGAGACGCGTCACGCGACCGGCTGGGAGTCCGTCGAGGGCGGCTTCAGCCGCTTGGGGACGGAGCTTGGGAATCTCACCCGTTCGCTCAATTCCCTTGTAAAGGAGCTGAAGGACGAAAGCCTGGGCGACAAGGTGGACGAGCCGCTCATCGAGCTTAAGTCCCTGAGCGAGCGGCTGGAATCCGCGAACTCTGAGATGGACAACCTGCTGCGGGGAAAAGACGACGGGCTCGTGCGCTGGGCGGAGGCCCCGGCCAGAAAGGCCGGGCGGGTAATCGCGCTGTGCGGGTCTCCGCTGAACGTCGCGGCCGAGATAAAATCCCGGATATACGACAGGCTGAAAACTGTCGTGATAACGTCCGCGACTCTTACGGTAAAGAAGAAATTCAATTTTTTAAACCGGCGCGTCGGGCTCGATTTAATACCCGGCGACAGGCTCATCGAGGGGGTATATCCCTCGCCGTTCGACTACAGAAACCAGGTGGTAATCTGCATTCCGCGGGACATCCCGGAGCCGGGCGCGAAGGAGTTCCCGGCGGCGCTTTCCGCTTTGGTGCGGGAGTCGCTGGACATTTCACGCGGCCGTGCGTTCGTGCTGTTCACGTCTTTTAGGATGCTCGATAACGCATACCGGGAACTGGAGCCGTTCATGCTGAGCGCCGGGATAAAAGGGCTCAAGCAGGGAGACTCGCCGCGCAACAGGCTGCTGGAAGACTTCCGCATGCATCCGTCCGCCGCGCTATTCGGCACGGACAGCTTCTGGGAGGGCGTGGACGTAACCGGGGAGGCGCTCTCCAATGTTATAATTACAAAGCTGCCGTTCTCCGTCCCGGACGAGCCGGTGATACAGGCCAGGCAGGAAGAGATAGAGGCGCGGGGCGGCAACCCGTTCATGGAGTACATCGTGCCGCAGGCGGTGATAAAGTTCCGCCAGGGCTTCGGGCGGCTCATCCGCAGCAATACGGACCGCGGCTCCATAATGGTGTTCGACCGGCGCATCGTGGAGAAGAACTACGGGCGCGAGTTCCTGGAATCGCTCCCGGAGGGGCGGCTCGTCGCCGGGCCGTCTGCGGTGGTGTTCGAGAAGGCGCGTGAGTTTTTCGGCGTGGGGGTAAAGTGCTGAGACATATATCTGGCGAACGAAAATTTGTGGTACCCGTAAAGTGCTTAGGGTATAGTCTGGCGAACGAAATTGTGACGACTGAGATGGTATTTCTTGGCGAAGCGAGCGTAATGCAAGAAACCTGTCTGAGCGAAGCGAGTTTTTCTTGCATAGTGAGCAAGCCTTAGAAATACCCGAGGGAGTCACCTGTAGTGAGCCTGATATACCCGGTATTAATAACCATCGGATAACATTATGAACTCCTTAGACTTTACCCTGCTCATTATTATCGGCGTATCGCTCGCCGTCAGCACCTTCCGGGGGGCGGTGCGCGAAATCTTCTCGCTTGGCGGCGTTATCGCGGGCTTCATCCTCGCATCAAGGTTCTATGAAAAGACATCGCTCGGCGTGCTCCGGCTTACCTCATACCCGGAGATAAACAACATAATAAGCTTCCTCGTCATCTTCATCTTCTCCTCGGTGCTGATAAGCTTCATAGGCGGCATGTTCTCCCATGCAGTGAACAAATCGGGCTTCAGGGCGTTAAATACGCTTATGGGAGCGCTCGTCGGCGCGGTGAAGGGAGTCCTTATCTCTTCACTCGTCCTGTACGCCCTGCTGGTGTTCTTCCCGGCAGACAGCGGGATGTTTTTAAAATCCAAGACGTTCCCCTATGCCGTCAGGTTCTCAAAGTTCATCTCCCCCATCGGCCCGACGTTTTTCCGCGAGGAGTTCGACAAAAAACTGAATGGGATCCGTGGTCAACAAAAGAGCGCGCAGCCCCCGAAGAGCCCTCCCAAAAAATAAATTTCAATTGCCACAACTAACCCCTTTGTGGTATATAAATGTGCCGGGCAGGTGCTTCGAAAAACAGGCGCACGGTGCAAAGGAGGGTGTGGTGATCCTTACGTTATATGTCAACGACCCGATGGGCGTTAGGTGCCGCATGAACCTGGAATCGGCGAAGAAGGTCTTGGCTGAGTACCCGGTTGAGTTGCGGATAGTGAAGAACGGCTCCGAGGAATACAAAAACGAAGAAAACCCGCCTCCGTGCCCGTCGATAAAGCTGGACGAGAGGGTCATCAAGGAATACGGCGTGATGTCCCCGGAACAGATAACGGAAGAGCTGTTACACTCACTTTACTAAAACATGTAAAGCCATCCCGGTGGCCGTTTTCTGGTATTATTAAAGTCATGCGGAAATCCATTGCAAAATACCTCGCGCTTCTTCTTGTTTTCGCGCTTTCCGGATGCGCCGGGCAGGGCCTTATACAGGCAAAGCCAGAGCACGCGAAGGATTTTACCGTGGCCCTTTTGCAGGGCGGAGAGACGTCTCTTTCGGATTACGCGGGGAAGCCGGTGGTGATTATCTTCGGCGCGACCTGGTGCTCGCACTGCCTCCACGAGATGCCCATACTGAAGGAGGCGTGCGAGAGGCGAAAGGGCGGGGTCCAGTTCCTGCCGATATTCGTAAAGAGCGACAAAGAGGAGGCCCTCGCGCTGGTCACCAAAAGCGGCATGACCTGCAAGATAGGCTGGGACCCGGACGGGAAGGTAGCCGCGCTTTACGGCGTTACGGGGATGCCTGAAACGATGTTCATCAACTCCAGGGGCGAGATAGTGGACGATTACTTCGGGACTATCGAACAGTCGGACATAGATAAAGGTGTGGATAAGCTCCTGAATTCGGAACAGCCGCCGCAGTAATATTTACTCTTCGATATAGTGTTCATGCCAACCAAAAAGCCGGAGGAAAATTCCTCCGGCTTTTTTAATGTCATTTAGATTACCGCTTTCATATGCCTTTTGCCTGCCAGCCTCGCCTGCCCCCCCGCTCCTTTTTAACCGTACAGGTCCGGGTTCAGTATCTTGTCCACCGTCGTCCTGGCAAGGACAAGCGGCGCGATGAACATGTTGGCCATGTCCTTCTCCAGGTCGCGCTTGTTGGAGAGAAATGTTATTCGATCCTGCATCCTGTCCCGCAGGAAGGTCAGGTAGTCCACGTTCCTTTTGGGCTTGTACTTCTTGTCGTAGTCTTCGCCGAAAAGCTCGCTCCCGTTCATCGGCACCTGGAGCCCGTGGAACGTGCGCCACTCACGCCACTGTATATTGCCCCTTACAAGCTCCGTGACGATGGAAAGGGACAGCTCCTTCGGGATATTCACAAGGCCTTCGGGCAGACCGAACGCGTGCGTGTTCATGATATAGCATTCGCAGCCCATCTTGAATAGCTTCCTGAACTGCTCGCAGTCCTCGAGCAGCGAATGCACCCGGAATGGGTTCGCGAAAGGCTCGATGACCAGCTTCTCCAACTCCTTCGCATCGACGTTTTCGACACCTTTCGCGCGCAGGGTGGAGAGCGACGCGCCCATCGAGACGGCAAGGGACGACCCCTTGACCTTTGATATCGGCGGCAGGGAGGTGTCCTTCTGGAGCCATATCACCATGCTCGGCCTCTCGCAGGAGTCCGCGTGGTGGAACATGTCCCGGCTCTTTATGCACCGGCCGTTGTCGTTTCTGACGTCTT
>JBARKJ010000095.1:0-1783 GCA_049801375.1 Nitrospirota bacterium | reverse complement strand
GGGCGTGCAACAGGAAAATAATCCGCCTCTTCGCCCAGGAATACCCGGAGGACTATCCGGAGGTGGAGAGCCTGCTGCTTGCCCACCTGGCGGGGCTCAGGATATCGGAAGCGCAGGTAAAGATGAGGGCCAGAGGAGGCGGCCATTCTTCCATCACGCCGATTAAATCCGTTTATTACATGATCAAGGTGATGATGGTGCTTTTTATATGGCTGGTCAGGAAGAAGCCTGTATCGGCCTGAACCTGGAGGGATGTCGATGCATGCGAGGGTAGAATTTTTCGCGATCCTCGGTAGCGTGGGGCTGCTCGCGCTGATTTTCGAGCTCGTGCGTCAGAGAAAACTGAAGGAAAAATATTCCCTGGTCTGGCTACTTACCGCCCTGGCTCTCCTCGCGGTCTCCGCTATCCCGGGACTCCTGGACGGCTTCGGGAAATTCCTGGGCATCTACTACTCCCCGACCGCTTTTTTCCTGATAGCGTTTTTCTTCCTCATGCTCATTGCGCTCCAGTTCTCGGTGGTTATATCGAAGCTCTCCGAGCGCAACAAGACGCTCAGCCAGGAAGTCGCGCTTTTGAAGCTGAAGATGGAAAAACTCGAAAAGAGGGGACAGTAACAAAAAAGGCGGCATCTCTGCCGCCTTTTTTGTTTGATTTGCCGGGCCCTGACGTCCGGCCCCTTCTGCTGTTCTAGCCCCTGACGTCCGGCCCCCTTACGCCGCCTTCGCAAGCTCGGCCGTCAACTGCGCCGCCTCCTGGACCATCCTCTTCCAGTCGTTCTCGGAAAACGCGCGCATCGTCTGGGAAGTCACGTTACCCGTCGCGTCTATCATCAGGTTCAGCTTAGTGATGACCTCCTCGTTCGGCGCCTCCGCGATTATCATGGTGTCGAACTGGCCCATCAGCGCGTAGAACTCCTTGACCTGCGCCCCGGCCTTTTTGAATTCCTCCTTTATCTTCTCGACCCGCTTGGGGGAGCCCTTGATGTTGCGGACGCCCTGCTCCGTGAACTTATAAAGCGTTACATAAACTGGCATATTGCACCTCCTGTACAAATGTTGTTCGGCTTCACGGGAAGAAACGGGACATCTCCTTCCGTCTCTTTCAAGCTGACAAGTATACCAGAGATTTTAGAAGTGCGAGAGGATGGTCAGGACGGCGGCGGATACAAGCAGGACAACTGCGACGAGCGCGGAAGGTATCCTGTCGCCAAGCCTTCTGGAAGGAGTCTTTTCCAGGAACGGCAACGCGAAAATCAGGAGCAGCACAGCCGCCGGAATCACCGCGACGCCAAGGAACGCGAGCCTTCCGGGGAAGTATTTAAACATCTGGTACAGAGCGAGGAAGTACCATTCCGGGAACGGCGTATAGTTCTGCGAGAAGTCTATCGGCCTCGCCGTCACCGGCGGATAAAAATACGAGATTATCAGCGTCCCTTCCAATACGAAGAGGCAGACGAGGAGAATCTCGAAGAGGTAGTCGGGATAGAATTTTTTTTGGTTTTTCCCCATTACAGTCCCCCGCTTATCCCTTGCCTGCGAATCATGTGGAAGTGCGCCCATAATAAAAATATCGAAATTACCGGCAGGATATACACGTGCATGACGTAGAAGCGGAGAAGCGTTATACCCGTCACGTCGGGGCCGCCGCGGAGGATCTGCATTATGAAATTGCCGACGACGGGAACCGTGCGGGGCATGGCCGTGCCGACGGTGGTGGCCCAGTACGCCTTCTGGTCCCACGGCAGGAGATACCCAGAGAACCCGAAGGCCATCGTTAGGACGA
>JBARKJ010000094.1:0-11301 GCA_049801375.1 Nitrospirota bacterium | reverse complement strand
CAAAAACTTTTGTCCCGTTTTCTTTGGTTACTTTCTTTTTCGCAAAAGAAAGTAACAAGGATTTTTCACAATGAGCGACGTAATACAGGTTGGCGACCAGTTCTACGTGCTGGCGACCTCCGCCATGGCGGACGACCGCACGCGGGTACTGAAGGAAGGCGACACCTTCGCCGTCTTCGACCGGTACGGCGATATCTCTCCGCTTGGCCGCGGAGAGCAGGGCCTCTACCACGAGAGCACCCGTTTCTTAAGCCGCCTGGAGCTGCGCCTCGGGGCGTCAAGGCCGCTTCTGCTCGAATCCACCGTGCATTCGGACAACAGCCAGCTCACCGCCGACATGACGAACCCGGACATAAACATAGGCGAGGGGCTCCTCGCGATAAAACGCGGCATGATACACCTCTTCCGCCAGAAGTTCCTCTGGAAAGGGACGTGCTTCGAGCGCTTCCGTTTTTTAAACCATGGCATGGACACGGTGGAGATACCGTTCATACTGTACTTCGGCGCGGACTTCTCGGATTTGTTCGAAGTGCGCGGGATGAGGCGGGAGAAAAGGGGCGAGATATACCCGCCGGAGGTGGAAGGCGGGGCGGTCAAGTTCCGCTACTTGGGCGTGGACGGCGTGACAAGGACGTTGTACCTGGAGCCGTCTTTCAAGCCCGAACAGTTGACCGCCTCTCATCTGGAGGCGGACCTGAAGCTTGCCCCGCAGGAACAGACCGAGATGATGGTGACGTACCGCTGCGAGACGGGCGGCAGGCTTTTCCCCCGCACCACCTTCAGCCATGCCTTCCGGGAAGCACAGGAGAGGCGGGTTGCGGTAAACTCCAATTTCAGTTCCATCGAGACTTCCAATAAGCAGTTCAACGACCTGCTCGGACGCTCCCTCGCGGACACGCAGATGCTCATTACCGATACTGAACACGGCCCGTACCCGTACGCCGGCGTCCCCTGGTACAGCACGGTCTTCGGCAGGGACGGGATTATTACCGCAATGGAATGTCTCTGGATGAACCCCAACGTCGCGCTGGGCGTGCTGGGCTACCTCGCCGATACCCAGGCAGACAAAGACGACCCGGAGAAGGACGCGGAGCCGGGCAAGATACTGCATGAGACAAGGATAGGCGAGATGGCCGCCGCCGGCGAGATACCTTTCGGCAGGTATTACGGGAGCGTGGATTCGACCCCGCTCTTCGTGATGCTTGCCGGGGCTTATTACCAGCGGACGGGGGACAGGGATTTCATTTCGAGGATATGGCCGAACATAGAGCGGGCGCTGGAATGGATCGACTCTTACGGCGACGCCGACGGGGACGGCTTTGTCGAGTATCTCCAGCGCTCCAAAAGGGGGCTGGGCAACCAGGGCTGGAAGGACTCCCCTGACAGCGTGATGCACGCGGACGGGAAAAAGGCCGAAGGGCCTATCGCGCTCTGCGAGGTGCAGGGGTACGTTTTTTCCGCCAAACGCGCGGCGGCGGAAATGGCGGCGCTCCTGGGCCAGAACACCCGCGCGGAGCTTCTTAGACGCCAGGCGAAAGCCCTCAAACGCAACTTCGAGAAAAGCTTCTGGATACCGGGGCTTAATACCTATGCCATTGCGCTGGACGGGAAGAAAAACCAGTGCCGGGTGAAGTCCTCTAACGCCGGCCACTGCCTGTTCTCGAAGATTGCGGACGCACAGCACGCCCGGAAGATAGTCGAGGTGACGTTCGCGGAGGACATGTTCACCGGATGGGGTATTCGAACCTTGTCCTCGTCCGAGACTAGGTATAATCCCATGTCGTACCACAACGGCTCAATATGGCCACATGATAACGCTCTGGTAGGCGCGGGGTGCGCCTATTACGGGTTCAAGGAGCAGGCGGTGACTGTGCTTACCGGCCTTTTCGAGGTGAGCCAGTCCATCGAACTCTCACGCCTCCCGGAGCTTTTCTGCGGATTTCACAGGAGGACAGGGCAAGGGCCTGTGCGGTATCCTGTCGCCTGCTCGCCCCAGGCGTGGGCGGCGGGGGCCATATTCCTGCTCCTTCAGGCCTGCCTCGGCATGACCATAGACGCCCCCAGGGGCCGCGTCCGCTTCGACAATCCCCTGCTCCCGGACTGGATAGAACTGATGAACGTTCGCGGCCTGAAGGTCGGGCCCTCTTCGCTCGATTTGATGTTCCAGAGGCGGGACAAGGACGTTTCCGTGAACGTCGTCTCCCGCAAGGGCCCGGTCGAGGTCATCGTGGTGAAATAATTTAAAAACCTCCAATCCACCCTCTGTCCCGATAAATTTGCAAATTCAATCTTGACAGATGCGGTTATTTTAATTATCTTTTATTTCATACAATATAATACGGGATTACCGCCGTGCGCGAATCGCGCAAGTATGCTAACCTTTACGCTTAAGGGAGCGCTCCCGGCAGGGAAGAGGCGGGAGCGGCAAAAGGAGGAAACCATGGAATTATCCGTTGCCGGAGGAAAGACAATGGGAATTTACGCCGATAACTCGATGACGATAGGAAATACGCCGCTTGTAGAGCTGAACAAGATAGTATCCGGCTGCAAGGCGCGGATATTGGCCAAGATCGAGGCCAGGAACCCGTCCTTCTCCGTCAAGTGCCGCATAGGCGCTGCAATGATATGGGACGCCGAGGAAAGGGGAATATTAAAGCCGGGCGTCGAGATAATCGAGCCGACATCCGGCAACACGGGTATCGCGCTGGCGTTCGTCGCCGCCGTCCGGGGCTATAAGCTCAGCCTGATGATGCCGGAGACTATGAGCGTAGAGAGGCGGCGGGTGCTGGCCGCTCTGGGCGCGAACCTCATCCTTACCCCGGGCGCGGAGGGCATGCCCGGCGCGGTGCGTCACGCCACGGAGATGGCGGAAGGCGACCCGGAGCGGTGGTTCATGCCCCAGCAGTTCAAGAACCCCGCGAACCCCGCCATCCATGAGAAGACTACCGGCCCGGAGATATGGGAGGATACCGCAGGCCAGGTGGACGTCCTGGTTTCCGGCGTGGGGACGGGCGGCACAATTACGGGAGCGTCCCGGTACATAAAGGGCACAAAGGGGAAGAAAATTCTGTCCGTCGCAATCGAGCCGGTAACCAGTCCGGTGATAACCCAGCACCTCTCAGGCCAGGCTATAAAGCCGGGCCCGCACAAAATTCAGGGCATCGGAGCTGGTTTCATCCCGGACACGCTGGACCTTACATTGGTTGACAGGGTGGAGCTGATCGAGGACGCCGAGGCTATCGAGTACGCCCGGCGGCTGATGAAGCAGGAGGGAATACTCTGCGGGATATCTTCAGGCGCGGCCGCTGCGGTCGCGGTGCGTCTTGGCCGGATGGACGAGTTCGAGGGCAAGACTATCGTCGCCGTGCTCCCGGACGCCGGGGAGAGATACCTCTCGACGCTGCTTTTTGAAGGGATCGGGATTTAAGAGCGAAGACATTCGTTACTTTTCTTTCGGGAAAGCAAAGTAACCAAAAGAAAGCGAAACTGTCCGACTTTTTACATCTTGGGGTGGCATTTCCCGCAATTGTCCGCGCTGAAGGCGGCCTTGCCGTTATGGCAATGGCCGCACGCTTTCCCGGCATTTATATCGTCCATCGTCGCGACGTCCTTCGTCTTTTGCAGCGGGAAGAGCTTCGTGTGGCATGTGCCGCACTCTACTCCTCTGTGGGCGTCGTGCCTGAAAACCGCTACGTTGTCCCCCTCGCCAAACGTGATGGGCGCGGCGGGACCGGGGATTTTCGCGGGGGCTGTTTCTATGCTGCCGCTCTCGGGGCCGGAGTGGCACTTGGCGCACTCATTGAAGTCGTCCGTGCTGAAGGCCGTCTCTCCGTTATGGCATTTGCCGCAGTATTTCCCGCTGTTAAGGGCGTCCATATTGAAATCGCCGTTGTCGCGGGCGGCGTATGCCTTCATCTCGAATATTTTCGTATGGCAGTCCGAGCATTCCAGGCCGAGTTCATCCACGTGCTTCTGGTGGCTGAAGGTAACCGCCCGGCCCGTGGTGGCATAGACGATGTCTCCCGGGTAGCTCACGTTTACCTGCGCGAAGGCGGGGAGGGAGAGGGCAACCGCGAAGACGGTCAAAGCGGCAAATGGCATTATAGAGGCGGCACCGATTTTCATTTTCCGGCTCCCGTTCAGAGAATTTAGCGCCTCCCGTGAATACGGTTCCGGCGATTTTTACAAGTCTGCTGGTTTCCGCGTTCCGAGGGATTGAAACGTGCGCCTTAAAGAAAAAGGGGAGGCCCTCGGCCTCCCCTTTGAGTATATCACAAAGACTATCTGTTCTTGATCGGGTTCAGCCTGTCGTAACCTCTCTGCACATGACAGCCCACGATGCACGACCCGCCGTTCGGCGTCTTGGTGTATCTTATCGGGTAGCTGAGCTTGCCGAAAGGCACCCTCTCGCGGATATGATTCGCCTGCTTGCCCGCGTGTACTTCATGGCAGGCCCTGCAGGTGCGGCCCTTGGGGTTTTTGTTTACGTGCACGAAGTGCAGGTTCTTATCCCCGTTCCTGAAGCCGGTGAGCGTGGTGGTGAATTCCTCCACCGCAAGGTCCTTGTTGTGGCAGGTAAAGCATAGCCCGTATTTCTCGGTCGCGTACGCCGTGTAGAAATCCGGCGGGAAAGAATTTATCAGGATTCGCCGGTAATCGGAGCCGTGCGGGTTATGGCAGCCGGTGCAGTCGCCGTTACGTACCGGCCCGTGCTTGTCCGGGTTGGCGTCCAGCCACGCCTTCATGTTGATCAGGTTGCCGAGCGGCTTATTATGGCACGACAGGCAGAGATCCGAGCCGCCCGCCCTCAAGAGGGGCTTGAAGTTCGAGACGTGAGGCTCGTGGCAGTTCACGCAGGAGCCTTCCATCTGTATGGGCTTATGCGGGAACTTCACCTTGCCGACATATTCCTTCATATTCTTGTGACATTTAAAGCAGAGGTCCGGCGGCGCCAGCAACAGCTGGTACTTGTATGGCGAGCCGTGGGGGCTGTGGCAGTTCGTGCAGCGGTCCGCAACCGGCGGGTGTATCTCTTTTCCCGCCGCGAACTCATCCTTTTTGTCCACGTGGCAGGTGTAACATAGTTCGTTCCCCGCCGCGATAAGCTGGTACTGGTTCGGGGAGGTATGCGGGTCGTGGCAGGCGATGCAGTCGCCAGCCGCGGCCGGGCCGTGTACGAACTTCTGCTTTACCTTGTCGTCGTCGTGGCACTTGAAGCAGAGGTCGGAGCCTTCCGCCAGCAACTGGAACTTGTAAGGAGAGCTGTGCGGACTATGGCATGCCGTGCAGTCTCCGGAAGCGACGGGCCCGTGGACGTGGGCCATCGTATTTTTCTTGTCGTGGCACTGATAGCAGAGGTCGGAGCCTTCCGCCGTCAGCTTGAACTGATGCTTGCCCGGCGCCACTACGTGGCAGTCCTCGCATTCGTATGCCGCGGTCGGCCCGTGCACGAACTTGTTGTCTACTAACTTGGCGTGGCAATCCTTGGCGATGCAGCTCTGGTCCGCGTGCACCGGATACGCCATCCCCGCGAAAAGTGCGGCGGATATGGCCAGGACGGACAGCATGCTTAACTTAGCTGTCAATTTTCCCCTCATCTTGAATGCTCCCTTCTAAAATAAATCCTGCCCGAAGATAAAGTAGCAAAAGAACGCGGGACAGTTTAAAAGTTTTTGGAGTTACCTTTTTTCTAAAAAGGTAACGATTTACATCAACTGCCGCCATACGAGTGCAGGCCGGAGAGCAGAAGGTTAACACCAAGATACGTGAATATCACAGCCAGAAAGCCGACCATGGAAAGGATTGACGCCCGCTTGCCCTTCCAGCCGCGGGTCAGCCGGGCGTGGAGATAGGCCGCATAGACAAGCCAGGTGATAAGCGACCATGTCTCTTTCGGGTCCCAGCCCCAGTATGTGCCCCATGCCTGGTTCGCCCAGACGGCGCCCGTGATGATGCCAACGGTCAGAAGCGGGAAACCCATCATGATGGTCTTGTAGCCAACGTCGTCCAGCATATCGGCCGTGTTGGCAAAGCCGAGAATCTTGTTGCGGATCTGGGCCCCGAAAAGCCAGCACAGAAAAAGTATAATTAACGTTCCGGCATAACTCAAGACCCTTACAACCGGAATATTGTTCCTGAATGAGCCTTCCAGCATGTGCTGGCCGCCGGACATCGGAAGGACGACGAAGTCTATCCCCACCGCCACGATGACGGTTATCAGCAGGCCGACGCAGACGGTCCAGAATACATAGACCGGGTCTTTTTTGTCCGTAGTGATTATCAGGTACATCAGGCTTACGCCGAAGGAGACGGCGAACGCGGCGTACCCGAGGAAGGAGGTGGTGACGTGGATGACCAGCCAGTAGCTTTTCAGGGCCGGAACGAGCGGCTCGATGTCTTTGGAGATGTTCGGCGCGACGAATATGTACGTCATGGCCAGGAAGGCCACCGGCATGACGAACGCCCCGAAGGTCCTGTTCTTGTAGCGCCACTCGATTAAGATGTAGATCAGGATGATGGTCCAGGCCCCGAACGACATGGACTCGAACAGGTTCGAAATCGGGATATGCCCGATATCAGCGCCCATCTGGTAGGACTCCCACCACCTGATGCCGATGGAAGCGGTATGGGACAGAAAGCCGAAGTAGGTTATCCCGGAGGCGATCTTGCCCACCGTCTGGCTCTTGAACACCAGGTAGGCCAGGTAGAAGACCATCGCGAACAGGTAGGACATTGTCGCGATCTTGAAAAACGTTATGTTAATGTCATATGTCATGATGAATAACCCTCCGGAAATACTTAAGGCTTTACCAACTACTGCTTCGATTCCAGTTTATCTATCAGCCGCCCGAACTCGACCTCGAACGCCACCCGGTTCTTGTTCGTGCTTCCCGCCGCCGTTACCGTCACCACTCCCTTATCCGACCGGATCACCCGGACCCATACCCGCTTGTGAAATATGAAGAAGGCCACGAGTATCCCGAGTACCAGCAGCGTGCAGCCCAGCCAGACTATCAGTACGCCGGGGTCGTGAGTCGCCTCGAGCCCGGTATAGTAGGGGCCGCCGTAGCCCGTAATGCCGAAGGTATAAGGCACCTTTTTCGGCTGGGAATTCGGGTCCTGGTTCAGTATCACGGCCTGCTCGATTAGGCTTCCGTCCGGGGCGTTAAAGTTCAGGATGGCCACGCCTCTGCCCTTGAACTGTTCGCTCTGGGCCATAAGCTGGCCGTTCGGACCAATCTCCACGTCCGGCGACATGTCCGTGAGCGTCATGCTTACGTCGGTGCCCTCAAGAGTCGTTTTCTCGCCTCTTTTGAGGACGTAATCATGAACATGCAACCCCTTCCCCCCATTAGCTGTCGCGCGAATGGTCATGGCCGCCTGGTTTGGCGATATGCCGTAGGAGGACTGGAAGAACCGGATGCCCTTGTACTCAAGCGGGTCGTTCACCCGGATGGTCTTGGTCAAGACGTCCTTGCCGCCGTCGACAACCGTCAGGGTGCTCAGGTAATCGGAAGGCATCCCACTCGGGTAGAGCTTCAGCGTAAACTTGTCGCAGCGAACCTGGAAGGGGATAGACATCTCGGGGCCGACGTTCATAAGGAGCGGCGGTTGCCTGAGCACTATTTTATTTATAGTCTGGCCCTCGGTAATCTGGACATTGGCCTTGTACCCCCAGAAGGTGCCGATGAGCGCGCCAGCGAAGATGAGGAGGACGCTCAAGTGCGCGATATATACGCCCAGGCGCGAGAACTTCCCCTTCTCCGCGAAATACTGTATTTCCCCGTCAGCCCTGTGCTCGTTGGGGGAATATCCCATCGCCTTGACCGCCCCTTGCGCCCTCTGCGCCGCGGCTTCGATATCGCCCTTCACCTTTATGTCTTTCCGGAGCGCCATGTTCTTGATGGTGGCGTCGGTCAGGGGCTCCTGCTTCTTCCTGACCATGTGGATGACCCTGGGGAGCCTCTCGAAGGTGCAGATGGCAATGTTGGCGGAGAGCGTAAGGAGCAGGAGAACAAACCACCAGGAGTGGTACATGTGGGTAAGGCCCAGGGCGACCATAAGGTTAAGCGCGCCCGGAGCCCTTTGGGGGCCGAACAGTCCGATCATCATGGACATGTTCTTCATGGGCTCGTCCTGAGCGACGACCGTACCGATGATAGATACCAGTGCGAGGATAATCAGAAGTATTACGGTGAGTTTAAGAGAACTGAAAAAATTCCATACCGACTTTAAAGGGCCGCCCCCGGCCTTTGGGGCTGGGGCTTGGGTCCCGGCGTCCTTTTGCTCTGCCAATTTTGCCCTACCTCTTTTTCTTGGTTTTTAAATTCCCTAAAACGGAGTTCAAACCATGAATTTATAGCATTTATGCGGAGTTTGTGTCAAGCTAATAATCCTTCGTGGCATCAGGGCTTAATCCCCGGAAAAACCCGTCTTATTATATCCTTGGATAGGGCGCCCTCCCTGACGAGATAGGGCGGAGAGACGGTCATGTCCAGGATGGTGGAGACCGGGGCGCCGTGTGTCGCGCCGCCGTCTAAAACCAGGTCTATCGAGTGGGCAAACGCGGCCGCCACCTCTTTGGCGTCGGTCAGCCCGGGACTGCCGGAAATATTCGCGGACGTGGCGGTCACGGGACCGCCGAAGGTAAGGGCCAGTCTCGATGCAACCTCGTGTTTCGGCACGCGAATCCCGATTTTGCGGGTCTTCGCCGTAAGAACTTCCGGCAGGTCTTCGGCCGCATAAAAAATCAATGTAACCGGGCCGGGCATCAATTCGAGGACAGCCTTTTTCGCCTCATCGGAAAGAAAGGCGGTAAGCTCATCAATCTGCCCTATGTCTCCCGCAATAACCGGAAGGGGCTTCCCCGGCCCGCGTTTTTTGGCCGTAAAAACCTCCCTTACCGCACGCATGTTCATCGCGTCCGCGCCTACGGCATAGTACGATTCCGTCGGGTACGCCACCAGCCGCCCGGAACGCAGGACCTCCGCGGCCTCCTCATACGCCTCGTCCAAATTAGCTTTCGTCAGGTCAATAATCCGCATTTTTTTAGGCCGCATGGATAGCCCATGACAGCTTTCCTTGGGCTATTATTTTCTGCGCGCGCTTCCCAGCACCCTTCCGCCGAAGAGAAAAATCACGACGAGGAAAACTATCAGCAAAATTTCCGACGGGTTCACGTCCATAAATTTCTCCCAAGGCTCGCGATGAATCGGTTAAACCTTACCTGTTGCAAGAATAACCGGCAAATGCTAAAGTGCAGACAATTATACTAAAACAAGCTGTGAAAGGCTAGGGGAGATTTATAATACATATGAGCCGAAGAGAAAACGCGCTGAAATATATCAGCAAAAAGGGGCCCGGGTTGGAGATTGGCCCCAGCATCAACCCCCTGGCCTCCAAGAAAGACGGCTATAATGTCCACATCATCGACCACGCAAGCCGTGAGCAATTGCTCGATAAGTACAAGGACCACAACGTTAACTTAGAAAATATAGAAGAGGTTGACTTCGTCTGGCGCGGGGAAAGCTATGCCGAGCTTACTGGCAGGAAAAATTATTATGAATGGATTATAGCCGCACACCTGATCGAGCACGTGCCGGATTTAATCGGTTTTTTGAAGGACTGCGACGGCGTCCTGAAAGAGGACGGGGTAATATCGCTGGTCATTCCAGACAAACGTTACTGCTTCGACCATTTCCGGCCTGTTTCCGGGATCTCGAAGATCATCGACAGCCACATCAATAAAAACAATTCCCATACTCCGGGCACCATTGTGGAGCAAATTTTAAACGCGGTATCAAAAGACGGAAAGATCGCCTGGGACCGCGATAATTTCGGGGCGTATAACCTCCGTAACCCGTTAAGTGCCGCGCAAGGGGCGTTACAGTCCAGGGATACCGGGTATAGCGACCGTCATGCCTGGGTTTTCGTCCCACACTCCTTCAGGCTGATAATCCACGACCTCTTTTGTCTCGGGCTTATCCCGTTTCAGGAGGTCTATTTTTCCCCTACGGAAGGCTGCGAGTTTTATATGACATTAAGCCGGAAAGGGAAGGGCATCGACAGATCGCGGCTGGAAATGCTTGAGATTGTAGAATCCGAATGCTGCGCGAGAGATTATACGTCGGCAAAGAAAATGATCAACCGCCTGACAAAACCGATATATAAAGCAAAACGCTATATTAAAAAACACTACGCCTGACCGGTTATTTCCCCGCCTCTTTAAACCCCTTTTCCCGAAGCAGGCATGAGTCACACCTCCCGCAGGGAGCGCCGTCGGGGCTTGGGTCGTAGCAGGAGTGCGTCATCTCAAAATCCACCCCGAGTTTGCGTCCCAGCTTCACTATCTCCGCCTTGGTCATTTTGATTAGCGGGGCGTGAATTTTAAATTTGTCCCCCTCCACCCCGGCCTTCGTGCCGAGGTTTGCCGTCCTCTCGAATGCGCGTATAAACTCCGGGCGGCAGTCCGGGTATCCGGAGTAGTCCAGCGCGTTTACGCCGATGAAGATGTCATGCGCGCCCGCCGCTTCAGCCAGCGCAAGCGCGAGCGATAAGAACACGGTGTTCCGGGCGGGTACGTATGTTGCGGGTATGCCTTCGCCGATTTTTTTTGCGGAACGTCCTTTTGGAACGGGCGTGTCGGACGTGAGCGCGGAACCTCCGAACTTCCGCAGGTCGATTTTTATCACCAGGTGCCGGGCGGCCCCCAGCGCTTTCGCGACTTTCTTCGCGGCCTTGATTTCCACCTTATGCCGCTGCCCGTAATCAAACGTGATGGCATGGCACTCAAAGCCTTTTGATACGGCATACGCAAGCGTCGTCGCGGAGTCCAGGCCGCCGGATAAGAGGACGACGGCTTTTTTAGGTGAAGTAGTCATGTCATTCTGAGCGAAGTGAGGAATCGGATTTTAATTTTAGTTTTGCTTTTTTAAAAAGCGATAAACAAAACCATATGAATATTCCAATTATTCCATATAAAAGGGCATTTATTAATATCAAAATAGAATAAACTACTATATCAAATTCATTAACGGCTATTAAAACAATGCTTACAGGCCATAAGATTAATTGAACATTATTGCCATAAAATTGATCGAGATTTGCTTTCCACATTAAAAGAAAAAATATAGGAATAAGCCCCCCCGCCAGCATAAATTTCAGAACAAATTTCTTCATGTTATTTGTCCCTGAATAAAACCGCCCGATTAAATCGGGCAATTACATTAACAGGCGGATCCGAAGCTCTCGCTCGGAATGACACGTTTAAGAGGGGGTGGAACCCTCTGGCTTCGGATGTCT
>JBARKJ010000093.1:0-11016 GCA_049801375.1 Nitrospirota bacterium | reverse complement strand
TCGAGCCCCATGGCCCTCGCGGCCTCCATCTCAAGGACGGAAGATATGCCGCCGTCAACCGTGACGACCAGAGATGCCCCGGCGGCCTTTATTTTTTTCAAGGCGCTGATGCTTATCCCATAGCCGTCCTCAAGCCGCTTAGGGATATAGTATTCTACTTTCTTGCCTGTATCCTGGAAAAATTTTACAAGAAGGGATGTCGCGGTGATGCCGTCGGCGTCGTAGTCGCCGTAAATGAAGATTATCTCATCGCTTCTGATAGCGCGGATTATCCTCCGTACGGCAATGTCCATGTCGGGGAGGAGGAATGGCTCGTTGAGGTCTTCCAATGAGGAGCGAAGGAAGGCGTCCGCGTCTTCCTGGCTTGTGATGCCCCTGTTGGCGAGTATCCTGGCGGCGGTGAGGGATATTCCCATCTCGGAGCAAAGGGCCTCCGTAACCGACGGGGACGCCTCCTGTCTTATCCACCGCTTCTCTAACAACTCTTTTCTCTCCTGACTTAAATCACGCCTAGGCCCTCGCCTTTTTGCCTTTCTTGCCCTTTTTTGACTTGTCAGGGCTGGACTGGGCGGATGCCGTCTGGAGTGCGGTTTTAGACTCAGCTATATTAGGTGCGACGGACGCAGGCTGGGCGGCAAGGCTCTTCGCGGAGCCTTCCTTCGTCGGCTGCTTTGTCAGCATGGAAGCCTTGATGAGCCGGCTCCCCTTCTTGCCCCTCCAGACGTACAGCACCGGACTGGCCACGAATACCGAAGAGTACGTGCCGACTACGACACCGCAAAGCATGGCGAACGCGAAGTCGTGCAATACCTCGCCGCCGAATATGAAGAGTGAGAGCACGGCCAGGAAGACCGTGAGCGAAGTGACTACCGTACGGGAAAGGACCTCGTTGATAGACTCGTTTATGATGTCCATCAGGCTGTCCTTCTGACGCATCTTCAGGTTCTCTCTTATCCTGTCGAATACGACGACGGTATCGGTTAACGAGTAGCCGGCGAGAGTCAATAGCGCCGTCACGACCAGCAGCGTTATCTCCTTATGCAGTATCATGAACACGCCAAGCACCGCGAGCACGTCGTGGAGGGTCGCTATAGTCGCCGCAATGCCGAACTTCCACTCGAACCGCCACCATATGTAGAGGATAATGCCCGCGAAAGACAGTATTATGGCCAGTAGGGCGTCTCTCTGGAGCGACTTGCCGACCGTCGGCCCGATGGCGGAACTGGAATCCACGCGGCTGGGGTTGTCCGGGAAAGCCTTCGTAAACGCGGCCTGGATGCGGTTGATAACGTCCCCAACCGGGACGTCCAGCTTCTTCACCCGGACCAGGAGCTTCGTCTGATCCGTGAATGACTGTAGTTCCGCGTCCTTGAACCCGGCGGCATCGAGGGCGGACCTCGCCTTATCGACTTGCACAGGCTTCGCGAACACTAAGTCGGCGGATGCTCCGCCCGAGAAGTCTATGCCCATGTTGGCCCTGCCCGTGGCGATCATTACGAGACAGATAACGCCCAGGAGCGAGAGGGTAAGCGATATGCCGAACGCTATCTTCCTCAGGCCCAGGAAGTTAATATTCGTTTTCTTGATGAGTTCCATTTAAAAAAGCCTCCGAATTTATATGCTGAGCTTCTCGAGTTTTTTCTTGGATGTCCAAAGATCGAACACGACCTTCGTCCCCACGAGCGCGGTGAACAGGTTTATCATTATGCCCAGAGAGAGTGATACCGCAAAACCCTTAATCGGCCCCGTGCCGAACTGGAAGAGCACCGCCGCCGTGATGAGCGTGGTGACGTGCGAGTCCAGCACCGTGGTGAAAGCCTTGTCGTAGCCGCCGTCAATCGCCGCACGCACGGTCTTCCCGGTCCGGAGCTCCTCGCGTATCCTCTCGAATATCAGGACGTTTGAGTCCACGCCCATGCCGATGGTGAGCAGGATGCCGGCCAGCCCAGGCAGGGTAAGGGTCGCATTAAGAAGAGCAAGGGCGCCGATCAGGACGACCACGTTGAGTATCACCGCGAAGTCCGCTATCACGCCGGAGACCCTATAGTAAATGGCCATGAATATCACTACCAGGAGAGTGCCCAGCAATATCGCCTTGCGTCCGGACTGGATGGAGTCGTTGCCCAGCGTCGGCCCGACGGTAAGGTTCTGGAGGGGCTTCAAAGGCGCGGGGAGCGCGCCGGCCCGGAGGACTATGGAGAGGTCCTTCGCCTCGGCCTCGGTGAAACGGCCGCTTATCACGCCTTTCCCGCCGCTTATCCTCTCGCGGATTACAGGCGCGGAATAGACGTTGTTATCGAGTATGATTGCCATATTTTTGCCGACATTGGCGGCCGTGGCCTGGTCGAATATCCTGGCGCCCGTCGGGTCCAGCGTGAAGGCTACTTCAGCCCCTTTGTTCTGGGGGCTTATTTCCATCCTCGCCTCCTGCAGGACGTCGCCCGTCATAATCGGGTCTTTTTTAAGCAGATAAGGCCTCTTCGATATCGCGCCGGTGGAGGGGTCGACAACGCGCTCGAAGAGTATCTGGTCGCCAACCGGAACTTTATCCTTGTACTGGGCCAGGAGCGCATCCGTCTCGGAGGCCGGGACGGTATCCGGAAGCGGCGGGTTGAGCTGGGCTTCACTGTCAACCATCTTGAACTCGAGCTGGGCGGTCTTGCCTATCAAGTCCAGCGCCCTCTGGGTGTCCCGGATGCCGGGGAGCTGGATAAGTATCTGGTCCGTTCCCTGCTGGACGATAACCGGCTCCGCCACGCCGAACTGGTCAATCCTGTTCCTTATCGTCTCCAGCGACTGGGAGACGGAGCTGGTCTTGATCCTCTCCGCCTCCGTAGCCTTGAGGGCAAAGGTGACGGTATTTCCCTCCTGAGACCTCTTCTCCAGTACGCCCATGTCACTTACCACGGACAGAAGCTTGTCCATGTCCGCCGGGTTCTGGAGCGTGGCCGCGATAGTCGTGGGTGAGGTCTGCTTGACATCGACGACCGGGATTTTTTTATCAAGAGCCGTATTCTTTATGTTGGTCGCCAAACGGCCAGTGAAAGACTCCACGGCCTTATCCGTCTCCACCTGGTAAATCAGGTGCATTCCGCCCTGGAGGTCGAGTCCAAGGTTTATCCTGTTGCCTGGCCACCACTTAGGCAGACTGCCTCGCACTCCGGGCAGGCTGGGAAGAAATATTATGATAGCGACGGCGACTACCGACGCGACTAAAACCATTCTCCACGTAAGGCTTCTGTTCATGAAGAGAAAAACCTCCTGGTTTTAAGATTATGGAATTGAACGATTCATAATAAATCAAAAAAGGAGAGATTGCAAGAGTAAAAAAGGCATAAATGTTAAATAAACGTTGTTTTACAAGGATTTTGGAAGGGATGATTTCAGGAAAGGCTGCCATCCCGAGCGTAGTCGAGGAATCCAATTCCGACATTAAATTGAACCTGGATCCCTCGGCCCCGCTCGGGACGACAACTTCAAAAAATCGGGACGGCAAGTTGAAAAGATAGATGCGCCGCCCTAAAGTTTCTTGAAATGACTTAAGTGGGCGTACCCTTCTCCACTTCTTCCTCAGACGCGGCGACGTTTGCGATATATCCGCGCGCTACCTTAATCTTCACGTTATCCGCGACAATCAGCACTACGGAATTCTCGGTAAGCGAATAGATTGTGCCGTATATCCCACCGCTGGTTATCACACGGTCGCCTTTTTTCAGGCTGTTGAGCATTGCCTTGTGTTCTTTGGCCTTTTTTTGCTGGGGCCGGATGAGCAGGAAATAGAATATCCCGAAGATTATTATCAGGGGGAAGAGCGACTGGAACATGCTAGGCGCCCCTCCCGGCGCGCCAGCGGCGCCTCCGCCCGGCGTACCCATAGCGTATGCAATGGCCGTCAGAATCATTGATCCACCTCCCGTTTGCTGTAAAATTCCCGCCTGAACGAAGTCAACCTGTCTTCCCGTATAGCCTTCCTCATATCATCCATCAGCGTCAGATAATAGTGCAGGTTGTGGATAGTATTAAGCCTCATCCCGAGTATCTCGCCCGCCGAATATAAATGCCTTAGATACGCCCGCGAGAAATTCCTGCATGCGTAGCAGGTACATTCAGGGTCCGCAGGAGAATCGTCCTCCGAGAACTTTGCATTTTTAATATTCATTTTACCAAAACTGGTAAAAAGCGTTCCCGTCCGGGCGTTCCTGGTCGGCATGACGCAGTCGAACATATCCACGCCGAGGCAGGCGCATTCCACCAGGTCCTCCGGCGTACCCACGCCCATAAGATACCTTGGCCTGTCCTCCGGCATCGCTTCCGCCGTATACTCGGTCGCCTCGTACATAAGGGGCTTCGTCTCGCCCACGGAGAGGCCGCCTATCGCGTAGCCGTCGAAGCCGATTTCAACTGTCCTGCACGCGCTCTCGACCCGGAGGTCCTTATGCATCCCGCCCTGGATTATACCAAAAAGAGCCTGGTCTTCTCTCTTTTTCGAGTCCTTGCACCGCCTTGCCCACCGCAGGGTCATCTCCATCGATTCCCTTAAGTAGTCGTACGTGCTTGGATACGGCGGGCACTCGTCAAAGCACATTATAATGTCCGCCCCGAGCGCCTCCTGTATCTCGGTCGCTCTCTCCGGCGTAAGGAAATGATATGAACCGTCCAGATGGGACTGGAATTTTACCCCCTCCTCCGTAATCTTTCTTAGCTGGCTGTGAGAGAATACCTGGTAGCCTCCGCTGTCCGTTAGTATGGGCCTGTCCCAGGACATGAAGCGGTGAAGCCCGCCCATCTTGGCTATAAGCTCGTGCCCCGGCCTTAAATAAAGATGGTACGTATTGGAGAGGATAATCCCCGCCCCGCCCCCGCCCAGCGCCTTTAAATCCTCCGGCGCCATCGTCTTCACCGTCGCCTGGGTACCCACGGGCATGAATACCGGGGTCTGCACCTCTCCATGAGGCGTTACGAGTTTCCCCAGCCTCGCCCTTGTCGAAGTGTCTTTTTTTAGGACCGTGAAGCCGAAAGCCATAACGGAGGATTATAGCGGGCGCACTTTTTTTGTCAAACAAAATATGGAAATAAAAAAAGCCCCGTTTTCACGGGGCTTTTGGATTTCAGGTCCCAACTGCATTATTGAGACGCCTTACCTCACTATGTGGCAATACGCATCCCTCTCGGTTATAAGTGGGAACGTCGCCTCGCCCGACACGTTCGGCTGCGGTTCGTTCATCGCCGTAGTGTCGCTTGTGAGGTCTTCCACCATGCAATCCGGGCACTCTTCTTTGGCATAGCTCAGGGCCTCGTCAGTGTTTGCGGCCGAGATTATAGCCACGTCGCAGATTCCAGGGCCCTTAAAGCCGATCATATAATCGTGAGTCACTTCGCTCTCCACCGGATATATAGGAGCAACTTCCGGCGAAGTGGTGATGCCTATAGGGCCGCTCCGGTACTGGAGGTCGTTAAACCCGTTGTTCCCGGTAAAATTAAGCGACCACGGGCTCCCGCCACTCGAGCCTAAGTCGCGTACGTATGCGTTTACATTGGGAGCGAAGGCGAAAACCGCCAACAGCAGGAAAAATCCCGCCGCGATAGTTAATTTCCCTCTCATTTTGCACCTCCATAACTCAATATTAATAGTAACTATTATCAATTATAGCTCAAAAGAGTCTATTCCGCCACTTGGCCTTAGACTATAAAAAATCACAAGAAAGCCCTTCGGGCATTCGCCTTCGGGGCTTTCTTGCGTTCTTTGTATCCCTTAGTCACGTGTTTCGCTTATCGGGCAGTACTTCATGGTCTGCCATGCAAAGGTGTTCTTGCCCTTTCCGGTGAAGTTGTCGGTAAGGTCATAGACCGTGCATTCCCTGCAAGACTGGATCCCTTTGCGCACGGCCTCGGACAGCGACTGCGCCTTTATTACCTTCGTCATGCATTTTTCTCCCGGACTGTGCAGGCCGATGTAGTATTCATGCAGGACTCCGCTCGAGTCCTTCATGTCAAGCGCACTGACTGAACTGGGGGTGCCGACTATCTGGACGGGACCCTTGGCCGCGATTGCATATGCCGCCAGCGCCAACATGGCGAAGATTGCGGCAATTAATACTTTGTAGTTTTTCATGGTAACTTCTCCTGTTACTTTCTTTTCGCGTGAAAAGAAAGTAACCAAAGAAAAGCGGGACAGTTTTAAAAGTTTTTGGCGGACCGCCCCGCGCTAACCTCGGAAACTACCCTCGGTAAGCGGTGGGGACCCCTCCTTTTTCCAAAAGGTAACGGTTTTAAAACCTCGGACACGTCCGCGCGACCTGAAGCCTCCTGGCTGGCGTCATATTCCGGAACAGATCGGTCAAGTCGTCGGTTACGCAGATGTCGCAGTCTTTCTTTGCCGTCTGCATAGCCTGCTCCACGTTATCCGCGAGCACACGGACGGTCTCACAGCTCCCGTCAGGGCGATGGACGCCTATATAATACATCTCCGGATGCGTCACACCTTGCCCGCTGCCGCCGGGCAGAAGAAGCTCGTCCCCCATTGCCGGCATGGACGGCAGCGCCAATACTACTGCTATCAGCAATATTTTAAGAACTTTCATAGAGCCCGTTCCCCCCTCATGTGCCCGGCCCGGCCAGACAGTAATTTTTAAAATCCGGCGTGCCCGGCATATAGGCGTTCGTGATGTCGTCCACGGTGCAGTCCTGGCAGTTGTTTGTTATCGACGATATCGCCTGGTCCAGCGAGTTCGCATAGATCTCGGTAATGTAGCAGGTCCCGTCCGGCTTCCGCACCCCGAGGACGTATTTCGATTGCCCGGAAGTATCGGGAGGAATGTAGATATTGGAATCGAAATCTGACGCGGCGAGAGTGACATTTTTATCTGGCGGATAAGCGGGCGAAGCTGGGGAAAGCACGCCAAGACCGGCGAAGATTGCCAGGGCCGCAATTAAAAGCATCAGGCTTTTCATACTTCTACTTCCGTATATTTAAGCCTCTTTATTTAAGTATAGCTCAAATAATCAGAAATAAAAAAAGCCCCAGATTTCTCTGGGGCTTTTCGAATTAATCCCGGCGGCGACCTACTTTCCCACCTCCCTACGAAGGCAGTATCATGGGCCCTGGAGAGCTTAACTTCCGTGTTCGAAATGGGAACGGGTGTGGCCTCTCCGGAATAACCACCGGAAACTTTAAAACTTGCGTCTTTGAATGCTTAATATGCGTCACGAGTTCTTGCACTTGCCTAGCTTTGGGCCTATGACTGCTCAAAGGCTAAAATTATGGTCAAGCCTCACGGCCGATTAGTACTGGTAAGCTTAACGCCTCTCAGCGCTTACACACCCAGCCTATCAACGTGGTAGTCTTCCACGGGCCTTCAGCTCCTTACGGAGAGGGATATCTAATCTTATGGTGGGCTTCCCACTTAGATGCTTTCAGCGGTTATCCCGTCCCGACATAGCTACCCAGCAGTGCCGCTGGCGCGACAACTGGCACACCAGAGGTCAGTCCATCCCGGTCCTCTCGTACTAGGGACAGCTCCATTCAAATATCCTGCGCCCACGACAGATAGGGACCAAACTGTCTCACGACGTTTTAAACCCAGCTCGCGTACCGCTTTAATTGGCGAACAGCCAAACCCTTGGGACCTACTTCAGCCCCAGGATGCGATGAGCCGACATCGAGGTGCCAAACCTCCCCGTCGATGTGAACTCTTGGGGGAGATAAGCCTGTTATCCCCGGGGTACCTTTTGTCCGATGAGCGATGGCCCTTCCACACAGAACCACCGGATCACTAAGCCCTGCTTTCGCATCTGCTTGACTTGTTGGTCTCGCAGTTAAGCTCCCTTATGCCTTTACACTCGGCGGCTGATTTCCGACCAGCCTGAGGGAACCTTTGGGCGCCTCCGTTACACTTTGGGAGGCGACCGCCCCAGTCAAACTACCCACCAGACAGTGTCCTTGATCCGGATAACGGATTCAAGTTAGGATTCCAGAGCAAGAAGGGTGGTATTTCAACGTTGGCTCCACCCAGGCTAGCGCCCAGGCTTCAAAGCCTCCCACCTATCCTACACATCCTACACCAAAACCCACTGTCAAGCTATAGTAAAGGTCCACGGGGTCTTTCCGTCTAGTCGCGGGTAATCGGCATCTTCACCGATAATACAAGTTCGCTGAGTCTCTCGCAGAGACAGTGCCCAGATCGTTATGCCATTCGTGCAGGTCGGAATTTACCCGACAAGGAATTTCGCTACCTTAGGACCGTTATAGTTACGGCCGCCGTTTACCGGGGCTTCGATTCAGAGCTTCGCCTTGCGGCTGACCCCTCCTGTTAACCTTCCGGCACCGGGCAGGCATCAGTGCCTATACATCATCTTTCGATTTAGCAGGCACCTGTGTTTTTATTAAACAGTCGCCTGAGCCATTTCTCTGCGGCCTCCTCACGCTTCTGGAGTAAATCCATACACGCTAACGAGGCTCCCCTTATCCCGAAGTTACGGGGTTAATTTGCCGAGTTCCTTTGCGAGAGTTCTCTCAAGCGCCTTAGAATGCTCTTCTCGTCTACCTGTGTCGGTTTGCGGTACGGACACTAACGGAACTCACTAGAGGCTTTTCTTGGCGGCATGGGCTCAATCAGTTTGTGGGCTTACGCCCTCCCCATCACCTCTCGGGGTAATGTTTCCACGGATTTGCCTATGGAAACCCCCTACCGGCTTAGACCCGGACAACCAACGCCGGGATGACCTACCCTTCCGCGTCCCCTCATCGCTCAAACGCTCCGTCAGTGGTACAGGAATGTTGACCTGTTTCCCATCACCTACTCCTTTCGGCCTCGGCTTAGGGCCCGACTGACCCTGGGCGGATTAACCTTCCCCAGGAAACCTTAGACTTACGGCGAGCACGTTTCTCACGTGCTTTATCGCTACTTATGCCAGCATAAGCTCTTCCATTTCGTCCACCGGTCCTTGCCGATCCGGCTTCACTCTACGATGGAATGCTCCCCTACCAGAATATATGCCCGAAGGCATATACAATCCGCAGCTTCGGTAACATGCTTGAGCCCCGTTGGATTTTAGGCGCAGATTCACTTGACCAGTGAGCTATTACGCTTTCTTTAAAGGATGGCTGCTTCTAAGCCAACCTCCTGGTTGTCTGTGCGCTTCCACATCCTTTACCACTTAGCATGTATTTAGGGACCTTAGCTGGCGGTCTGGGCTGTTTCCCTTTTGACCACGAACCTTAGCGCCCGCAGTCTGACTCCCGTGATAAGAGTTGGCGGCATTCGGAGTTTGATAGGGTTTGGTAACCTTGTGAGGCCCCTAGTCCTTTCAGTGCTCTACCTCCGCCACTTAATTCACGAGGCTAGCCCTAAAGCTATTTCGGGGAGAACGAGCTATCTCCAAGTTTGATTAGCCTTTCACCCCTACCCACAGCTCATCCAGGATCTTTTCAACGATCAAAGGTTCGGCCCTCCACGAAGTGTTACCTCCGCTTCAGCCTGGCCATGGGTAGATCACTTGGCTTCGCGTCTAATCCATGCGACTAGTTCGCCCTTTTAAGACTCGCTTTCGCTGCGGCTCCGCTGCTGAACAGCTTAACCTCGCCGCATAGATTAACTCGCTGGCTCATTATGCAAAAGGCACGCCGTCGGGCATTTCCCTTGCGGGACATAGCCCTCCGACTGCTTGCGGACATACGGTTTCAGGTACTATTTCACTCCCCTCACCGGGGTACTTTTCACCTTTCCCTCACGGTACTGGTGCACTATCGGTCGTCAGCTTGTATTTAGCCTTGGGAGGTGGTCCTCCCGGATTCCCACGGGGTTTCTCGTGTCCCGCGGTACTTGGGAACCGATCAAGGAAGTCTTTATCCTTTAATTTACGGGGCTGTCACCCACTATGGCCGCCCTTTCCAGAGCGTTCAACTAGAATAAAGTTTTGTAACTTCCCGGTCTGTTTACAGTCAGACCAAGACCGGCCCCACAACTCCGGGCTTACAACGCCTGTAAGCTTGACATAAGCCCGGTTTAGGCTGTTCCCCGTTCGCTCGCCGCTACTAGGGGAATCGAGGTTTCTTTCTTTTCCTCGGGGTACTTAGATGTTTCAGTTCCCCCGGTTGGCTCTATCCGCCCTATGTGTTCAGGCGGAAGTGTTTCCGTATGACCGGAAACCGGTTTCCCGATTCGGAAATCCCCGGATCAAAGCCTGTTATCGGCTCCCCGGGGCTTATCGCAGATTGCCACGTCCTTCATCGCCATCTGACGCCAAGGCATTCACCGTATGCCCTACGTAGCTTGACCATAAAATTACTTGCCTTTGAGCACTCAAGGCCCATTATTCGGCAAGCGCTCGATTTTCTCGTGACGCATATTAAGTTTTCAAAGACCACATTCTTGAACCGCCGGGGCTCAAGGTTTGGGGCTCGAGTCAATCAAGCCCCAGACTTTATTTCCCGGCTTGGTGGAGATGAGCGGGCTCGAACCGCCGACCCCCTGCTTGCAAAGCAGGTGCTCTCCCAGCTGAGCTACATCCCCGAACCTACGTGGCTCACTAAGCTATGGTGGGCCTAGATAGATTCGAACTATCGACCTCGCGCTTATCAGGCGCGCGCTCTAACCAACTGAGCTATAGGCCCGTCTTTTCAAACCTTACCTGCCCCCTTAATCGGGCCTATTGTCAGGTGGGGCTTCAGCCCCTTTCGGTCATTCAAAACTAAATAGAGTGCGACGACGAGTTACCGACCTAGTGAGAATTATGGCTACGCGCCCACCGAAATGGGCCGCATCCAAGTTCTCCTTAGAAAGGAGGTGATCCAGCCGCAGGTTCTCCTACGGCTACCTTGTTACGACTTCACCCCAATCACCAATCATACCGTGGTAACCTGCCCCCTTGCGGTTAGCTCAGCTACTTAAGGTACAACCGGCTTTCGTGGTGTGACGGGCGGTGTGTACAAGGCCCGGGAACGTATTCACCGCGGCATGCTGATCCGCGATTACTAGCGATTCCAACTTCATGGAGTCGAGTTGCAGACTCCAATCC
>JBARKJ010000092.1:0-2254 GCA_049801375.1 Nitrospirota bacterium | reverse complement strand
ACTTATTCGCCGCGGTTACGAGTGCATCGCCAATTGCCGTACCCGGCAGGTCCTGCTTGTCCATCCCCGCGTCATTCAGGATATTCAGGAATGCGTCATGGTCCATCGTGGGCGGGCAGCTTATTATGGAATTGCCCGAGAAAAGCACCAGCCCGAACCTGTCAGAAGGCGCATCGGCCACCAGGTTATTTATGAACTCCTTCGCGGCGGAAAGCCTGTCTCCCGCTCCGCCGCCGGTCAACCGGCCGCCGGCCCCGCCGTCCGTCACCCCCATGCTGTCGGAAATATCAAGCGCGACGATTACGTCCATGGATACCGGGACTGATTCCGCCGCATTGGCGGACGGCCCCAACGGACGGGCCAGCGCGACGACGGCAAGTACGGCGGATAATAAAATAAATGAAGACCTGGCCATGAATTTTTTCTGGCCCTTCCCAAGTCCGAGCCGCGCCATCATCTCCTTCGCCGCAAAGTCGCGCAGCGACTTTTGCATAGTCCGGTAAGATAGCAGGAACGCGGCTCCAAGGGCCGCCACGAGGAGAAGCAGCCACAGGAACGCCGAATATCCGAAAACGCTCATGAAAGACGCCTCCTCCAGGCCATGAGCGCCGCGCCCAGAACCAGCAGGATAAACCCGGCTCCGGCGGGATAGGGGAACAGTTCCCTGTATCCTTTTGTGCGCTTAACGGTGAGTTCTTTTTTCTCCATGCGCGAAATCTCGCCGTATATGTCCTTCAGCGCGCGGCTATCCCTGGCCTCGAAATACCGTCCGCCGGTCAACTCAGCTATCTTTTTCAGCGGGTCAAAGTTTGCCTTATCGATCAAAACATGCCCGAACTCGTCCCGGACGTAATCTTTCCGCCCGTCCGGGCCGTATACCGGGATGGGCGCGCCTTCCGGGGTGCCGATGCCGATGGCGTAAATTTTTATCCCCTTCACAGCCGCGGCGCGCGCCGCGGTTATCGGGTCCACGGAGCCGGAGTTATTCTCGCCGTCGGTTAGCAGGATGATGATCCGGGAGGCGGAGCTTTCCTTGAACTTGTTTATGCAGTTTATTATCGCGTCTCCGATGGCGGTGCCGTCTAACTGGACGGAGCCGACGTCTAGCTGGTCGAGCAGGCTTGTCAGTATCTCGCCGTCGGATGTCAGCGGGCACTGGGTGAACGAGCGACCCGCGAACGCCACCAGCGCGAGTCGACCCTGGTTAAACCCTTTCACAAACTCCTTGAGCCTCGTCTTCGCCGCCTCTATGCGGCTGGGCTTTAGGTCTTCCGCCCTCATGCTCCCGGACAAGTCTATCGCAAGCGCCACGTCCACGCCGGCAATCTTTGTCTCCACCATCCCTTCAGCGACTCTCGGACGCGCGGCGGCGATTATAAGGCAGAGTGCGGCAAGCGACAACAGAAGCGGCGGAAGCCACAAAAGTTTTACGCGCGGGAGGTCCTTCGCAAGGGATATGCCGGGAAAGGGGATGGCCTTCCCTTTTTTACGTATAGCGATATAAAAAACAAGCGGCAGGGTGGCAGCCAGCCAGAGGAGCGATGGGTGCACAAACAGGCCCATCAGCGTCTCCTCGTCGCGTGCCGGTGAAAATATCTCGCGAGCGCGGTCACGGGCGAGGCTCCCGTGGCGAGCCAAACGGGCTCCGCCTTCAGGGAGTTGAAAAGCGCCTTCTTCCCCTTGTCCTGCTCGTCTCTCCAGCTACCAAACGCTTTGATAAAATCAGGGGAAGATAGGTCCACGAGGAACTCGACGCCCGTCTCCGGGTCTATAAGCCCTGCCAGCCCGGCTCCCGCCGGAAGCCCCTGCTCCCGCCTGTCTGTGGGCACGACCGGAACAAGCTCGTGCCGCTTTGAGAGCGCCTTCAGCGCGGGCAACGCCGGTAGACCGGCCTCTAGCCTGCCGCCCTCCAGGCACGCTTCCGTGAAGTCAGATACCCAGAAGAGCGTGGAGCGGGTTTTGAGCGCGCGTATAAGCAGCTCGGCGGGTGCCGCAATGTCAGTCCTTTTCCCTTTCGGCTTCACCGTCGTTAGCGCGGTCAGAAGATTGTAGACGTGTCTTTTGCCGCGCTTTGGCGGGATGAATAATTCCACCCTGTCCGTGTATGCGATAAGCCCCGCCCTGTCCCCGCCCTGGGCGGCGAGAAGCGCGGCGCTCGCGGCGAACTCCACGGCCAGCTCTCTTTTGGTTTGTGTTGTGGTGCCGAAGTCCATCGAGGCCGATACGTCCACGGCGAGCATGACGGTTAAGTCTC
>JBARKJ010000091.1:0-4130 GCA_049801375.1 Nitrospirota bacterium | reverse complement strand
TGCTTACGTTGCTCGTATCCCTGGCGCGCGTCACGCCAATGGTTAAGTCCGGGAACTGGGCCAAAACGGCTTGGCGCAGTTTCTGCTCCTGGGACTGATATCCGGCGGCAAGCGCCATCAAGTCCGGACGGCGGCGCGGAAGCTGGCCCATTTCATTCTTTATTTTCTCAGCGTCAAGCTCGGGCAGAGTGGTTTCGCCCACAAGGTCCAGCTTGACTTCGGGCGAGAGCCCCAGGAGGGCGTTTAAGTCGTGCCTCGTCTGGCTTATCTGGCGGTCAAGTTCTCTTACCTTACGGTCCGCATCCTGAAAGGCGATCAGGTTGGCGCCGAGCGAATCTATGGTCATGCCGCCTGCATCGAAGAGTTTTTTGCTTCTTTCATACCGCTCGGAAAAAAGCGCTTTCTCTTCCCGGAGCACTTTCATCAGCTTTTCCTGGTACAGGGCCTTAACAAAGAGCATCCTGGCCTGTCCGACCACCTGCCATTCCTGCCATAATATATTGAGGTCTGTCTTTTTTATCTCTTCGGCCACCGCGGCCTTTTTTGCCGGGCGCACGAAGAGCGCCTTTATGTCGTAGCTGAGGCCGACGCCATATGCGGAGGTTATGCCCGGCCCGCTGACAGTAGGCGCGTCATACGATAAATTGAGAACCGGGTCGGGCAGAAGACCGGCGGCGAAGGCCTGGGCACGCGATACCCCCGCCTCGTCTCTTGCGGCCTTCAGGTCCGGGTTGTTAACTACCGCGAGCATGGCGACCTCCGTCATGTCAAGCCCGTCCGAGGGGTCGAAGCGATGTCCGGCCAGTTCGGGCAGGGGTATCGTTTTCGTGTCAATGATTATGTGCGGGACTTTATTTAATAGCGTCGGAGACTGGTCGAGTGGTTTAGCGTGATAGCTGGCGCAGCCCGTTAAAAGGGCAAGCGAAATAACAAAAGGGAGGTAACACTTTTTCATTTGTTGTTTATATTTAGTTTAATTTCATAAGACTAACTAAAATCAGTCTAACATAAATCATTTTTTAAGAGCCAGAAAAATCGGCACTCAAACTCGGCACCTTTTGTTATATTGTTGCAATTTGCCTGGACAAACAGGATGCCGGTTAGGGTCAAAATTCTATCAAAAGTTGAATTTGGCCAGCTATTTTGATATACATAAGATAAGCGCTTTATCGAGGGATGGGCTTTCAGGCAAACTGGGGAGAGAAGCATAATGGCCGAGAGTTGTACGCCAGGAATACGCCGAGGACAATGACCTTTATGCCCAAGCCCGACCTGATACTCCTCCACCCGCCAAGCGTATTCAACTTCAGGGAACAGCCGGTTTTCTCCGGCCCGGTAAGCGACGTAATACCCTCGTCGTCGGTCTTCGAGATATACCCCATCGGTTTCCTGACCCTCTCGGAGTACCTCACGAGGCACGGCACCAGCGTCAGGATAATAAACCTCGCCCTGAAGATGCTGCGGAGCCGCTCATTCGACCCTGATCCCTTTGTCAGGAAGCTCGATGCGCTTGCCTTCGGTATCGACCTGCACTGGCTCCCCCACGTGGACGGCAGCCTGGGCCTGGCCGCTCTCGTCAAGAAACACCACCCGGGCAAGCCGGTCATCTTGGGCGGCCTGAGCGCGACATACTACCACGAAGAGATAATAAGGGACTACCCGTTTGTGGATTTCGTCGTCTGCGGGGAATCCACGGAGGAGCCTCTGCGGCTGCTCATGGAGGCTATCAAGTCCGGTACAGGCTATCAGGCAGTGCCCAACCTCGTATGGAGGGATGCGGACGGGCGCATGGTGGTCAATGAGCGTTCCTATTCGCCCCCAAACCTCGACCACGTCAGTTTCGATTATTTACACCTTACGAAGATGGCAATCAAGTACCGCGACCCTTACGGCTACATGCCGTTTCTGAACTGGCCCAACTATCCCGTCACGGCGGTATTCTCGTGCAGGGGTTGCAACCACAACTGCGGTTCCTGCGGCGGTTCGGTCTCCGCATTCCATAAGGTCTGCATGCGTCCCCGGCCTTGTTTCCGCTCTCCGGAGCTGCTCGCCGAAGACATACAACGCATATCGGAATATACCGTCGCCCCCGTGATGGTGCTGGGAGATCTGCTCCAGGCGGGCAGAGACTACGGCGAACGGTTCCTCGACGCCCTCAAAGAGTACCGCGTAAAGAACGAGATCGCCCTGGAGTTTTTCAACCCCCCTCCGGCCGGGTTCCTGGAGAAGGTAGCGGATACTATCGAGACCTTCAACGTCGAGATATCCCCCGAATCCCATGACATCAACGTCAGGAAGACATTCGGGAAATGCTACACGAACGACGAGCTTGAAAGCCTGGTCGAGGAGCTGTTTCGTACGGGATGCAAACGTATAGACCTGTTCTTCATGGTCGGCCTTCCGCACCAGGACTACCGTTCGGTCATGGGGACTGTGGACTATTGCGGCGAACTCATGGCGAAGTACGGCTCCGGCAGCAGGCTCCTGCCGTTTATCGCGCCGCTCGCGCCGTTCATCGACCCTGGCAGCGGCATCTTCGAGGACCCCGAGAAGTTCGGCTACCGGTTTTTCTACCGGACCCTCAAGGAGCACCGGGAGGCCATGCTCATGCCGAGTTGGAAGTATACCTTGAACTACGAGACAAAATGGATGACGCGTGAAGAAATCGTGAAGGCCACGTATCACGCGGCGCTCAAACTGCTCGACCTCAAAGAAAAGTACGGGGCCATAGGAAATAAACAAGGGGCGATGGTCAGGATGCATGCCTTGCGGGCGCTCGAGCTCGTCGAGAAGGTCAACGACCCGGGTAACATCGACAACGGCCTGCGGGATGAGATAGCCCGACTTAACACGCTAGACTCGCTGTGCTACAAGCACGAGATCGACTGGCCCGTCAAAGGCTGGCGGATTAACCCGTTTAAGATAATCGGGGTTATCCTGGAGGGCTGGCTTAAAAGGAACGTCCTGCGGCAATAACGCAGTAAAATTAAGTTCGCCCCCCCATCGCCTACCATTAAAATCAAGGACTTACGGCCAGACCTGTTGCATTCGCAATGTCCACCGGCATAACATCCGACGCCGCTTTCAGGTAATAGGCGTCTCCATTGAATTTCACGGTATACGAATGCGGGCCTGCCGTGCTCGGTATCGTCCCCACTGCGTACGTACCATCTGCCCTGAGGGCGGTAGTCGCCGTTGCCTTCAGCACGGGAGCCGCTCCCGTCGTATCATAGAAATACAGCTTCTTCCCGGACACCGGCCCGGCATCCCCGTCCAGCTCCGCCTTTATCGTGACCTTCAGGCCGTTTTGTTGAAGCGACGCTTTGATGACAGCCGGTGACTTGTAGATGAGCGTCCTGGAGTCGGAGTAAACGCTTTCCCCGTCCGGGAGTATCGCCCGCACCCGCCAATAGTACTTCTTGCCCTTCGCCAGTTGGAAGGCCGATGGTGACCAGGCGGGCCATGAAATGCCAGCCGGGTTGCCGGATGTGGTGAAATCATATGTATGCGTGGCGGTGGCGGTATTGGCCGGGAACGTAGCCGAGCTGGATATCTGCAAATAATACTCGGATGCGCCGGTAGGATACTGCGTCCATGAAAGCACCGGCGCCGGAGTATTCACCACGAATCCGGACGATATCGCGGAGGCCTCCTCGTCTGAAGGCACGCTCAACCCCAGGACCTTTTCAATGGTGTAGCTGACTGCGTCGGTTTGCATTGGCGGTATGCCGCCGGACGCCGTGAACTTGGCATAGGCCGCGTGCGTGCCTATCACGCTATTAAATTTAAAAGTGGCCACGCCGCCCCTGGTGGTCGCTCTGCCTTTCAAGGCGGTATGAGTGCCTGTGGCTGTAATCGTCTGCTCATAGAACGATATCGACTTTCCATTCGGAATATCCGAGGTCGACCCATTGTAGTACATTGACGCCGTGGCGGTTACCGAAGTCCCGTTCTGGGAATAGCTCATCAGCATGTAATTATTATCGATCGTAACCGTAACGCCCGCGCCCGGCGTCTCCTGGTTGCCCGCGTTATCCGTCGCCCTCGACTGGATTGTATAGTCCCCGTCTACGGTCGGCGACCACGAATAGCTCCATACAGCCTGCCCTGACGAAATCGTCACGGGAACG
>JBARKJ010000090.1:0-10047 GCA_049801375.1 Nitrospirota bacterium | reverse complement strand
TGACGGAAGTAATATCCCCTCTCAAAATAACGGAGGCGGTCAGGCGGCTCGGGGCGGAAATAAACCGCGACTACGCGGGGCGAGAGATCCTGGCCGTCTGCGTCCTTAACGGCTCTTTTATCTTCTTTTCCGATTTAATCCGGGAGCTTACGGTGCCGATAGAGGTGGATTTCCTGAAGGTAAAGAGTTATTGCACCGGGATGGAGAGTTCCGGAGAGTTGAAAGTAGACTGCTGGCTGAAGGCAGACGTAACGGGAAGGGACGTCCTGGTAGTGGAGGATATCGTGGACACGGGGCTTACTTTGAGCGTTATTATTCAGAGGCTAAGGGCCGGGAATCCAAAAACATTAAAGGTATGCGCCCTCCTGGACAAGCGGGCCAGGAGGAAGGCGGCGGTTAATCCGGACTATGCCGGCTTCCTGGTGGAAGACCAGTTCCTCGTAGGGTACGGCCTCGACCTTGACGGCCGCTACAGGAACCTCCGGGGAGTCTGCAAAGTACGTCCTCCGGGGCAGGAATTGCCGTAAAACTCAATAACTTATTTACTTCTTGATGAGCGGGTGATATAATTTTGCTAGCGGAAAGGTGATTCAGGAGGTCATACGATATGGGTCATAAAAAGCTTGTAACGTGGGTAGGGGTTTTATTGCTTCTTGCGCTTGGAGTTGCTTCCGGACTCATAATATCGTCGCGTCTCGACATAATGAACATCGGCAGGGCGCAGAAAGACAAGCCTTTTAAAGTATCCCCCGCGCTGACCGAGATCTCGGGCGCCCTTGCGGACGTGGCGTCACAGGTTACACCCACAGTCGTAAACATCTCCACAACCAAGACTGTAAAACCGGACGAACAGTTAAATCCGTTCTTCGAAGACCCCTTCTTCCGCAAGTTTTTCGGACAACCGGACCAGCAGCAGAGGGAGTTCAAGGAGAGGAGCCTGGGCTCCGGCGTCATAGTTTCTTCCGACGGCTATATAATCACTAATAATCATGTAATCGAGGGAGCCAGCGAGATAAAGGTCGTCCTGCCGGACAAGCGTGAATTCAAGGCGAAGCTGGTAGGCGCCGATTCCAGGAGTGACCTGGCGGTGATAAAGATCGACGACAAGGACCTCCCGGCGGTAACCTGGGGCAATTCCGATAAACTCCGGCCCGGCGAGATGGTCATGGCGGTCGGGTCTCCCTTCGGGCTTACCCAGTCGGTAACGATGGGGATAATCTCCGCGGTAGGCCGCGCCAACATCGGCATTGAGGATTACGAAGACTTTATACAGACGGACGCCGCGATAAACCCCGGCAATTCCGGCGGCGCGCTCGTCAACATGCGCGGTGAACTGGTAGGCATCAATACCGCCATATTCTCGCGCACCGGCGGCTATCAGGGGATAGGTTTCGCGGTACCGTCGAGTATGGCCAAACAGGTTATGGAAAGCCTGATCCGCACTGGTAAAGTGGTCAGGGGCTGGCTGGGCGTATCCGTGCAGGACGTAACCCCGGAGCTAGCCAGACAATTTGGCGTCCCCGTAGGCGAAGGGGCGCTGGTAGGCGAGGTAGTGAAGGGAAGCCCTGCCGAAAAGGCCGGTTTCAGGCAGGGCGACGTGATAGTTGAGTATAATGGCAATAAAGTGGAGGATTCCGGGCACTTAAGGAACCTGGCCGCCTCTAGCGCGGTCGGCAGCAAGATAAAGGTGGAAATAATAAGAGATAAGAAGAAGGAGAGCCTTACCGTGACGGTGGGAGAGTTGCCCAAGGAAGCTGTGGCGGGAAAGGCTGAGCCGACGGTTACCGAGACGGCGCTTTCAGGCGTGACTGTCCAGGACCTCACTCCGGACCTTATCGGCAGGCTGGGACTGGACCCGAGCACCACGGGAGTGGTGGTAGACATGGTGGACCCGGGGAGCGTGGCGGACGAGTCCGGTCTTCAGAGGGGCGACGTGATAACCGAGATTAACAGGAAGCCCGTCAGAAACGTGAAGGAGTATAATGCCGAGGTCGGTAAGCTTAAGAAGGGCGCCGCGGTACTGCTTCTCATAAACAGGAAGGGTTCGGCGCTCTGGCTGCCTGTTAGCCCCGGAGAAGAATAAAAATTTATCTGTTTTCTGGAGGATATTTTTTAATATGTTTAATGTAATAAGGATAGTTTTTCTCATTGTCTCCGCGGTAATGGGACAGCTGATTTTTTCTCAGATGACCAATCTGGGAGGGAATACGGCACTCGGCGCGGGGATAGGTCTGGCCGTCGGCATGGCGGCAATAGTCCTGGAACTTGCGGTCAGGAAGGCCCCGGTCCGTGCGTTGACCGGCGCTATTATCGGCCTCGCCCTGGGCATCATATTCGCGGCGCTTGTATGCGTGCCTATAAAGAACCTGCCGATCTCGCCCGAAGTCGGAGGGATAACCAGGTTCTTCGTATACGCCGTGCTGGGCTACTTCGGTCTGGTTTTCGGCGCCAGGAAGGGTATAGAGTTCGATTTCAAGAGGACCATCAGCGCGTTCAAGGCCCCGCAGGAGGCTGGTAATATCAAGATCCTGGACACCAGCGTCATCATCGACGGCAGGATAGCGGACATCTGCGAGACGGGCTTCCTCGAGGGCGTTTTTCTGATACCCCAGTTCATCCTTCACGAGCTGCAGCACATAGCAGACTCATCCGATCCCTTGAAGAGGGCCAGGGGCAGGAGAGGGCTGGACATCCTGCACCGCGTTCAGAAGACAGCCGGTCTGGACGTGCGTGTGGTGGAGGACGATTTTCCGAAGATACGGGAGGTGGACTCCAAGCTTGTGGCGCTGGCCAAGATTAAAAACGCCAAGGTCATTACCAACGATTTCAACCTTAACAAAGTCGCGGAGTTGCAGGGTGTAACCGTACTGAACATCAATGAGCTGTCCAACGCGGTCAAGCCCGTCGTGCTCCCCGGCGAACTTATGAGGGTGTTCGTTCTCAAGGAAGGCAAGGAGTTCGGCCAGGGCGTCGGCTACCTGGACGACGGCACGATGATCGTTGTTGAAAACGGCAGGAAGCACATCGGGAAGACCGTGGACGTGGCGGTCACGTCCGTCCTGCAGACTACCGCGGGCCGAATGATATTCACGAAGCTTAAGGAAGATTCCGAGAAAGAGGAGTATCAGGTTGCCAGCGCGAGCTGATTCGTCGAAGCCGCCGGAATCGAAGGTAACGAAGGTTACGGTGCTCGTCCCGGCGGCTGGTTCGGGGAGCCGGATGGGCGGTCGCGTCAAAAAGCAGTTCCTGCTGCTGAAGGGGTTGCCTGTGCTCGCGCACACCCTGAAGCGTTTTGACGAGATGCCGGAGGTGTTCGAGATAATCCCCATCGTTCCCGAAGCGGAGTTGGAAGACTGTCTTCTGAAGTGTGTGGAAAGCCAGGGACTTAAAAAAGTAAGGCGGGTAGTCCCCGGCGGGGAGATGCGGCAGGACTCGGTCTACAACGGACTGAAGGCCATAGAGCCTCCCTGCGGTTACGTAATGGTTCACGACGGCGTCCGCCCGTTCGTGACACGCGAGCTGATATCAGCCCTTTTATCGGCACTTGAAGGCTGCGACGGAGCAGTCTTAGGCGTTCCCGCCAAGGATACCGTAAAGGAGGTCGGCCCCGACGGCCTTGTCCGGAAGACTCTGGACAGGAGGCTGTGCTGGCAGGTTCAGACCCCCCAGGTGTTCTCGTACCGGGTACTCGCGGACGTTTTCCGAAAAGCATATGCGGAAGGATATTACGGGACCGACGAGGCCTCCCTGGTGGAGAGGTACGGCGGCTCCGTCAAGGTTGTGGCAGGCTCTTACGCCAACATCAAGATAACCACCCCCGAGGACATGGTCCTGGCAGAGGCCCTTCTTATGAAGGAGGCGGGGGAAAAGGTGAAGGCTGGGAAGGCGGCCTGCGGGATATGAGGGTCGGGAACGGCTACGACGTCCATAAGTTCGCCGAAGGCAGAAAATTAATTCTGGGGGGCGTAGAGGTTCCGTATAACAGAGGTCTTGACGGTCATTCCGACGCGGACGTCCTGATTCATGCGGTAATGGACGCGCTTCTGGGGGCTGCCGGCCTTCCTGATATCGGGACCCATTTCCCGGATACCGACCCGGCCTACAAGGGGATTTCGAGCAGAGAACTGCTGAGGGCAACGGCAAAGATGCTCGAGGAAAAAAAATTCAAAGTCAACAACATTGATTCCATAATCGTCGCGCAGGCTCCGAAGCTGGCCCCGCATATACCCGCCATGAGGGTAAACCTGGCTTTCGACCTGAACATAACCGGCGACAGGGTGAACATAAAGGCCACCACCACCGAGGGCCTTGGACCGGAAGGCAGGGGCGAAGGCATCGCCTCCTATGCGGTCTGCACCCTGCAGGAATCGGAATAAACGAGGGAAAAGAGAATGTTCGATAAAATTAAGGCGGATTTCAGGGCCGTCTTCGAGATGGACCCTGCCGCCACGAGCAGGCTTGAAGTAATCTTTACTTACGCGGGCTTCCACGCAATCCTCATGCACCGCATAGCGCACTGGTTCCACAGGATGGGGATGCCTTTCTTCGCGCGCGCGCTGTCACAGGCTACACGCATGTTCACGGGCATCGAGATCCATCCCGCCGCCAAGATAGAAAAAAGCTTCTTCATAGACCACGGCATGGGAGTCGTCATCGGCGAAACAACCGAAATCGGCGAACACGTCGTGATATTCCAGGGCGTGACCCTGGGCGGCACCGGCAAGGAGCGCGGGAAGCGCCATCCGACATTGGGAAACTATGTAGTCGTCGGGACGGGCGCCAAGGTGCTGGGCGGGATTACGATAGGCGACCACGTAAAAATCGGCGCGAACGCAGTCGTTCTTAAATCCGTCCCGCCCCATTCAACGGTTGTCGGGGTGCCGGGAAGGGTGGTGAGGGTCCACGGCGAGAAATTGATGGAAGCCTCCATGCTGGACCACGTCCATATGCCCGACCCACTGAATGAATTGCTGGTCCGGATGCAGAAACAGATAACCCGCCTGGAACAGAAGCTGGGTATGCAGGAAGCCCCTGCGCAGGAGAGGCAGAGGCCTGAAAGGCCAAAACAGGAGAAGCCGCACCAGGAGAAGAGGCAGCAGCCACTGAGACAGGTCAAGCCTGAAAAACTGTCCAGGATACGGGAGGAAGTAGAACAGCTTACCTCCGAGACGGTCCAGGAGAGGCAGGCCAGGATGGCCAGGATGGAGAGGGATGAGCGCATGAAGGCGCAGGCCCTGAAAAAACGCGAAACGGCGATACTCCTTCCCCAGGAACCCGTCCCGCACCCTGAAGGGCAAACGTCTGCTGAAGGGTCGCCGGCAAAGAAAAAGAGCCGCCGCAGAAGACGTCCGAGGAGGCCGGGAGAAGCTCCCAGGATTCAACAGGAGCAGGCAGGGGAGATTGCCGCGGGCGGCGAGGTGGCGAATGTCCCGGCGGCACCCGCGCCGCTTTCCATAGTCTCCAAGGCCGATACGGAAACTAAATGGCCGGAGGGCGGGGAAGGATAATGCTGAAGATCTTCAACACCCTTTCCTCCCAAAAGGAAGAGTTCGTGCCGCTTGCGGATAACGAGGTCCGGATGTACGCGTGCGGCGTGACCGTGTACGATCACAGCCATTTGGGGCACGCGAGGGGCGCGGTGGTGTTCGATGTCGTCCGGAAGTACCTCCAGCGCAAGGGGTACAAGGTGAAATATGCCCGCAATTTCACGGACGTGGACGACAAGATAATAAAGAGGGCGGCGGAGTCCGGGACCACATGGAAGGAACTCGCGGAGAAATACACCCAGGAATATATAAAAGACATGGCCAAGCTGGGCGTGGACAGGCCGGACATCGAGCCGAAGGCCACTGACCACATCCAGGATATTATAGACCTGATAGGCAGGCTCGTCGCAAAGGGACTGGCGTATGAGTCCGGCGGCGACGTTTTCTTCTCAGTCCGGAAATTCCCCGGCTACGGAAAGCTGTCGAAGAAGACCATAGACGACATGTTGTCCGGCGCCCGGGTTGACGTGAACGAGCGCAAAGATGACCCGCTGGATTTCGTCCTGTGGAAAGCTTCCAAACCGGGAGAACCTTCATGGGATTCCCCATGGGGAAAAGGCAGGCCCGGCTGGCACATAGAATGCTCCGCCATGTCGATGAAGTATCTGGGCGAGACCTTCGATATCCACGCAGGAGGGATGGACCTCCAGTTCCCCCATCACGAAAACGAGATAGCGCAGTCCGAGGGAGCAACCGGGAAACAGTTCGTACGCTACTGGATGCATAACGGCTTCGTGAACGTGAACCGGGAGAAGATGTCCAAGTCTCTCGGCAATTTCTTCACCATAAAAGAGATACTGGAGGCGTACGAGCCGGAGGTAATCCGGTTTTTCCTCCTCTCGACGCACTATAGGAACCCCATCGACTTCTCCGACCAGAGCCTCCAGGACAGCAGGGCCGCGCTCGACCGTTACTATACCATGATGGAGGCCTTGAATAAGGCGATAGGTCCGGACTACAAGCCGGGGCCGTACACGGAGGACCAGATGTCCGCGTCCGCGAATGCGGTCTGGCATGCCGCGGATGCGTTAATGCAGAAGTTCGACGAGGCGATGGAGGATGATTTTAATACCGCATCCGCGATAGGCGCGGTATTTGAGATGGTACGGGAGATAAACCGGGTGGTTTCGGATGCGGAGCTGATTAAAAGCGACCCGCACATAAAAGACGCGCTCGCTCAGGCAAGGGACGCCCTCTTGGCAATCTCTAAGGTGCTGAACCTCTTCGGCAGAAAACCGGAAGAATGGTTCGGGCGCAGCCTGGATAAAATCCGCATAAAGGGCAGCGGCGAGAAGCTTGCGGAAATAAGAAACGGCTTGTCGGCATTCGGCGCGGAGCTTGCCCCGGACGGGACCCTGTCCGCGCAGGTTATAGATATGCTTATCTCCGAAAGGAATTCCGCCCGGTCCACCAAGGCATGGAAAAAAGCGGATGAAATCCGCGACTTACTGGCAAGAATGAACGTAGAGCTTTTAGATTCAACGGAAGGGACTAAATGGCAGATAAAAGAGTAGGCAGCGGAGGCCCGGGAAGAAGAACGGGAGACAGTCAGAAAAGAAGCGCAGGGCAAGGCGGGAAAAGGACCGGAGCGCCTTCCGGGACTTCAAGGGGAACTACCGGGGCTTCGAGAGGAACTTCGGGAGCTTCGAGAGGGCCATCCGGCGCTTCAAGGGGAGCTTCCGGAGCTTCGAGGGGAACCTCGAGTGGCGGCGCAAGGGGGGCGAGGGGTTCGGAAGGGGCCGGAAGAGGGACTTCGGGAGGCCCAAGACAACCGAATGCCATGAAACGCGGAGGGTACACACCGGCGCCGGATTTCGCTAAAAAACGCGAGGGAGCATCTTCAGGCGTGCCGCGCTGGTCTGATATCCCCGAACATAAAAGCAAAAGCCGCGGGCCAGACAGGGGGCCAGCCCAGGGTTTCGCCAGGGGGCCAGCTCAAGGTCCAGACAGGGGTCCGGCCAGGGGTCCTGGCAAGGGTTATGATAGACGAGAGACGCCTTCCCGGCAAGGAGAAGGAGCCGCTCCGCGCAAATCAAATTATTCAAGCGCGGGCAGGAGCGACCGTCCGGATTATTCTAGCGCGGGCAGGGCCGAGCGTCCGGTTTCCCGGAGAGAGGATTATTCAAAGCCGGCACCGGAAAGACGCGAGTTCTCAGCCGCTGGAAAGAGAGATTTTTCCCGTACTGACAGGCGCGAGGCGCCGGCAAGACCGTCAGCGCCCCGCGATAGAAAAGAGACTTTCGACAGGTTCAAGCCCGCCCCGGCTTATGAAAGACCGGGACGAAGGGCTCCTCAATCCGAGGATTTTACTCATGCGGCACCTCAGAAATTCTCATCGGAATCTTTTGTCTCCCCGCAGGCGGAGGAAGGCATAGTTGCCGGGATTAACCCGGTACTGGAACTCCTTCATTCGGGCGACCGCCCGATAGATATCCTCTTCATAGATAAGGACAAAGGCGGCAGCCAGATTGAGCAGATGCTGGCCCTGGCCAAAAAAAAGGGCGTCCAGATCCGGATCGTCCCGAGGGCCGCGCTGGACAAAATGGCTTTTGGAATACGCCATCAGGGCTCGGTTGCGACGGTGCCCCCGAAGGAATACGCGGACCCATACGTTCTGGCGGAAGCCGCTGTAAAAAAAGGTGAAATACCGCTGCTCGTAATCCTGGACGGCATCGAAGACCCGCACAATCTCGGGGCTATAATACGGACTGCCGAAGGCGCGGGCGCGGACGGGGTCGTGATTCCGGAACACCGGGCGGCGCATTTGACTACTACTGTGTCCAAGGTCTCGTCAGGCGCACTGGAGCATATGCCCGTGGCCAAAGTGCCCAATCTCGCTAACTACCTGGAATTCCTGAAGGAAAAAGGGTTCTGGACGGTGGGTCTTGCCGGGGATGCTAAGGAAGTTTATAGCAAGCCGGACCTGACCGTGCCTTTGGCCTTAGTCCTTGGCGGGGAAGAGTCCGGGATAAGGCCGGTGATAAGAAATTCCTGCGATATGCTGGTTTCGCTTCCGATGCTTGGCAAGGTATCGTCGCTGAATGTCTCGGTGGCTGCTGGAGTTATGCTCTACGAGGTACTCCGGCAAAGGGCGCAGAAGGCGCTCAAATAAAAAATCCTTTATTTAACGTTGCCGGGACTGCGGAATCCCGAAAATACGTTCAGTAAAACCATTATTTTTCAGGCACTTGCAATAGCCACTATGAAGATTCTACGCCGTCTGAAAATGGGCCAATCAGGCGGCGTAACTCTTTATTGAATAAAGTAAAATATGCGTAGAACCTCTTTAAAAACGATGTATCCGTAACCCCCCTTTTTTATATCAGTAATGGCCCCCCGGTGTCGCAAAAGTGGCATAATATGAAGCGGAATTAAAAATGGCGGATAAGCCATTTATATATTGATAGCGTCTGATTAACGATAAGTTGCGGCGCGAAATGGGAAGAGCTATTAAGAGCAGGAAGAATATGGGATGCGTCCCTAATTTTTCCCTAAAATTGAAGAAAGGATATGGTGACCAATCATTCTTCAAATAATTGAGCTCGCCCTACTCCCTGTCTTTGTCGGTGTATTGCTCACCAGCATCCTGACTCGCTATATCAAGGACAGAACTCGTAGACGTGATGCTGGTGCAAAACTCTATGCCGCCTTTGCTCAAGAAATTAGACGGCTTGAGGAACCCGAAGACATTGATACGGGAAGGATACTTACAGAAACTGTAATTGAACGGCATATTGCTGCTGCGTACGACTTCCGATGTTTTCTCTCCCCTAAGGAAAGAATCGGCTTTGACATTGCTTGGCGGGAATATAAAGAAAACACTTACCAATATGCCGATTGCGGTAGCCTTGACATAAGAGACCTTTGTAGAAAATGCGCATTGGAATGTATACATAACATCCTCCAATTTACCGAGCCAGGTTTTATAAGAAAAAGTAAAACTCCTTCATGCGACAGTCTTTTTCAACTCTCAAAAGAAAGGCTCCACCCGCGATTGCTTGAATACTTAGCGTGGCATGGAGAGAATGAGACAACGGTGGAATCGGCAAATAAAAAACCGCCCATTTCAAACTGACCCACTACCCTAAACTAATTATCCTTGACTTCCCCTTGATTTTACCCTAAAATCAACAGATTCCGTAAAATCTGCAATGCTGGCGTAGCTCAGTTGGTAGAGCAGCTGATTTGTAATCAGCTGGTCGGAGGTTCGACTCCTCTCGCCAGCTCCAGTTCCGGGGGGCGGCGGTTTACCGCGAGGGGCGGGCGGGCCGTTCAAACCATGCGGGCGGCGGCTTTTTTAAACCCTTTAAAACTAAAGGGTTGACAAAAATTAAGCTATAATGTATAAAGTGTCGCCCTGGTGGTCCCGCGGCGGTTGCGGGGAGATGGCCGAGCGGTTAATGGCAGCAGACTGTAAATCTGCCGGTCTTGCACCTACGGAGGTTCGAACCCTCCTCTCCCCACCATTTGCTTTTTTTTGCGGGTGTAGCTCAGTTGGTAG
>JBARKJ010000089.1:0-5829 GCA_049801375.1 Nitrospirota bacterium | reverse complement strand
GTGATGCCCTTCTCCTCGGCCTGGCGGAACACGGAGGCAAGCCGCGCGTGCGCGTACTGGACGTAATAGACCGGGTTCTCCGACGACTGGCTTTTAACTAATTCGAGGTCGAAGTCCAGGTGCGAGTCCGGACGCCTAAGCATGAACGTGAACCGGCATGCGTCCGTGCCTACCTCGTCCATCACCTCTTCCAGCGTGACAAACGTCCCGGCGCGCTTGGACATCTTCACCGGCTGGCCCTCGCGCATGAGGTTCACAAGCTGGACGAGCAGGACCTGTAATTCATCCGGGTCGTGCCCCAGGGCCTGGACCGCCGCCTTCATGCGCGGGATGTAGCCATGATGGTCCGCGCCCCAGACGTCGATAACCTGCTTGAAACCTCTCTCGAATTTGTCGCGGTGGTAGGCGATGTCGGAGGCGAAGTAGGTGGTCTGGCCGTTGCTACGGATAAGCACGCGGTCCTTGTCGTCGCCGAAATTGGTCGTCTTCAGCCATACAGCGCCGCCCTCCTCGAAGACCAGGCCCTTCTCCTGAAGCTCATCTATCGCCGCCTCGACTAAATTATTTTTGGTATCGTAGAGCCTTCTCTCGCTGTACCACTCGTCGAAAGTTACTCCGAACCGCGCGAGGGTCGCCTTTATCCGGCTGAGCATCTCGGTGATGCCCTCCTCCCGGCAGTAATTTTTTTTCTCTTCTTCGGAGAGCGCGTTAAATTCCGCCCGGCCAATAAACTCCCGCGCAAGCTCGGTAATGTATTCGCCCATGTAGAGATTCGAGGCGTATTCCGCGCCGGGAGTCTCTTCGTCCGGACTCTCCGGAGCCCGTAGAACCTGCGCCGCTTCCGCATCGCCGGACAGCTCGCGGTATTTGAAATATACACTGTTCCCCAGGTTCTCCACCTGGGAGCCGAAGTCGTTTATGTAGAACTCGCAGCGGATGTCGTATCCCGTGAAGGAAAGGAGCCTTGCCAGCGAATCGCCGACCGCGGCCCCGCGGCCATGACCGATATGGAGCGGCCCCGTCGGGTTCGCGGACACGAACTCCACCTGCACGAGTTTGCAGTTCCCGATATGGCAATGTCCGTATTCCATTCCCTGCCGCTCGATTTCATGGAGCACACCGAGCCACGCCGAATCCTTTATGAAAAAATTCAGATAGCCCGGCCCGGCGATTTCTATTTTCTCAAGTATGCCCTCGGCGTCTTCGATTGCATTCTTTATTATTTCCGCGATCTGCCGGGGCGGCTTTTTCTCCGATTTGGCAAGCGATAGGGCGATGGTCGTCGCGAAATCGCCGTGTCCTTCCTCTTTCGGTGCCTCCAGCACGATCTGCGGGATTTCTGTCTTCGCTGTCGCTCTGGACAGGTAACCCATTTCATGGAGGGAGAGCCCACCCGTCTTCTTCGCCTTTAAGAGCGCGTTATGGACTATGCGAAGAACTTTATCTTTCAATAGAAAATTCCTTTCGGGTGCATTATGAAAATGGGAATGACGTATATGGCGAAATCAGACATGCCACATGATGGCTTCGAAATCCTCCGTGGGGACCTCGAGTGAGATATATCCGCGGTACGGCCATTTCTCCAGCTCCACGTCGTCCCGCCGCACGGTGACGAAGAAGTTTATCTCGTCGCCCGGCTTGGCCATGATTACGTCGAACGGCATCGCCAGCTCTATTATCTCCCGCGCCGCAATATTCGAATGCCTCCCGGACTGGGCCTCCTCGCCTTTCGTCACTTTTATCAGGTCGGCATTGACCTTACCCTGTTCGGGGTCGAGCCGTATGTCCAGCCGGTAGGACGACGGCCGCAGGAAATGGACCGAGAAAGTCAACTCCTTTATGTTGGGATCGTTGAGGTTTCGGTTACTATCAATCCTGATGAACAGGTTCTTCGGGTCGAACCCGTAATAGATGTGCGAGACGATACTCTCGGCCCGGTGCATCGTGCCGCCCGCCTGGCTTACGTCATAAAAGCCTGCGGACAGCCATTCGTAGTAGCTTGTAATCTCGCCGTCCAGCGTGGGCGAGATGAATGCGGTAAGCTCGACCGTGGGCCGGCTCTTCCTGTCTTCCCGGATGATGGAGATGAAAAGGTAATCCGGCGGAGTCTTGTCGAGAAGCTCGTAGACGTTTATCAGGTGCTTTCGGAACAGCTCGTCGAACTCCCGGTCGTTCTCCGAGGAGTGGTCGTCACCGTACCACCAGCACCAGTCGCTCCCCTCGGCGATATATATCTCCTCCCAGGCGAGGCGCAGCTTTTCCGGGTCCGTCTCCCCGCTGGCGAATTCGATTAAGTCCTGCCTCGTCCGGGACACGGCGTCCCACGCCGCGTTGTCTTCCTCGTGGCCTATCCAGATGTTGAAGTTATGGTTTATCCACGAGCCGGGGAAAAGCTTAGGCAGGGTATCGGGCTTAGGCCCCTTCGCCAGATATTCGCTTACGGTCGTGCAGTCGAACTGCTCCTCGCGCGAGAGTCTGTCGTAGAGCATGTACAGGAAGTCATGTCCGTCGTTTCTGTAGTGTTCCCAGGCGTTCTCGCCGTCCAGGATTATCGTCACGACGCCCGCCTGTCCCCGGGCGTTCAAGTCTTTCCTTATCCTCGCCAGGCGGTTTATGAAATCGTCTACCGCGTTCTTCGGGTCCCATTTGGAATATACGAACCCGAATAAATCCGAAAGGGTATGGTCGCGGAAGAAGATGTTCAGGCTGCGGCCCTCATGTTGCGCTTTATAGGCCCGGTACAATATCTCAGGCTTTTTAGACACGCCGGAGAAATCCCTGTCCAGCACCATGTCCAGCGACTTCGCCAGTACCTCCTCGTCCGTGGCAATCCACTCGACTCCCTCGTCCGCCATGATGGGTATAAGACCCTCGCTGACGGAGCCTTCCGAGGGCCACATCCCTTTCGGCCTCCTTCCGAAGACCTCGTTGAACCGCGAGAGAGCGCGGCTTACCTGGGTCTTGGCGTCCTCCGGGTGCTGGAAACGCATGGGGAGGTTTATCTGCGGGTTTGATATTTTTGCTATCTCCGTATCGCACAGAAGCGGCAGTATCGGGTGGTAATAGGGCGTCGCGGAAAGCTCCAGCCGCCCTGCGTCCCACAGCTCTTTGTATTCGGGGAGGATGAGGCGCATCACCTGCTTCTGCTTGTTGATGACGCCCAGCTTCTCCTCTTCCGTAAAGTCCCGGCCTTTCCGGATAAGGTCTTTTAAGAACGGGTCGTTGTCCTTGAATATGGGGTCGAACCAGGCCAGGTTAAACCAGACCTGCAGGTCGAGGAAATCGTGGTCGGAGAAATATCTGGCCATCCTGCCGAGTTCTAAGTCGGAGACGTCCCGTCCGCGCTTAAGGAGCAGCTCCCAGTAGCGCGGGTAGGGCTTTATCATGTTGTCCCAGTTGGCAAGGAAGAAATTACGAAGTACAAAAACCTTCTCGTTCTTGTCGAGCTCGGCGGCGGGCTTTACGGAATGATCGAGATATATACCTTTGGCGTCATTTTCGCCGATGTCTATTATCTGGTCGATAAGGGAAGGGACGAGGTTGAAGTTCTGGCGCACTCTAGGAAAATCCCGGAGGATGTGCGCCATGTCGTAGTAGTCCTTGATGCCGTGCAGACGGACCCAGGGCATCGCGTAGCGCCCAGTCACAAGGTCCTTGTAATAGGGCTGGTGCATGTGCCAGATGAAGATGACAGACAGCCTGTTGTCCATCATTCATCCTCGTACTGGTAGACTGTCTCCCCGTCTTTCACAAGCCCCTGATCGCGGGCAAGCGACTCGATACTGTCCGGGTCCGTGCGGAGCGAATCGACCTGTGCCCGGAGGTCCCGGCTGGACGCCTTGAGCTGCACTATCTCCGCCTTTATGTGGTCTCTTTGATGGCAGAGTTCCACGTAGCGGATGAAGCCCATCTGGCCCAGGAAAAAGCTTAAAAAAGCGTAAAAGACCAGGCATGCGCCAGCGGCTATGGCGATTTTGACGCGCCGCCTGATTGCAATTTCCCGCTCCTGACTGCTCAGGTTTCTTTTTATCATTTACGTATGCTGTAGAACGCGTTTTTGCCTGAGAACATGGCCTCTTCGTCCAGCTCTTCCTCTATCCTGATGAGCTGGTTGTACTTCGCCACCCTGTCCGTACGGGAGAGCGAGCCGGTCTTTATCTGCCCGGCGTTGGTCGCCACCGCGAGGTCTGCCAGGGTCGTGTCCTCGGTCTCCCCGGAGCGGTGCGATATGACGTTGGTATATCCCGCCTTCTTCGCCATCTCTATCGTGTCCAGCGTCTCGGTCAGGGTGCCTATCTGGTTCAGCTTTATGAGTATCGAGTTCGCTATGCCCTGCTCGATCCCCTTCTTCAGTATTTTGGGGTTGGTGACGAAAATATCGTCTCCCACAATCTGGATTTTCTTGCCGAGCGCGGCTGTCAGGTTCTTCCAGCCCTCCCAGTCGCCTTCGGCCAGTCCGTCTTCGAGCGATATTATAGGATATTTTTTTACCCACGTCTCGTAAAATTTTATCATATCGTCGGAGGATTTTTTAGACTTGTCCGATTTTTTAAAGACGTACGCGCCCTTCTCGTAAAATTCGCTGGCCGCCGCGTCCAGCGCGATCATCACGTCCTTGCCCGGCTTGTATCCCGCCTTCTCTATTCCGGCGAGGACCATCTCCACCGCCTCTTCGTTCGATTTCACGTTCGGTGCGAAGCCGCCTTCGTCGCCGACGGCGGTGTTGTAGCCCTTCGCCTTCAGGACGCTTTTAAGCGAGTGGAAAACCTCCGCGCCTATCCGCACGGCATCGGTAAAGTTCTTCGCGCCGACAGGCATCACCATGAACTCCTGTATGTCCACGTTGTTGTCCGCATGGGCGCCGCCGTTAAGGATGTTCATCATCGGGACGGGCATTTCTTTCGCGTTTACCCCGCCGATATAGCGGTAGAGCGGCTGACCTGCCTCTTCGGCGGAGGCCTTCGCGACGGCTAAAGATACGCCCAGGATTGCGTTCGCGCCAAGCTTGCCCTTATTCTCCGTGCCGTCCATCTCTACCATTATTTTATCGATGAACGCCTGCTCGGAGGACTCCAGCCCCATGAGCTGCGGGCCTATCTCGTCGTTGACGTTTTCGACCGCCTTCCGGACGCCCTTTCCCATATAGCGCTTTTTGTCGCCGTCCCGGAGCTCCAGGGCCTCGCGCTTTCCGGTGGACGCGCCCGAGGGCACGCTCGCGCGGCCCATCGCGCCCGTCTCCAGGATTACCTCTACTTCGATAGTCGGGTTGCCCCGTGAGTCCAGTATTTCCCTTGCGAAAACGTCCGCTATCTCGCCCATGAACCGAACCCTCCCCCGGAATTTATTTAGTTATAAAGCGTTCGCCTTCTTTTGACAGCGCCGTCAGGTCGTCGGCTGAATTAGCCTCCACGTAAAGCCTTACAACCGGCTCGGTGCCGGAGAGGCGCATCAGGAGCCACGAGCCGTCGTCCAGCACGTACTTATGGCCGTCCAGCTTGATAGTCTGCACGACCTTGTGCCCCGCGAAAGACTCCGGCCCCAGCGCGAGTTTTTCGTTCAGCCTCTCTTTAAGCTTGTCGGTAAGGCTTATGTTTACCCGGCGCGTAAGGACTTTGCCCGTCTTCTCGAAAAGCCTCGCGAGCTGCCTGCGGAGCGAAATTCCTTCCCTGCACACCATCTCCAGCGCCAGCAGGCACGCCAGGATACCGTCCTTCTCCGGCACGTGGCCCTTGATGGACATCCCGGCGCTCTCCTCGCCGCCGATTACTATCTTGTCCTCCGAGATAAGTTCGCCTATGAACTTGAAACCCACCGGCGTCTCATATACCT
>JBARKJ010000088.1:0-22874 GCA_049801375.1 Nitrospirota bacterium | reverse complement strand
CTCCAACAGCGAGACAAGCCGCTCAAGTACCGGCTTCGTCTCCGCCGTCAGGAACTTTTCCGCCGACTTAGGGTCCATCAGAACTCCGCTACTAAGTTTGGCTGAAGCCGTAATCGCCGGGAGAGTTCCACCGCCGGTATAGACATTTTCAGTGAAGAAATATTTCGACAGCTCCGCCATCTCCACCAACGTTTGGCTTTTCTCACGCTGGGCCAGGACTACCTTCTCAAGCCTGTCCAGGCTCCACAGGTCGTCTCTCGCATCCGTCCCGTAACGGCCCTCGTGCATCTCCGTAACGACTTCGGGCGGCGCTAAATCCATCTCCGCCAGTATCGGCAGAAGGAGTTTCGCGATCTCACGCGGCGGTTTATCGTTTATCCAATGGTGGTTAATCCATTTCAGTTTGTCCGGATTGAATATCGCGGCAGAAGAGGAGACGGTGTCCAGGGAGAAATTCTTTATCATTTCGTCAATGGTGAATACCTCCTGGTCCCCGAAAGACCAGCCCAGGCGGACAAGGTAGTTCACCATCGCCTCCGGCAGGTAGCCCATCTCCTTGTACTGCATTATGGAGGTCGCGCCGTGCCGCTTGCTTAGGCGGGCCTTGTCCGGCCCCAATATCATGGAAAGGTGCCCGAACTTCGGCAGGGCGTATCCCAGGGCGTCGTACATCTGCATCTGGCGCGGGGTGTTGTTCAGGTGGTCGTCGCCCCGCAGGACATGGGTTATCCCCATGGTGGAGTCATCGACGACGACGGCGAAGTTATAAGTCGGCCATCCGTCCGAGCGCATGATGATCAGGTCGTCGAGGACAGAGTTGTCAAAGACGACCTCTCCCTTGATGAGATCTTCGACCACCGTTTTCCCCTCCAACTCCGCTTTGAACCGTATCACCGCCTGCCTTCCCGCGGGCGGGGCCGAAAGGTTCAGGCAGCGCCGGTCGTACTTCGGCGGACGGCCCTCGGCCAGGGCGGCCTTCCTGCGCCCTTCCAGCTCATCAGGCGTGCAGTAGCATTTATACGCGCGGCCCGATGCAAGGAGCTTCTCGACGTGCTCGCGGTAGAGCGCCATGCGCTCCGTCTGGCGATACGGACCGTGCGGCCCTTCCTTGCCCGGCCCCTCGTCCCAGTCCATCCCGCACCACTCCATCCCCTGTAGGATCGCCTGTATGGACTCGTCCGTGGAGCGGGTCTGGTCGGTGTCCTCGATGCGAAGGATAAACGTGCCGCCGTAATGCCTGGCGTAAAGCCAGTTAAAAAGCGCGGTCCTCACCCCGCCGATATGCAGAAACCCGGTAGGCGAGGGGGCGAAACGGACGCGAACATTTTCCATCCTGATGTTCTCCTTATCTTGTAATCCCTGTAAGACTGGGGAATTATTAAAAAATAAAAAATCAGTATAATATAAATCCACGGCGCGGACAAAGCATTTTTTGGCCCCCCGCTGACGATACCGCGAACTTGAACTATTATAATAGGGCGGCGGACAGGATTTTCGGCTTGACAACCTGCCGTGAATTAAGGCAATATAGTTATTCTTTTTTAAGGGCCCATAGCTCAGTTGGTAGAGCCCCCGGCTCATAACCGGATTGTCCCAGGTTCGAATCCTGGTGGGCCCACCATCCTCCTTCTTTGAGGGCGATGCCGAAGCTAAAAGAAGTAATCCAGCAAATAGAAGAGATGTTCCCGCCTGCGCTTGCCGCCCAGTGGGACAATACCGGACTCCAGCTGGGAGACCCGGAGTCGGAGGTCAGGAAAGTGATGATCGCGCTGGACCCGCTCCCGGAAATTTTGCGGGAGGCGGCGGGGAAAAAGATAAACCTCCTGGTTACACACCACCCGCTCTTTTTCGACCCCATAAAATCGCTTGACCTCTCCAAGGGCAACGGCCTGGCCGCAGCCATATCCATAAAAAATAAAATCGCCATCTACGCCGCGCATACCAGCTTCGACAGGGCTTCGGGCGGCCTTAACGATTTCCTGGCCGAGAGGCTGGGGCTCCTCGATACGCGGCCGCTGGAGCCGGTGGGAAACAATCCTGGCGAAGGCTTCGGAAGGATTGGTAGCTTCAAAACGCCGATGAGTGCTAAGGCGCTCGTCGAGAGGGTAAAGAAGGCGCTCTCTCCTGGAGAAGTCAGGCTGATCGGAGAGGCGGACAGGAAGATAAAAACTGTCGCCGTCTGCGGCGGAAGCGGGGCCGACTTATTGGAACTGGCCGCGCTTGCCGGCGCGGACGCTTTCATTACCGGGGACGTGAAATACCACCAGGCGCTTACGGCGCAGGCGCTGGGCATCTGCGTTATCGACGCCGGACACCAGGGGACGGAACTCCCGGCCATGGAGGCTCTTACTGCAAGGCTCCGGGAAAAGTTCAGGGAAAAGTCGCTGAAAATATCCGTGGAGAACTGCAAAATCCAGGTTTCACCCTGGGAAAATATCTGACCGGCCGGAGGGAAAAACCATCCGGCTTTTTTATTTGGTTTTTAAAAAACGGAGGAAGAAGTGCTGGAAGACCTAAAGCTATTGGTGGACCTTCAGGTAATCGATGCTCGGCTGCACGAACTCAGGAAGGACAGGGAGAGGCTCCCTAAACTCATCGGGTACGCGGGGGAGACACTCCGGGAGATAAAGGCGGAGCAGGACGCGGCGCAGGCCGAACTGGACCAGGCGAATAGGGAAAAGCGCGCGGCGGAAGACGAACTCCAGGCGGAGAACGAGCACCTGAACAGACTGAAGCTGCGTACCACCGACATAAAAACGAACAAGGAATACTTCGCCCACTTGAAAGAGATCGAAGACTGCCAGAAGAAGATAACGAAAATCGAGGAGACGGAGCTTCAGCTGATGGAGAAGGTGGAACAGGCCGAAGCCTTGCTCGTCGAGAAAAAGAAGCTGGCGGACGAGGAAGAAGAACATTTTAATAAGCGCAAAGTCGAGATAGAGGGGCGTTTCATAGCCGGGGACGAGGAGATTGTGGAGCTTACGAAGAAGCGGGAGGAGGTTTTCCCGAAGGTAACGGAGACGGTCGCCCAATACTATAATAACCTCCTGCATAAATATCCCGAATCAGCGGTAGTCGAGGCGGCGAACACCGCGTGCACCGGATGCAGGATGATGATACCGCCGCAGATGTACAACAACGTCCGCAAGGGCGAGAGCATAATAAAATGCAACAACTGCCGCCGCATCCTGTTCTATAAAGAAGAAGTCAAAGAGGCCGTAAAGGAAGCGAGACCGGAAGAGGCTGCCGGGTGAAGAAGTCCGAGGCGCTCTTGCTCCTGGCCGGGACGCTGTCCGTCCGGGCGTTGATGAAGGAGCATCCGGAGGTCGGTAAAGAGGGCCTGCGGGCGCTCCTTATGGAGGCGGCACGGGCGGTGGGAGAGGGTGAACTCGCCGCCGGGCCGAAGGCGAGACAGGAAGCATTTGAGTTTATATCAGCGACAGTGACGGCAGAGGCGCCGGAGTCGGTAGGGGCGCAGAAGAAGCCCACGGCGCCGGTGGAAAAAAGCCGCTCGCTTCGAATCTTCACCGACGGCGCTTCCAGGGGCAACCCCGGCGAGGCCGGCATCGGCGTGCTGATCGAAGACTCCTCCGGCAGCAGATTAAAGGAAATAAGGCGCTACCTGGGAAAAGCCACCAACAACCAGGCGGAATATGCCGCGCTTCTGACAGGCCTCCAGGCCAGCCGTGAGATGGGCGCGGAAGACGTCTCCGTATTCGCCGATTCCGAACTCTTGGTCAAGCAGATGAAGGGCGAGTACAAGGTAAAGCACCCCTTGCTGCTGCCGCTTTATACTGAGGCGAAAACGCTTACCTCCGGCCTGAAAAAATTTCGCATCACCCACATCCCGCGCGCCCAGAACGCGCACGCCGACGCCCTGGCGAACGAAGCGATAGATAAAAAAATAACCTCCTAACTATCCCTTCCAAATTTTCTTTGTATATTATATAATCAAGTAGCTCAAAGCCGTCCGGGCGGCCGCTGTGCTATCTCACGGGATAGCTTCAGAGGAAAGTCCGAACTCCGCAGGGCAGGGTGCTGGATAACGTCCAGGGGGGCTGACCCCACGGAAAGTGCAACAGAGAAAGACCGCTTCCGCCGCGTGCCTGCTTCCTTATTATATCCCCTTGCGGGAGCGATAGGGAAGAGGGGGTGCGGCGGGAGTAAGGGTGAAACGGCGAGGTAAGAGCTCACCGCTTGGGCGGCGACGTCCAAGGCATGGCAAACCCCACCCGGAGCAAGGCCAAATAGGGGGACGATAAGGGCTGCCCGCCCGATGTCCCCGGGTCAGGCCGCTTGAGGCTCGGAGTAATCCGCGTCCCAGAGGAATGGCCGCCGTCCGGGGCTTATGCCCCGGATACAGAATTCGGCTTACAGGACGGCTTTGAGCTAAATTACCCTGCCACGGTATTAGTCGCCCCTTACCACACTCCAAGGCTCGCGATCCCAGAACTGCTCATGATTCCGGAGACCGTGGGCTCGTCCGCCACGTTTACACGGATGGCAAGCCCGCAGTCGGAGCTTATGTCGCGGGGTTTTGTCACTACCTTGCACGTAAGCCCGGCGTTCTTCAGCGCCCGTTCCGCCTTAAAGGTAAGGTAGGTGCTCTTGAATACGAAAATTTTATACTGCTCTTCCATATACTCCCTCCCTTAACCTCTCGTCTATAATGGCCGTTTCCCATTACCCTCGCCGCCCGCAGGGGAGGACAGTTTGGGGGCTGAAAGGGGCAGGGGGCGATAGTTATGGTCTCCCGCTATGGCGCCTATCGTCTCTATCGCCCGGTCTATGTCTTCCGTGGTGGTGAAATATCCGGGGCTCATCCGTACCGTGCCCTTGGGGTAGCTTCCGATTACTTTATGGGCGTCGGGGGCGCAGTGTATCCCCACGCGCACCGCGATGCCGAAATCGGTGTCCAGCCTGTCCCCGATGATTGCCGGGTCCATGCCTTCAATCGTAAACGATACGACGGCCGCGCGCCACTCTATGTCTTTCGTGCCGTAGATTTTTACCTTCTGTATCCCCGCCAGGCCGTCTATCAGCCGGGAGAGTATATGCTTCTCATGCGCCCGGACCGTCTCGATGCCCTCCGCGTAGATGAACTCCGCGCCCGCGCCCAGCCCGGCGATGCCTGGGGTATTAAGCGTCCCCGCCTCGTAGCGGTCCGGCAGGAAGTCCGGCATCCTGTCCAGGTCGGAGCGCGAGCCGGTTCCGCCGAAGACGGTGGGGTTCAAGTTTATATTCGGAGATACGTACAGGAATCCTGTCCCCTGCGGGCCTAAAAGCCCCTTGTGCCCCGGACAGGCGAGCAGGTCTACCCCAAGCGCCTCGACGTCTATGGGGACGGAGCCTGCGGTCTGGGCGGCGTCCATAAGCACTGGCACTTCCTTGTCGTGGGCGGCCTTTATAATCTCAGCGACAGGCGTAATCGTGCCTATGACGTTCGAGGCGTGGGTGACGGCTATCAGCCTGGTCTCGCAGTTGATGGAGGACGATATCTCGTCCGGGTCGAGAGACCCCTCCCTGGAAGCGCGGACCGCGTGGACGTTCACGCCCTGCTGCGAGAGGAACTTCAGCGGACGGACTATGGAGTTATGCTCCATGTCGGACGTGATGCAGTGGTCGCCCGGCTGAAGTATGCCCTTCAAGGCGAGGTTCAGGGCCGCCGTGGCGTTGCAGGTAAAGATTATCCTCTCCGGGTGCCTGATGTTAAAGAGGCGGGCGACGCTTTCCCTGCCCTCGAAGATTACCCGGTTCGCCTCTATGGCCATCTTGTGGCCGGAACGGCCCGGGTTGGCTGAGTAGTGCCTGAGGACGAAATCAATCTGCCTGTAGACGGATTCGGGCTTTGGGTGCGACGTTGCAGCGTTATCTAGATATATCATTTTTTTATTATGCCGATAGGTTCTAAATTATGTGCTGCCTGGTCCTCTTCTACCTGACACTCGGGTAAAAACGCATTGACTTGATTTGCAAAAAATTATTCACGCGCCCGCATCATAATGCCCAGCATCAGCACCAGGGTCAGCCCGACTAACGTGGCTACCTCGCCGTAGATCGTCGGGCCCATATTCGTGCTGGTTATGCTCCAGGTCTGAACGATCGCCCCGCCCGCCACCATGCCCAGGACCGCCGCCCCGGCGTCCGTGCTACCCTGGCTGGCCAGTATGAGTTGCCTGAAAGGGCATCCGCCTATCATCACGGATACGATCCCCACCAGCGCCATCCCCATGAAACTCCAGCCGTAGGCTAAGTGAGAGCCGGGCTGGCCTTCGAACCCGGGCACGAAAAACCCCTTGTAAAGGCTGACGCCAAGCGCTGTAAACGCAAATGCCATAAGCCCGGATATCATTTTCTTGTCGCCGGATACGAGGAAGTTCCCTATGCTGCCCGTTACGCAGAACCGCGAGCGCTGGGCCAGGAAGCCTATCACAAGCCCGGAAGTCAACGAAAACTTCAGGTGGGCCACCTGGGCGCCGGGACCGGTTACCGAGAAGTGCAGGAAATCCGGCTTGAGTAACAGGCCCGCGAGAAGCGCGACGAATATCGCCGGTATGACAAGCCCGTTTAAGAAGGGCATGGACGAGCAGTCGCCAAGGTAGAAGCCGCGTCTTAAGAACTGAAAACCTATCCATACGCCCGCGACCAGACCGGCGACCCCGGCAAACGCCGTGAAGTCGCCGTTCGTTACCCTGAGTACCATCTTGATCGGACATCCCAGGAAAACGGAACAGCCGACGATAAGAAGGACGCCCGCCATGAACCGGAGCATTGGAGAGGAGCCTCCTTCCGGCTTGAACTCCTTTGAAACGAAAGCGGAAACGGTCCCGCCCATGATAAACCCGATAAGCTCCGGGCGGATGTACTGCATCCTCACGTTGTCATGCAGTCCAAGCGAGCCGGCCAGGTTCTCCATGAAGCAGGATATGCATATGCCGGAGTTCCTCGGGTTTCCCAGGCACCCCAGGCATTCCCCGGCTACACCCATCGCCATGCCAACCGCGAGGATAATGAGTAGTTCCTTGTGTTTTTTTACGAATGCAATCATCGGATAATAAGAACCTTAAATCGGGAACGTCCAAGAAATGGCCAGGAAGGGTTATTCACAACCTCCCGCCAGCATCCTCTCAAGGTAATGCACGTCCTGTATTGCCCCTGACGCTTGCTTGTCACCCGGATTCTTCGAAAGCTCCGACTCGAACAGCGGCTTGCATTCACTCAGCGTGCAATTAATACCTTTGCCAATGAACTTGTCGGACTTGTCATCCACGTAGTCCGCATCGAGTTCCAGACACATCCTGTACTCTTTCATCGCTAACGGATAGTCCTGAAGGCGGGAGCACGCCTGCCCCAGAAGGGCATGGGCCGAGGCTTCAAAGGGGTCTTTGCGGCATAAATCTTTCAGCGCCTTGGACGCTTCCCGCACCTGGCCCGCATTCATCAAGGCCTTCGCCGCGGCTATCTTCGGGGCCATGTCCGGGTCCGCCTTGATTCTGCCCGACCTGGCTGCGGCGATGGCATCCGCGGCGGCGGTACTTCCGTACCCCATGCCATAAAAGACCGCCCCGGCCGCAATAACTACCGCGGCAGAGATATTAATGATATCGAACTTGTCCAACTTCATGGAATGCTCCTGGCAAGGCGGCATGCCGCCGTCCTGGACATCTCCTTTGCGAACTAACTAACCAGAATATTTGAAATAACCAGAATACTTAATGTCGGCTGACTAGGGATGGGAGCTTACTCGGTATAATGCGAAAAACTGAAGGAGTCTTACCCGGCACAGGGATTGTACTACGGCTGATATCCCGTGCCCTAATTTTTATTCATTATAACATACAATAAAGATTTTTGTGGAGTGACCAATTTTTTTCCACGGGAACCGTCTGTCATACTCTTAAAAAGCTTTTTTTGGGACAAAAAAGGTCTAAGTGAGGCATGGATGCCTCAATCCATGTGGCATTTAATCCCATTTGGGACTTGGCTTTTAAGGTCTGGAGGCTTTTTATCCTTTTCAATCATGGGTTTTCCGAAAAGACAAAAACCTTGCGCGGGGTGGCAGAACTTTTGCAATCATAAAATTGTGTTTAATTTTAACCCATCTATTTTAATAGGAGGTCTTTAGATATGGACTGGCCGCTGATTATTTCCGGGCTCGGGGTAGGGATCATTTTCGGGTACACTCTCCAGCACGGGCGATTCTGCATGAACACCGCGTTCAGGGAGGTGCTCCTGTCCCGCGACTTCACCGTATTCAGGATATACATCGTTGCGCTCCTTATATTGATACTGGGGGCTAACGGTCTTGAGGCGGCGGGGATTCTGAAGCTTAAAGCGGTGCCGTTTACCTGGCTTGCGAACGTCCTGGGCGGGTATATATTCGGAATAGGGATGGTCCTGGGCGGCGGGTGTGCGACTGGAACGCTCTACAGGGTGGGCGAAGGAATGATAGGCTCGTGGTTCGCGGCCCTGGGGTTCCTCCTGGCGGCGGCCTCGACCCTTTCCGGCGTCCTTAACCCCATCGCAAAGTTCTTCTGGTTCGGGCCCGGCTTTGACCCCTCCAACATCGCCAGCGCTAAGTTCATGTACACCGTGGTGGACGCGGACGGCAACCTCCTGCCAGTAACCATATACAGCATCCTGGGTGTGAACCGCTGGCTGGTGATAGCCATCCTCGCGGTCCCGGCGCTCATATTCATCGCCAAAGGCAACTTCAAAAGGCCGGCCAATCAGAAGGGCTTCAGTTGGTGGTTCACCGGCATACTCATCGGTCTCATCGGCATCGCCGCCTTCTACGCATCCCAGATATGGGGCGGATACCCCGAGGCCAGAGGCCTTTCCTTCTCAGGGCCGCTGAACGAACTCTCCGCCTGGTTTACCGGCGCGGCCAAATTTGAAGCGATAAGGAAGACGGCGGCGCAGGCTCAGGTGCAGGAAGTATCGAGCATAGTGGGCCCGCTGGGGACTTTGACCTGGAGCGTATGGATGATCTTTGGGCTGGTGCTTGGCTCCTTCGTATCGGCGTTTAAAAATAAAGAGTTTTCCTGGCGCGCACCAAAGGCCCAGTCGCTTGTCACCCAGTTCAGCGGCGGGCTTATCATGGGCTTTGGCGCTACTCTTGCCGGCGGCTGCAACGTAGGCCACGGTCTGACCGGCCTTTCCACCCTGGCGCTCGGCAGTTTAGTCGGAATAATATTCATCATCCTTGGCAGTTGGACGATGGTCTATTTCCTGTTCATTAGAGAGTAATTCGAAAAACGCAAGGAGGTGAAAAGAACAATTTACCGTGGAAGATGTATTTAGCGAACTTATGGGGAACGGTCGGTTTCGGCGGATTCCGGCTTTTAGAATGGCAAACAGTTCTGGAGGAAAAGCCATGAAGAAGATGATGCTTTGTTTTACCCTTGCGGCGGCGGCGCTTATGGCCACGGCTGGCCTGGCGTGCGCAGAAGGCGCGCCGATGCTGTCAGGCACGGCGTACATTGCGGGTCACGGCGGACACCTGGCGGTGCTTAACCTCGCCAACGACGAATTGGACAGAATTGTAATCACCGGCGCGGGCCAGGAGACCACGGGCAAGATAGCCGGTTTGAACCTTGACCCCGCCCACACGAAGCCCGGCGGCGGCACGCATGGAGCCGCGCTTGAAGGCCGCAACCTCTATGTCGGTCTTTTGAACGGCAAGGTAATGAAGTACAACCTCGACACGCAGACGCTCACCGACCTGGGCCAGGTAGGCCAGAAGTTCTGCGGCGCGATACCCGGCCCCGACGGCGATATCTATTATGAGGATATGGCTGACGGCCACGTGTACGTGTTCGACCCGGTCAAGGACAAGGCGGTCGATTCCATCCCTGTCGGCATGTCCGTCTGCGGCATAGGCTGGGACAAGGGTGATAAGGACGCCTTCGTATCGGACATGGTCCAGGGCAAGGTTTTCGTGCTGGACTGGAAGACCAAGAAGATCACCGACTCGATAGACGTCGGCACCTTCATCCACCAGGGCCGCACCAATCCTGCCCAGACTGAGTTCTGGGTTACCGCTCCTAACGAGTACGTCGTTACCAAAACCGGTCCCGTGCCGAGTTCGGTCGCCGGAAAGGGCAAGAGCCAGATCGTTATAATCGACATGGCCACGAAGAAGGTAAAAGACCGCATAGACCTCACCGAAGAGCAGGCCTTCCCGCACGACATGGCCTTCACGCCGGACGGTAAGTACGTGCTGGTTACGTGCAGGACCTATGCGGACGACTCTATAATGCTCACTCTGGATGCTACGACGCACAAGATACTCAAGGAGACCTCTCTCTGCAAGAGATGCCATGAGGCCGCTGGCGTTAAGGTCAGCATCGACAACGGCTCGCCACTCCTCTGCGGCATAACAGTGGACTGGAAGAAATAAAATATCCCGCACGGGATTTTCAAAAGTCCCCTGGGCCCTCTTGGGCCCGGGGGACAGCTTTATCTGATTATCTCCTGAAATCAAGGCCCTTAAATTGTCTAAAGTTAAGAATATTACGTAGCTTACTTATATTTTTGAAGATTTTTTGTAAAGCGGGCGCCGTTTATGATATATATTAACTGAATGTTATTCTTATCTTGTTAAGCGAACTTTCCGCCTCAAGGACTTTCAGGAGACAGGCTTGGGAGTCAGGAAGAAAATAATTATCGTGGTCGCGGGCGCTGAAATCGCCGTTTCCATCGCCGTGCTGGTGTCGCCGCTCATTTTTCCGCTCTGCTCCCATGGAACCGCTACCTGCGGGATGAGCTTTAAAGCTCTTATCGGCGTCTCGGCGGCCGTTTTTTTAGCCGCAATCCTTTCCATAATCTCCAAGGGCATGGAAGCGCCAAGGATGCTTTCCGGCGTTACGGCCCTTGGCGGAATCCTGACGGTGCTTTATCCTTCGTTTATAATCGGCGTCTGCGATAACCCCATGATGGCCTGCACCTACGGAGACCTGCCGTTCTGGAACCTGTGCGGAGGCGCCGTTATATTACTGTCAATAATAGCATTCTTTACGGCCAGGAAAGAGGAGGAGAGTTCTTGAAGAAGCTGGGCCTTTTCCATTTAGCCATCCGGAACATCCGGCGAAAACTCTTCCGCACCGTCTCCATCATATTATCCGTCGCGGCGGTATCCGGCGCTTTATTCTCCGCCACCCTCGTTATTTACAGCGTCAGGAAGAGCATCTCGGTAGGTACGGAGCGCCTCGGCGCGGACGTGCTGGTGGTGCCCGCGCAGGCGGAAACGAAGGAAAGGGAGGCCCTCGTAACCGGCGAGCCGTCGGCCTTTTATATGCCGAGGAAAGTGCTGGACGAGGTAAGGCGGGTGGAGGGAGTGGACAAGGCCACTCCGCAGGTGTTCATAAAGTCGTCGCCGCTTGCGTGCTGCGGCGTATCCGATGTCCTGCTTATAGGCTTCGACCCGGCCACGGACTTCTCCGTTACATCCTGGCTCTCGAACTTCTCCGGGGGCAAGTTCACGGACGACGACATAATCGTGGGACGCGAGGTGCCGACGCTTGCCGGCAGGACCCTTCAGTTTTACGGCAAGGAGTTCAATGTCGTGGGCACGCTTGCCCAGACGGGCATGAAATACCTTGACAACTCCGCGTTCATCACCTTGAACGCCGCTTACGACATGGCGCGGGAGTCAAGCAAGAAGGCCCTGAAGAAGGTAGACGTCACTCCGGACCAGATATCCACCGTGCTGGTGAAAGCAAAAGACGGTTATTCGCCGCAAAGAGTGGCGATAAAGATAAATTATGCGGTTGACGGGGTGAAGGCCATAGCTTCGAACGAAGTCATATCGACCGTTAAAGACCAGCTCTCGAAGCTCTTCACGTACCTGCTGACGGTGGGCGCTATAGTGTGGGTTATGGCGCTTCTTTTAATCGGCGTGGTCTTTTCGATGATAGTGAACGAGCGCCAGAGGGAGATTGGTCTCCTGCGCGCGATGGGCGCGACCCGCGGTTTCATGTTCCGCCTGTTAATCTCGGAGGCGGCAATGCTCACGTCTACCGGTGGCGTCCTTGGCGTCGCGGGCGGGGGGCTTTTAGTGTTCTCCTTCAAGAACCTGCTTGTAAAGGAACTGAGCGTGCCCTATCTGTGGCCGTCGCCCGGACTTATCGTATCGCTCCTTGTCGGATGCATAGTGGTCTCGACCATTACCGGCATCGTCGCCGCCCTTTATCCGGCGTCGATATCCGCGAGGATGGAGCCGTATGAGGCGATACGTAAAGGGGAATAATATAAAATGATTAAATTAGCCAACGTATCCAAAACTTATAAAGACGGCGACCAGACAATACATGCCGTCCTTGGCGCATCGATGGAAGTCGCCGCAGGCGATTTCGTCAGCGTCATGGGCCACTCCGGAAGCGGAAAGACCACCCTCCTCTCGCTGATGGGCGGCCTCACCAAGCCAGAGGCAGGCAAAGTCACCATAGGCGGGACGGACATATGGTCCCTGCCGGATGACGAACTATCCGCGTTCCGGAACCAGAACGTGAATTTTATCTTCCAGTTCGCAAGCCTCGTGCCGACTCTTACCGTTTTCGAGAACGTCCTCCTGCCGACGGCGTTCGGGAAGCCCTCGGAAGGGCTTGAAGACCGGGCGCGGTCGTTGGTGGAGATGGTCGGCCTGAAGGATAAGATTAACAGCTACCCCTCCCGGCTCTCCGGCGGCCAGCAGAGAAGGGTGGCCATCGCCAGGGCGTTTATAAACTCGCCCAAGGTCGTCCTCGCGGACGAGCCGACTGGAGACCTGGACGAGGCGACCGAGTCGGAGATAATGGCGATATTCAAAAAGAAATGCGCCGAAGGGACGACCTTTATTATCGTGACGCACAACAGCTCCATCGCATCCGCAGCCAATTCGCGCTACAGGATGTCCGCCGGGAGGCTTGAGAAAATTGAGGGCGCATAAAGCCAGCAGATTTATTGCCGCCTTGCTCATCCTGCTCTTTTCATTTGCTGCGGGGATGGAGGGGACGGCGTTAAGAAACACCTCCGTAAAAAGCGGTCAGGTTTCGATTGTATCCCTCGATGTCTGCGGCCACGGCGCCCACTCCATAAACCCGGCCGGCGGCGAGGCCGCGCTTTTCCATGATGTAAACTACTTCTATTATCCTATAGTTGCGGGTTTTCCTCCATCCCCGGACGAGACCTCCGCCGAGGCTATGCCGGGAGAAATATACGTACCTCCGAAAGCATGATTCCGGGGCGTCCGCCCCGTCAGCATAATCCACAAAAAAAATATCGCTTTCTTTTCTGGAGAATAAAGGAGATTTACCCATGAAGAATCTCGCAGGAGCTTTATGCCATATCTGCGTGGTCGCCTTTTGTTTGATTGCACTAGTCGGGCTGACTGAAGTGAGTGCGATGGCCTGCGCGAGCTGCGGCTGCACGCTCAGCTCCGACTGGGAAAACATGCAATCGCCCGGAACCGCGATAACTTACGTGCCGGGGTTTAAGCTGGACCTCCGCTACGACTACCTGGACCAGGACCAGCTCCGGAGCGGGACGGGCACCATCTCCCCGGTTGCCGCCAGCAAAAGAGTGAACGACGGACAGCCGCAGGAAGTCGAAAAGGACACGACTAACAACTACGTCACTTTGGGGGTCGACTACGGCATAAGCCGCGATTGGGGCATTAATGTCCAGGTACCCTTTGTCGATAGGATGCACAGCACGCTGGGCACGAATTCCAACGGGATTACGCCGGGACCCGGTGGGATGCAGTACGACTCGCATACGGCTAACCTTGGCGACGTAAGGATAATGGGGCGCTACCAGGGCCTGATACAGGATTGCACTTACGGCGTCCTTGGCGTTATGGCCGGCGTTAAACTCCCGACCGGCAGCTTCACCGAGACCGGGACGTCGACAGACCCGACAATGCCCGGCCCGGTGCCCATAGACCGCGGCCTGCAGCCGGGGAGCGGCACTACCGATATCATAGTCGGCGCGTATTATTCAAACGACATAGCCGAGAACTGGGACTATTTCGCATCGGCGCTTTATCAGGCGGCGCTCTATTACAGGGACCAGTACAGGCCGGGCGACAGCGTGGGCGTAAACGTAGGCATGCGCTACGCGGGCATATCTTATTTCAGCCCGCTGGTGCAGTTCAACTTCAAATACGCCAACCGCGATGCGGGCGCGCAGGCGGACATTTTCAGCACAGGCGGGACGCTCCTATACATAAGCCCCGGCGTGTCCGTGCCGATTGTGAGCAGGCATTTGGCGTTATACGGATTTGTACAGGTGCCTATCTTCCAGGACGTAAGGGGGGTGCAGCTCGCGCCGCGTTTCACGACCACCGTGGGGATGCGTTATTCGTTCTGAAAGAGCCGAGTCAAGAGGGGGTGAGATGTTTTAAACCCACTTGTACCCGGCCTGCACGAAGCTGAATTGACAGCATCTAGAACGAAGTTATACTAGGGGGAAACGGTTTCAGAAGGCTGACATAGACTATTTTACGGAGGCGGCAATATGAAGAATCCCATGAGGTTTTTCGGCGGAGCTTTTGCGCTGATGTGTGTCCTGTCCCTAATGACGCTCGTGCCCGCGAACGCTGCTGAAATGAAACACATGCGCGGCAAGGGCGCTGACATGGAGATGCATCACATACATATCTTGATGAGCCACGGCCTTGAAATGGTGGCAGAGGGGTCGAACTTGGCAATGCTTGCGCAGATGAATATGGCCCCATCTGTGGACCCTATGACCCTGGAGCATGGCCGTAACATGATCAAGGACGGAAAGGAAGTTATTGAGCATGCGATGAACGGCCACGAGATGAAGGCCATGCACAAGGCCGGGCATGGGAACGATCCGCTCATGAAGTACACCCATGAACTGGGCGGGGCCATGATGGACGTTGTGAACGCGCTCGAAGAGATGAGCACGAAGGAGATGTCCCCGGACATGATGACCATGCACCATATGCACATGCTGATGAACCACGCGCTGGTAATGGCAACCGAAGGGTCGAACATGATGATGCTCGGGCATATGGGGATGGCAAAGGATATCGATAAATATTCGGTGGAGCACGGGAAGATGATGATATCCGACGCCCGTGGCCTAATGAAGGAAGTTATGGAAGGCAAGGCGATGACGGAGATGCACGAAAAAGGCGTTAAGCCGGAGGACAACGCCATGATGGCCGAGACGCACAAGATCGGCGATGCCGATATGAAGGTCATTGACCTGCTTGAAAAGATGCCTTCAGCCGGTTCGATGTAGCCGTGGTCGTGCGTTATTCATTTTAAAACCACTTCCATCCGGCTTGCAGGTCGCCCAGGCTGATGATTATATTATCGCCCAGGGCGCGGTGGGGGAGGGCTATGGGGACGCAGTTGCCGAGGCCTTTCTCCATCTCGCTTAGTTTGAACCGCGCGGAGCCGCAATCGTTGCAGACGACGCAGCCGGGCTCCGCGCGGAAGCCTTTTTTGTTGACGTAACAAGTGGCGCAGGCATCGAACACGGTGACGAACGACCCGGTCTCCGTGCGCCCGGCGATGAACCTTATCTCGCGGCCCCGGAAGTCGTAACGGAAGAACTTCGCCTCGCCGGGAGCGATGTTCTTAGCGTCTATAACGACCGAATCCCCGGAGGGGACGACTATTTCCGCCCTTTTCCGCGCGCAGGCGGAGAATATTAACAGGCAGGCGATGAGTGCAATAAGTAATTTTTGCATTGAAATATTAAAGCATAAACGAAAAGATTTTTAAACCGTAATTGACCCCGCACCCTTTTTAATGTAATATATCCGCCAGTATGAAGAAGTTCAGCATAGGCTCACTCGCGGACCTGTTCTCAAAACCCCTTCCCATTGCCATTTTCTTTGCCCAGTTCGCAGTCTTTATTTTTATCGCGTCCGCGTACCATGCCAGAAACGGACAGGACGGCTGTCTGTACTGCCATGCGGATAAAGCAAAAATGCAGGCCGCCGGCTATCCGCAGTTCTATATGACCAGGGACGAGGTAGAGAAAGAGACGAAAATGCCGGGCGCCAAATGCACCGATTGCCACCTCGGCGACGGCGGCAGCCTCGACAAAAAAACTGCCCACAAGGGTTTATTGAAGGCTATCCTGATAGACGGCGACGCGCGCCCCATCCCCAGAAAGGGCAGGCTGGACAGTCTCATGCCTTCGGGCGCGAACAGGATGTACGCCCTTTTTCCGAAGACGTTCGACGGCCAGCCGGACCCGGGCATCTTTACGGTGCTCTGGCAAGACCGCGACCCGGTGACGCTCGGATACGACCCGAAGATAGCGGAAAAGACCTGCGGAAGGCGAGGCTGTCATCCGCAGGAGGTGGAGCAGTTCAAGGATACGGTAATGGGAGGGAACGTAAGGCAGCGCTCAACCCGGCACTGGACGGACGTACACGGCCCGAATAACTGCGGCCCGTCGTTTGCCGACATGCCGCCCGGAGCCGGTGCGGGTTTTTCCGAGGCGAACTATAAGCTGGTGAAAGGCGAGACTTCCTGCCCGGCGAGCTTCGGGAACGCATCCGACCGCCAGCGCTTCTGCAACGTGTGCCATGCCGGATGCAACGACTGCCATTACTATCCGGACGCGGCGGGCGGAGTGCATAATTTCACCAAGGACGTCCCGGCCGTCAACTGCACCGGAGGCGGACGCGGGACCGGGATGTGCCACTCCGGGAGCCAGGAGCGTCGCCGGGGCGACAGTTACCTGGGGGCGGAGTTTTCACAGCCTCCGGGATTTCCGCCGGACGCGCACGTGAAGGCGGGGCTTCTGTGCATCGACTGCCACGAAAACGGCGGCAAGGGGATGGGCGACATCAGCCGGAAGGTGGACTGCGGCGGATGCCACTACACCGCGTGGAAGGCTAATTCGGAAGGCCCACATAAAAACCTGCGCTGTCAGGCCTGCCATATATCGAGGCTGGGCGGCTATCAGATGACCGTCTGGGGCAAGGGGACCATTTCAGGAAAACCGAGCCCGTTCGTGAAATACAGCCTGTACTACGGCGTGTTTTCTCCGCCGGTACTGATCAAAAATCAGGGGATGTACACGCCGTACAAGGTATGGCCGAACATGGCGACTAATTTCAGGGGCGCGGCTTCGCCTTCGGGGGTTAAATGGCGCTGGCCGGGAGGACAGACGCAGGACGCATATGCCGTTATGGGCGCTTATTCGTCTCTTCCGGCGGCGAACAAGGCGCTTGCGTGGATGCAGTTCGAGGCCGCCGGGCACGGCATCGGTAAATCCCGGCCATGTACGTCCTGCCATGAATCCACGGCTCAATGCGCGATTGCTTCCTGGGAATACCTGGGATACGAGGGCTCGGAGCCTTTCACCGGCGCGCAGAAGATAACCGCGGACGCGAAAGGGCTCAGGATAACGGATATCCGGCAGACGTCCAGCCTGAAGCCGATTGGCGATGCGGAGACCTGGGACTATGCGGCATGGAAATACATGAAAGATATCTGGAACGTGCCGGGAGACTTCTCCATCCCCCGAGCTAGCGCGGCGAAATACAGCAAATATATAAATGAATTGAAATATGACGAAGGGAAACTGGGGGATGACGAGGCGCGGCTTACAAAGCTCGACAAAAAAAGCAGGGAATACAGGGAGTTATCGGCAAAGATTGAAAAGAGCCGCGCAAAGTTTTATCATAACCCGTAAAATAAATCCCGCCTTACCCGCGTCCCTTCCCTTTTTCCGGCGGGCTCTCCCTGTCCCGCACGAGTTCCGTCAGGGCTTCGATAACCTGTTCCGCCTGCTCGGCAGTCAGGACGCGGTTCAATTTAATATTCCGCATGATGAAGCCGCGGAGCCTTCCGGGCGTCTCGGTCCAGCCAAGCTCCTCCTCAAGGTCGCGTATCCTTGCCGTCTGCGACGGCATCACCATGTTTATCATACGGCTTCGCATACATAAATTATATCACTATGCATTTGAAAAAATCATGCTTTTCTTTCAGCAGTTAAAAAGTTTTCGGAGCTTTTACGAAACTGTAACCTTTCTTCCGCTTAATCGGTCTTAAAAAGAGGCAAGGATTTCAATTGCGGCACAACCTAAAATTATGATGAGGAATCCGATTAATCCTAATAGTTGATTTTTTGAATCTGCCGGGGTAATATAGCAGGGATTTGAATCTCTCCTGACTCATTATTCCTACGGGGGCTGCTTTTGAAAAAAACTTTCGTCCTGGACACAAACGTCCTGCTTCACGACCCTAATTCAATTTTCTCTTTCGAAGACAATGACGTCATCATACCGATTGTAGTAATCGAGGAACTGGACCGTTTCAAAAAGGGCCTGGACGAGATAGGCCGGAACGCCCGCCAGGTCTCCCGGCACCTGGACGAACTCCGTATGAGGAACAAACTGTCCGCCGGGGTGAACCTGGATAACGGAGGGATGCTCCGCGTGGAGCTTAACCACCAGCACGACGTTGACTGCACCCTTCCGTCAATGATGGAGGGGGACTCGGCGGACAACCGGATACTGAAGGTCGCGCTGTGCCTGTCAAAGGAGCATGGGGAGGAGAACGTGGTCCTTGTCACGAAGGACACGAACCTCCGGATAAAGGCGGATGCGCTGGGCGTCCGCGCCGAGGACTACGAAACCGACACCGTAAACATCTCTGAGATGTACAGCGGCGAGGCGGAGTTGGAGGTGGCGCCGGACGCGCTGAACCTGTTCTTCGAAAAGGGCGAGCTTCCGGTGGAGGGCCCTTTTTTCCCGAACCAGTTTGTGCTGATAAAAGACAAATACAACCCGAACCATACCGGGCTCTCCAGATATTACCCTAAGAAAAAGGCGCTGATAAAACTTTTGCACGGCAAGGACGGAGTCTGGGGGGTTACCGCCAGGAACAAGGAGCAGAGCTACGCGCTGGACCTCCTGCTGGACGACAACCTGAGGCTTGTCACGCTGGTGGGACAGGCGGGCACGGGCAAGACGCTCCTGGCCCTTGCCGCGGGTCTGGAAAAGACCGTCGAAGAGCGCACGTTTAACCGCCTTGTGGTATCTCGCCCTATATTTCCGCTTGGGCGCGACCTGGGTTTTCTGCCCGGCGACGTGGAAGAGAAGCTGAAGCCCTGGATGCAGCCGATATTCGACAACCTGGAGTTCCTGATGGGGCCGACCGAGGGCCGGGGCAGGAAACCCAAGGACTACCACGGGTTGGTCGACCTGGGGATGCTGGAGCTGGAGCCGCTGACGTATATCCGGGGCCGGAGCATGCCCAACCGCTACTTGATCGTGGACGAAGCCCAGAACCTCACCCCGCACGAGATAAAGACTATAATTACCCGCGCCGGGGAGGGTACGAAGATTGTCCTGACAGGAGACCCGTACCAGATAGACAACCCGTACATAGACTCGGCCTCCAACGGGCTGACTTTTGTCACGGAGAGGTTTAAGAACGAAGGGATTGCGGGCCACATCACATTAAAAAAGGGCGAGCGTTCCCGGCTGGCGGAGCTTGCGGCACAACTTTTATGAATAAACGGCTTTACCTTTCTTTCATATTATTACTGCTGATTTCTGGTGCGGCAGCGGGTTCTTTGCATTGCCGATGGTACTTTGCCCATAAGTATGAAAGCCTTACCAGCGGCGGCGATTGCACTGTCGCGCCGCATTTACGGCCGCATAAGGCCGTTATTCCCAATCTGAATCCTTTAATTTTTCCTGCCCAGTACGCGATTTTATCGTTGACTCCTTATAATTTTCCTGCTATTTTCTTGCCTGGTGGTTATAGCGACATTATACGGCCTCCTCCAATTGGTTAAGTTCTCTGCTCTTCTTAAAGCTCTCTGTTTCATAGTACCCACGGCATTTCATTTCAAACAGGAGGAACGGTAATGAAGAAGCTGAAAATGGTATTGGTAGCAGGTGTATTAGCCGCGGTTTCGGTCCTTTCAGTCTCCGGCCTCGTCTTCGCGGACGATACCCAGGCTGCCCCCGCCACGGCCCCGGCGATGACGAACACCAGCAGCGTGACTCTGCCTCCCGCGACGACTCCGGACGCGACGCCATCCCCCGCGGATACGACTCCGGCCCCGGCGCCTGCGCCTGCTGAGTAAGAAAACAGCCTTAGATAATAAAATGATGAACAAAAAAGCCTCCGGCGACGGAGGCTTTTTTGTTTCAAAATTTCTTGACTTTACCGGCAGATAACGCCTATAATATTTAGGTTTAACCTTACGGAGGCAAAATGCTTTTGCACGCTCTGATGGTTATAGGCGGGCTTATTGTCATCGGCTGGGGCTTCTGGGCCGCCCATAACGCGAAAAAGCCCCTCGACATCGTAGGCTCGTTCTCAATCCTCATTGGCCTCGCCGTCGCAATTTTGGGTGCGCTGCTTGTGTGCGTCCCTGGCTTTTTCTCTTCGTGAAGCGGTTTTACCTGTCCAGAGCGTAGCGAAGACAGAAACGGTTTACCTGTTCAGAGCGTGAGCTTAGACAGAAGGCCGAAAGGAAAAGATGGAAAGAGTCAAAATATTCAAGGCCCTAAGAGGCGTTGTTATCATATTTGCCATACTGCTTGCCATGGTATGGATCAAGACATATTCCTACGGCCAGAACCAGTACAAACAGGGTGAAAAGGCCATGGCCTCAGGCGACCTCAAAGACGCCATCTCCGATTACGAAACCTCAATCCACATGTACGCCCCCTTCGCGGGATACGTCCCGGCCTCTGCCCAGAGGCTCTGGGAGATAGGCCAGGGATTCGAAAAATCCGGCGATTACGATTGGGCTCTTATTGCCTACCGCTCCCTCAGAAGCAGCTTCTACGGGGTCAGGAGCTTCTACACGCCATACAAGGACTGGATAGCCCGCTCAGAGTCCGAAATAGACAAGGTTCTGGCGCTCCAAAAAGAGCAGGCGCCCGGCCCGGCCCGGCCCGCCAGCAGAAGCGGGGAAGCAATGGGACAAGGGGGGGGTAAGCAGTGAGCGGAGTTTTATTCGGCGCCACCCTTTTCTTTTATTTCCTCGCCACGTTCCACTACGCGCTGTACCTTATCAGCCAGCGGGAGAGCATAGGCAAAGTCTGCCAACTCACCACCATCGTCGGTTTCGCCCTCAATACCATGTTCCTCATCTACCAGATGGTCGAAAAAGGCCATGTCCCGATGACGGACATCCGGGAGTCTTTGATTTTCTTTTCCTGGGCGATAGTCCTTATTTACCTGGTGCTTGAGTACAAGTGGAAGATACGGGTGCTGGGGGCGTTCATCATAACCATCGCCTTCCTTCTGATACTTGCTTCCACGCTTTTCGCGCCGAGCACCGCACCGCTTCCGGAGTATTTCTCCAGCGGCTGGCTGGGCGTGCACACGACGCTTGCATTCCTCGCGGACGCCTCATTCGCCATAGCTTTTTGCATCGCGATGATGTACATCATTCAGGAAAGACAGCTAAAGCATAAGAACCCCGGCGGGTTCTACAGGAGACTCCCGCCGCTGGATGTCCTGGACGAGCTGTCGTACCGGGCAATAGTAATCGGGTTCCCGCTCCTGACGCTCGCCATGGTTACCGGCGCCATCTGGGCGGATACCGCCTGGGGGTCTTACTGGGGCTGGGAGCCGAAGGAAATCTGGTCGCTTATAACATGGTTTATTTATGCCTCATACCTCCACGCGAGGCTCGTCGTCGGATGGCGCGGCAGGAAGGCGGCATATCTCGCGGTAGTCGGTTTTTTAATCGTGCTATTCACATTCCTTGGGGTGAACCTGCTCCTTCCTGGGAGACACGCGTTCAAATAATATGGAAATAGTAGTCGTAGGAATAAGCCATAAGACGGCGTCAGTGGAGATCAGGGAGCGCCTTTCGTTCCCGGAGGCTAAGCTGCCGGACGCGCTGGCGAAGATGAAGAGTCTTCAGGGCGTAAATGAGAACCTCATCCTGTCCACCTGCAACCGGGTGGAGAGTTATGCTACAGTCAAGGATGCGGCGGGCGGAATGGACCGCATCAGGAACTTCTTCGTGGACTACCACGAAATAGAAGGCGGGTCTGTGGGCGAGTGCATCTACTGCGTCTCCGGCAAGGACGCCATAAGGCACATATTCCGGGTGGCGGCGTCGCTTGACTCGATGGTGGTGGGAGAGCCGCAGATACTCGGACAGTTGAAGGACTCCTTCGACCACGCCCTTGCAAACAAGACCACGGGCGTAGTAATGAACCGCCTGATGAAGAAGGCCATCTCCGTCGCCAAGAGGATACGGACGGAGACCAAGATCGCCGAGTCCGCAGTCTCCATAAGCTTCGCCGCAGTGGAGCTTGCGAGGAAGATATTCGGGGACTTGACAGGGAAGTCCGTGATGCTTGCCGGCGCGGGCGAGATGGCGGAGCTTGCCGCGAAGCACCTGGTAAATAACGGGGTCAAGACCGTCATGGTGGCGAACCGCACATACGAACGGGCGGTGGAGCTTGCCAAGGACTTCGACGGGGTCCCGGTACACTACGAAAATCTGGTCTCGGAGATGGTGAACGCGGACATCCTGATAGCCTCGACCGGCGCGCCGCACTACATCCTCACGGGGCAGGACATGGCGAAGGTGATAAAGGGACGCAAGAACCGCCCGGTATTTCTAATCGACATCGCCGTCCCCAGGAACCTCGACCCTGAGATAAACAAGATAGACAACGTATATCTCTACGACATCGACGACCTCCAGAACGTAGTGGAGTCGAACATAAAAGACCGCCAGAAAGAGGCGGAGCTGGCAAGCGAGATAATCGAGGAAGAGATTGAGACGTTCCAGACGTGGCTCCGCTCGATAGACGTAGTCCCTACCATCGTGGCCATACGCGAAAAGGCTGAGGAGATGCGGACCGCCGAACTGGAGAAAACGCTCTCGAAGATGGGCGAGCTTTCCGA
>JBARKJ010000087.1:0-1939 GCA_049801375.1 Nitrospirota bacterium | reverse complement strand
GATGTCCGGAATCGGATATGACCTTCTGCCCGGTATCCAGCAGGCTCCACTGGAGCTTAAAGAACGGGTCGTCCGGCGTTTCCAGCGCATAATATATGTAATTGGGCTGGGCCAACTCCACGTCCGGGGACATCAAGGCATCTTTGATTTTACTTTCTACCGTCTCACCCGGCGCGAGCTTCAACGTATAAACCCGGTCGTCACCCCGGCCCGAGAGCATCCTGCGCGCCCTTTCCACGGCAAGGGCGGAAATTATCCCTGAGACGGTGGTGGGAGCATTTTTTTTAAGTTTCACCAATATTTCGTCTTTTTTAAAGAAGTCTCCGCCTGCAAAGGCGGCCGAGGTAGCACCGGGTAGTCCCGCGGCGAGCATGAAGGAAATGGCAAGGAAACAAAGGAGGCTCCGCAAGGGTCGCATTTTATATTCCTCTTTATGAGATGGATTAGGCCGGATTTCTCGAATGGACTTCTTGAAGGGACTTCTCGAATGGAGTTAATGAGAGTATATCAGAAAAGCGATAAACGGTCTCTTCCTTGACAAGAATAGCCCACTTGTATTAATTTAAACTTAATTTTAAACCTTAACAGGAGCTCGGCTTGAATATCCCGCTTTCGGAGAAAGACAAGAAATACCTCTGGCATCCGTTTACCCAGATGAAGGATTGGGAGGCCGAGGAGCCGCTTATAATCGAGAAGGGCAGGGGTAACTATCTCTACGATATTGAAGGGAAACGCTATTTTGACGGCGTATCCTCGCTCTGGGTGAACGTCCACGGGCATAGAAGGAAAGAGATAGACGACGCAATCATAAGGCAGGTGAAAACTCTCTCCCATTCCACGTTCCTGGGGCTATCCCATCCGCCGGGGATCGAACTGGCCGAGAGGCTGGTGAATATCGCACCGGAGGGGCTTAAGCGCGTATTTTATTCCGACAACGGCTCCACAGCCATCGAGATAGGCCTTAAAATGGCCTTCCAGTACTGGAAGCATAAGGGCGAAGACAGGCCCCTTTTCCTCTGCCTGAAGGAGGCCTACCACGGCGATACCATCGGTTCAGTCAGCGTCGGAGGGATGGAGCTGTTCCACGAGATTTTTAAACCGCTTCTCTTTCAAACCGTCAAGGCGGCGACCCCGTTCTGCTACCGGTGCGGGCTCGGGCTGTCCAGAGAGTCTTGCGGGATGGCCTGCGCGGACGAGTTGGAGAGGCTGATGAGGGAAAATGAAGGCAAAATCTCGGCGCTGGTGATGGAACCGCTGGTGCAGGGCGCGGCGGGGATAATCGTCCATCCGGCGGGCTATCTTGCGAGGGCGCGGGAACTTTGCGATAAATATAATATTCTGCTCGTCCTGGACGAGGTCGCGACCGGCTTCGGCAGGACGGGCCGAATGTTCGCCTGCCAGCACGAGGGGGTCTCTCCGGATATTCTCTGCCTGGCCAAAGGCATCACCGGCGGGTATCTGCCGCTTGCGGCGACGATGACGGCCGAGAAGATATACGAAGCCTTCCTGGGGGACTATGCCCAGCTTAAAACCTTCTTCCACGGCCACAGCTATACCGCGAACCCTCTTGCATGCGCCGCCGCGATTGCGAATCTGGACGTGTTCGAGAAGGATGAGACGCTTCAACACATGCCGGAAAAAGAGGCCGCGCTTTCCGCAGGGCTGGAAAAGATTAAAAAGCTTCCTCACGTGGGGGACGTGCGCCGGAAGGGGCTCATGGCAGGTATAGAGCTTGTGAAGGACAAGGCTACCAAGGAGCCGTATCCCTTGCCGGAGAAAAGGGGAATCCGGGTTATAACCGAGGCGAGGCGGCGGGGGCTTATAATCCGCCCGCTTGGAAACGTCATAGTGCTGATGCCGCCACTCTCGTCCACGCCGGGAGAACTCAGGAAACTTACCGCGATAACCCGCCGGTCGATTATATCTGCTACCTTGTAAA
>JBARKJ010000086.1:0-4612 GCA_049801375.1 Nitrospirota bacterium | reverse complement strand
CGCCATCGATTGATAACCTTAAGAGGCTGATTGACGGTTTCGAGGATATGGTGAAGGTGATTACCGTCGCGCCGGAGCTTCCGGGGGGTCCTCAGCTAATAGAATACTGTGTGGACTTAGGCATCGTAGTAAACATGGGCCACTCCGAGGCCACTTTCGAGCAGGCGCGCGAAGGCGCTAGCGCCGGGGCTAAAGGAGTCACCCACCTGTTCAACGCGATGTCAGGGCTGCATCACCGCGAACCCGGCCTGGCGGGATACGCACTCATGGACGACGATTTATATGTCGAGCTGATAGCGGACGGGGTGCATGTCCACCAGGAGATGGTTAAACTTGCCTTGAAGCTTAAACCCGCCGATAAGGTCCTGCTCGTTTCCGATTCCCTTGGACAGGCAAAGACGCCTTCGCACCCGGAGCCTTCGCCGCTTTATCTGCCGGACGGCATAACCCTGGCGGGCGGGGGGCTGTCGCTTTTGGAGTGCGCCGAGAGGCTGGTCCTCCTCGGTGTCCCGGAGGAGTCGGCTCGCAGATTCGCATCTGAAAACCCCCAAAAATACCTGATTTGACGCGGCTTCCACCGGATGATACGCTTTAATTTATCAGTAACACGATAGACGGAGCGCCATGATGGTAGAACCATTGCAGAAAATTATAAGCGTCAGGATTGATGCGGGGCCCGGCGATATTTTTTCGGTTTCCCGGACCGCCGCGACCGGAGCGTTAGAAGAACAGAAAATCAACGCCTTCCTTATCTCCTGGAAAAATAACCGAACTGGAGAGTCTTCTCCCACGGTCGAGTCGTGCAGGTGCGACATCGAAGGGTGGGAGTTGTACGCCCTTACGCGCGGCGCGACGCTGCGCGTGGAGATAAACGGCGGCGAGATAGTATTCCTTTTCATGCCTGTCGAGGAGGAGGAGTTGACCGCGTTCTAATGTTCCCAGGTGGTAAATTCAGGAGGTGGCCAGATGGTAAATCTCAGGAGGTGGCCAGGTGGTAAATTCAGGAGGTGGTTTATGTTCAGGTCTATTCTTTCCGTTTTGACTTTGCTTGCCTTCATGACGGCCTCCGCCGTTTTTGCGGCCCCGGAAACGACTCCGCAAAAGGCGGATAACGACAAAGCGGAATTCCAGCAGAAGGCTAAGGCGAAGTTCAACGAGTACGACATGAAGTTCAAGGAGTGGAACGAGAAGGCAAAAGTGGAAAGCGAGGAAGTTTACCGGGAGCAGAAGATAGAGCTGGAGAAGCACAGGAAAGAGGCCGCGAAAGATGTTCATCGGCTGAATGCCGAAGGCAAGGAGTACAGCGAGAAGTCCTGGGGGAAACTAAAGGAAGAGACCAATAAGTCGCTTGACGAGTTCGGGAAGGCGCTGGAGCGGGCCGGGGCGAAATTGAGGAAGGAATAAAAAACTTTGACAAACTAGGGCCTTCCATTTACAATAACAGCGATTATGAAAATCCATACCCTGGGCAGAGGCAGGTTAGACAAGTTCCTCAGGAGGCTGATGAGCCAGGGGTCTCGGATTTCGTCTCCGAAGCTGGACGAGGTATTAAAGGAAATACTCGTAAAAGCTGACGAATTCCTCCCGTCCGAGGCGGGCTCCATCCTCCTGGACGACCCCTACATCAAATCCGAATACATTGGCGACCCGCTGAGGAACCAACTGCATTTCGTTGCCTGCTTCGGCCCCGCATCCGAAAAAGTCATCGGCAAAACGATACCAGCCAGCTACGGCATCGCCGGAAAAACGTATATCACCGGACGTCCGTACATGGACGACGGCACGAAGAAGGACAGGGACGTCTACGACGCAATAGACGAGAGGATGGCCACAAAGACCCGCTCCATACTCTGCGTCCCCATAGTCCTTGGGCGCTCCGTCTGCGGCGTGATAGAACTTATAAACAGAAAAGGCAAAAAGAGCTACAGCAAGGACGAGATGAAGCTCCTGGAGATATTCGCGGGATATACCTCGACCCTCATCCAGAACGCCCTGGACGCGAACAGAAACGAGGAGCTGACCAAGCGGGACGACCTGACCGGACTATTTAACGACCGCTACTTCCACCGCCAGCTCTCCGAAGAGCTAAGGAAAGCGAAGCGCTCCAGGCGGCATGTATCCCTCCTATTCCTCGACTTGGACAACTTCAAGCAGGTCAACGACAGCTTCGGACATTTGGTCGGAAGCCGCGCGCTCGCGGAAGTAGGGCATTTAATCCGCGATACCCTGGAAGGGGAGGATGCCGGCATCGTGAGATACGGAGGCGACGAGTTCGCCGTCATCCTGCCGGGTAAATCCAGGGACGAGGCGTACCTGCTGGCCGAGCGGGTGCGAAAAGCCATACAGCACGCGGTCTTCCTGACGGAAAAGGTCCGGACGGAGCAGGCTTATAATATCAGCGGGGTGATAACGTGCAGCGTCGGCATCGCGTCCTTTTTCGAGGACGGGCTTGAGGGCAAGACGCTTGAAGAAGAAAAAATCGCCTTTATCCGCCACGCGGACAAGGCGATGTACATGGCAAAAGACTGCGGCAAGAACAATATCTGCTTCGGAGAGAAGCAAGACGGCCCTCCCGCCGCGTTTTCCACTTCAGGCGGCGCGTAAGGCCGACTGGTAAGACCGGGGCAGGAATATCACGGGCGCCGGAGAATGCTTCACCATCTCGCTCGCCACTCTCCCGATTTCCTCCCTGCCGGTTGTCCGGCTACTGGAAGGCATGATCACCAGGCCCGCCTTTTCCTCCATCGCAATCTCGACGATACCCGCCGCGGGTTCTCCCCTGTGGACATGCACGCTGGTACTGAAGCCCTGCTTCTCGAACTCCTGGGCGTAGTCCGCAAGCGTCGCCTCCGCCGCAAGCTCGAAATCGCGCTGCACCTCATTATCCGTCCCGGCCTCGACGACATGCGCCAGTACGACCTCGCGCACGAAGCCCGCCAGCGACGTGAGGAACTCCAGCACTCCCTGGGGAGCTTCGTTCACGTCCACCGGGACCAGCACCTTCTTAAGCGGGTAGAGCGGCGTTTTTAAAACGTGTCCCCGCGTATCATCCGAATGTTTCTCCACAAGGACCGGGATTGCGGCCTCCTTCACTACGTCCATTGACGTGCCGGCCTGGACGATATCCTCTATAACGCCCCTGTCCACCCTGCTCAATATGATGATGGTGGCGCCCCACTCGGAAGCCTCCTTCACAATCTCGCGGGCGACGACTCCCTCCCGGACGACCGTCTCCGTGGTTATACCGAGGATTTCCAGGTCGCCCTTTATCCTCGCGAATTCGCCCAGGGCGTCCTCTCTTGCCCCCTGCCTGTGCTCGCCTTCCGGGACGACGTAGAGCATCCGCATCTGCTGCACGGCGCCGCTCTCCTGTACCTGGCTTAAGTCCCTGAAGATATCGCTGCATCCCCAGGAAAGGTCGGTTGCGCAGAGAATTTTATCGAATATGGTATCCACCTTAAAACCTCCTTTAGTACCGGGTGTATGGCAGCACCGGGTATTCGAACGTGGGCAGCTCTCCCGTCAGACTCCTCAAGAAGGCCGCCAACGCGTCTATTTCGTCATGGCTGAGGTTTGTATTAAGCGCCTGTCTTCCCATCACGGCCACCGCCTCGTTCAACGTATATACAGACCCGTTGTTGAAATACGGCGCCGTCAGTTCCACGTTCCTGAGCGTCGGCGTGCGGAAGGCGTATTTGTCGCTATCGTCCTTCGTCACGTTGTATCTGCCTTCATCGACCGAGCCTGGCACCTTTATCCTGTGGAAGCCGCTGTCCGTCAGCGCGGGACCGTTGTGGCAGGCGACGCAGCCCTTGGACTGGAACAGCTCGAAGCCCTTCTGGGCCAGGGGAGACAGCGCGGACTTGTCGCCGTTTAAATACCTGTCGTAAGGAGAGTTGGGCGTTATCAGGGTCCTCTCGAACGCGGCGATGGCCTTGGCGATATTTTCAGGCGTTACCGGGTCATCATTCCCGAAGACCTCCTTGAAACGGCTCACATACTCCGGCACCTTCTTTAGGTTGTTTACCATCTGCGGGAGGGTCTGTTTCATCTCGACGCCCGCCTGCACGGGCCCCAGCGCCTGCTCCTCTAGCGTCTTCGCCCGCCCGTCCCAGAACTGCACGTTAATAAACGCGGCGTTGAGGATGGTGGGCGTGTTCCTGGGACCTTCGCTCATGGCATGGCCCAGGGCGCGCGGGAGGCGGTCTGTATAGCCCATGACGGGGTTATGGCAGGTGGCGCAGCTTATCCAGTTCGAGCCGGAAAGGCGGGGGTCGAAAAAGAGCATCTTCCCCAGCTCAACCTTTTGATTTGTCATAGAGTTATCGGCCGGGATAGGCGGGAGCGCGGGCAGGGGCAGCATCTCCGCAGCAAATGCCGGAATGGAAGCCGACAGAAGGGCTGTTAAAAAAAACGCCGAAAATAGTAGCCGCATTATCTCCTCCTTTAAAAGCTGAATTCCCCTAAAACCCTAGTTTAAAAGTTTTTGGCGTTACCTTTTCTCCAAAAAGGTAACGATTTTTTACCGCATCTTTCCGACCAGGACGCTGCCCCGCGCGTGCTTTACCACCCGCTGGGATACGTCCCCGATGAGGACGCCCCTCAGGCCGTG
>JBARKJ010000085.1:0-58664 GCA_049801375.1 Nitrospirota bacterium | reverse complement strand
CCGGACGTGGAGTTGGCCCAGCCCAATTACATATATTATGCGCTGGAAACGCCGGACGACCCGTTCTTTAAGCTCCAGTGGAGCCTGCTGGATACCGGGCAGAAGGTCATATCCGATTCCGGACATCGGGTACAGGGGAAGCGCGGTGCGGATATCAAGATACCCTTCGCATGGAACAGGGCGACCGGCTCCAAGGATATCGTCGTGGCGGTGATAGACTCCGGGATAGATTATACTCATCCGGACCTGGCGGGCAACCTCTGGACAAACCCAGATGCAGGTAATGACGGATACACAGGCGATGTTCACGGCATTAACGCAATTACCGGCACTGGAGACCCCATGGACGACCTCGGCCATGGAAGCCACGTATCGGGCATCATAGGCGCGGTTGGAGACAACGCAGTCGGCATTTGCGGCATAAACTGGAACGTTTCCATCATGGCCCTCAAGTTCCTCGATTCGACCGGCTCCGGCACCACGGACAATGCAGTGACATGTATAAACTACGTGGTAAACAAGAAGCAGGCCGGGGTGGACGTCCGGGTGATCAACGCGAGTTGGGGCGGCCCTAGCAACGACCCGACTCTCCAGGCGGCTATCCAGACGGCTTCCGATAACGGCATATTGTTTGTCGCCGCCGCGGGCAATGGCCAGATAATAAACAGAATCGACGTCCCAACGGATAACGACACGGAACCCATGTATCCGGCATCATTCACTAACATATCCGGCGTCATTTCCGTCGCCGCTTCCGATATGAAAGACCACATGGCCTCTTTTTCCAATTACGGAAAAAAGTCCGTGCATGTCGCGGCGCCGGGAGTAAACATCCTTAGCACCTGGCCGGCGTCACTTTCCGGAAATGCGCTACCATACGCGGTACTATCCGGGACGTCCATGGCCGCCCCGCATGTCTCAGGGCTTGCCGCGCTCACCGCGTCCGTAAATAAATCGCTCACCGCCGCGCAGATAAAGTCGCTCATCCTGGATAACGCGGACTTCCTTAAACTCCCCCTTATAACGGGAGGCCGCATAAACGCCGCAAGGACAATCGGCGCGGCGGAGGGCGATAAAGTTCAGCTGTCGGTATCGCGCCAGGGGAATTTTACAGTCATGCAGGCGACGGTTTTCGCGGAAGGCTCGGCGCAATTGCGAAAGAATGTATTTTTCTACAGGGACGGGAAAAAAATCGGCAACAGCTTAACGGGTGGGCCAACGTCGGCAAACCCCGGGACGGCCGTTCTAAAGCTCAGGGACAGGCTTGGCAACCATACCGCATTCGCAGTATCGGCCCCTTTCGGAGACGTACAGTCGATGAGCTCGAATATCGTCTATTACACGGTTCCTTAGGGTTTGGTCCCCTCCACCAGCACCGAGCGGTCATGGAGCCTTCTGGCATTAACCTTCCTGAACCCTGATTCCTTCAGCCAGTTTTTAAGCTCGCTTATCGTAAACGTGCGTCCGGCGTTCTGGACGAGCATGTTAATGGCGAAGACCAACGGCGGAGTCGGCGAGAACCTGTCGTCGTTCAGGGCATTTTCGTTTATGACGATTCTTCCGCCGGGACGCAGGATGCGGAAGACTTTTTTAAGAAGTCCCTTCGCCTTCTCGTCCGGAGCCGCGTGAAGGACCTGGGAAAGGAGGGCCATATCGAAATCGCTGCCTATCCCAAGTTCATCCACGTCGAAGAATGCACACTCGGCAAGTTTAATCCTCCTGCTCATCCCGTATTTCTTCACGTACTCGCGCGCCACTTTGACAGTATTGGGATAGTCCGCGAGGACGAAGCTCATGTCCGGATGTTTCCCGCCTATCGTGATAGGATATACACCCGGCCCTCCGCCGATGTCTGCAAACTTCCTGACGCCGGACAGGTCCATTTCTTCAACAAAGATTCGAGCCGTGGGATAGCCTACCTCGAACATGCCGCAAATAAAAGCCCTGTTCATTTTCTTATCCGACAGGAGCTTTGAAGGCGCCTTTCTCTTCGGCCTGCCCTTTTTAACCACATTGTCAAGGTTTCCCCACGACTCGTAAAGGTGGTTCATGTGGCTGAATATGCAGGACAGGCTCTCATCCGAGTCTTTGCCCAGATACTCGTTTACCTCCGGTGCATTGTAGAGTTTCCCTCTTTTATGTTCAAGCAGTTTCAGGCCCACTAGCGCCCCAATAAGCGTCTCCGCCGCCTCCCGGTCCAGGCTTAAGGCGCTCGATATCTCGCCCGCGCTCAGACCCTTCCCGGCAAGCAGCTTAAATATCCCCAGCTCGTTCGCCGTCAGAAGTATCTTCGCGGACTGAAAGCCGGACGCCATCGCCCGGAGTTTTTCCCGGTCCATGCCCATTTATTTTTTCTCCTGTATCTCTATCACCATGCCGTCATATGCCAGTTCGACGCCAGACGGCATTTCCTTCATCACGGTCTCGTAATCGAACCCATGCGCCATGTGCGTGAATATCGCCCTATCCGGCTTCAATAACTCCACGTACTGCATAGCCTGCGAGATCGTCACGTGCGACGGATGAGGTTCCGTCCGGAGGGCCTCCAGCACCATTACTTTAAGGCCCTTCAGGAGGTCCATGGACTCCTCCGGTATTTCGCTGAAATCCGTGACGTACGCGAAATCGCCGAAACGGTATCCAAATATCGGCAGGTCCCCGTGCATCACCTCGACCGGGATTATCTTCATCCCGAAGAGGTCGAAAGATTCTTCGATCTCGTTCGTCGTCAGGTTCGGCTGCCAACCGGGTTTCCCCTGCAGGACGAATATATACTTGAAATTATCCCGGAGCACCTTAAGAGTCTCCGGGCTTCCATAACACGGGATGGATGCACCCTGGAGCCAGTTGAACCTCCTGAGCTCGTCGATTCCGTGTATATGCTCCGCGTGCGGATGGGTATAGACGACGGCGTCGATATGCTCGATCCCGTTAGCGATCGCCTGCGCCCGGAGGTCGGTGGCCGTGTCCACCAGGACGTTTTTATCATTCCAGGATACTAATATGGACGAGCGCAGTCTCTTATTCCTGGGGTCGGAGGACTGGCATACGGGGCATTTGCAGGCAATCATGGGCACACCGAAAGACGTGCCGCAGCCTAAGATGGTAATTTTCATAATAGAAAATACTATAACAAAAAAGTTTTCTCTCCGAAAGTATAATCTATTTGTTATATTTTAAGTAGACACAGGAGACCATAACATTGGAAATCATAAAGAACTTAATAGATGGCGAGTGGATAGAATCGTCAACCGGCGACAGCTTCGACAGTACGAATCCCGCTGACCGGCGCGATACGGTGGGCGTGGTTACGAAGAGCGGGGCTTCGGATATAGATAAGGCGTTCGACGCGGCTAAGCGGGCCTTCCGAAGCTGGCGGCTCATGCCTGCGGCTAAGCGGGGAGAGATACTTTTTCGGGCGGCGGAAGGCCTCTCGCAGGACAAGGCGCGGCTTGGCGAACTGGTTACGCGGGAAATGGGCAAGGTAATAGCTGAGGGCCTTGGCGACGTACAGGAAGCGATAGATATCGGATATTACATGGCGGGCGAGGGCAGGAGGCTGTCCGGTGAGACCGTACCATCCGAGCTCCGGGATAAAGACATCAAAACCGTGCGCGAGCCCGTGGGAATATTTTCGATTATTACGCCCTGGAACTTCCCGATAGCCATCCCGGCATGGAAGCTTTTTTCCGCGTTAATCGCCGGGAATACCGTAGTCTTCAAACCCAGCAAGTTCACACCGGTATGCGCAACGGAACTCGTCCGCAAGCTGGAGGCCGCAGGCCTTCCGAAGGGCGTCCTGAATTTAATCCACGGCACGGGAGGCGATATAGGGGAATACCTTGCCACCCACCCCCTTGCTTCCGGCCTGTCTTTCACCGGCTCCTCGGCAGTGGGGGAATCGCTTATTTCTAAATGCGCGAGGCCAGGACACGCTATAGCCTGCGAGATGGGCGGCAAAAACGCCATAATCGTGATGGAGGACGCGGACCTTGATTTAGCTGTAGAAGGGGCAATCTGGGGCGGGTTCGGCACTGCAGGCCAGAGGTGCACCGCTGCGTCGAGGGTTATTATCCACAAGGACGTTTACGGGGCGTTCAAGGAAAAGTTCATAGCCGCGGCAAAGGCCCTGAAAATCGGGAACGGCCTTTTCCCCGGAACGGACGTGGGGCCGCTCGTATCGGACGAACAACTCAAAAAGGTCCAGCATTACGTCCAGATTGGCCGGCAGGAGGGGGTGAATATCGCCTTCGGCGGACAGCATCTGACCCACGGCGACCTCGGGTACGGCTACTTCTTTGAGCCCACGATACTGGCCGAAGCGGACCCGATAATGAAGACGTCGCAGGAGGAAATTTTCGGGCCGGTGGTCTCGCTTATAAAAGTGAATAATTTTGACGAAGCTATAGAGGTGGCGAACGGGGTGCAGTACGGCCTGGTGGCGTCGATTTATACGAACAGCGTCCGCTACTCAGCACTTGCGGAAAGGGAACTGGAGACGGGAATAGTTTACGTCAACTCAAGCACGATAGGGGCGGAGGTCCAGCTGCCGTTCGGCGGCGAGAAGAAGAGCGGTTTCGGGAGCAAGGAAGCCGGCGGCAGGGGCGGCGCTCTCGACTTGTTTACAAAATGGAAGACCATATACCGGGACTACAGCGGCAAACTTCAGAAGGCGCAGATAGAGTAATGGACGCAAAGGAATACTTAAAAACGCACCTGACGCGGGCATGGGGATTTACCACGGACATCACCGTGGAGCGCGCGGACGGGATTTACCTGTACGCTAAAGACGGCAGGAAGTTTATCGACTTCACTTCCGGCCACGCGGTAATGAATATCGGCTACAGCCATCCTAAAGTCGTCGAGGCGGTAAAGGCTCAGGCCGAAAAGTTTTTCCATTCAGGCTCGATATTTTATTACGACTCCCTGGCGGCGCTTGCGGAAAGGCTATCGGGAATAACTCCGCCGGGCATGGACAGGTTCTTTTTTTCCAACTCCGGGTCGGAGGCCGTCGAGGGCGCAATAAAGCTCGCGCGTTACAAGACGGGAAGAAAGGTTTTAATCTCTTTCAACGGGGCGTTCCACGGCAGGACGATGGGCGCTCTCAGCTTAACGTCCTCGTCATCGCATTACCGCAGCCGTTATGAACCGCTCCTCCCGTCCGTGTATCAGGTTGACTACCCTTACTGCTTCCGCCGTCCCTGCGGCGGAGCCAAAGAGACGTGCGAGCTAAACTGCGTCGGAGAGATTGAGCGGCTGTTCGCGCACATTGTCTCGCCCAAGGACGTTGCGGCCTTTATCATAGAGCCGGTACTTGGCGAAGGAGGTTACGTCCCCGCGCCGGAAGGGTTCCTTCGGGCGCTTCGCGAAATATGCGACAGTCACGGGATACTCCTGATATTCGACGAAGTCCAGAGCGGGATGGGGCGCACCTGCAAGTGGTTTGCACTGGAGCATTATAAAGTCATCCCGGACATAATCACCGTCGCCAAGGGCATCGCCTCCGGGCTACCTCTCTCCGCAATAATCTCCCGCGCGGATTTGATGGACGATTGGGAGAGCGGCGCCCACGGCACGACCTTCGGAGGCAACCCCGTTGCATGCGCCGCGGCCTCCGCGACTATCGACGCCATAAAGGAAGAACATATACTGGAGAAGGCGGAGAAGCTGTCGCGCGGAGTTTACAGCCGCCTCTTTGCATTGCAGGAGAAGGCAGACTCAATCGGCGACGTGCGCGGGCTTGGGTACATGATCGGGATAGAGTTCATGCGCAAGGGTGAGCCGGACGGAAATGCCGTGAAAAAGATGAAAGAGGAATGCTTAAAAAAAGGCCTCGTCATCCTGGATGCGGGGACGTATAAAAATGTCATAAGGCTTGTACCCCCGCTTATAACATCTCCCGACGAGATGGACGAGGCGCTACGTATATTCGAGGAGGCCGCGCTTACGCTATGACCGCTAAGAGGCCGCGCCGCGTTATAATCATGGGCGCCGGAGGCCGCGATTTTCACAACTTCAATATTTTTTTCCGGAAGAACAAGGAATATAAAGTAGTCGCTTTCACAGCCGCTCAAATCCCGTTCATATCCAAAAGGACGTACCCCCCGCGGCTTGCGGGCCCGCTTTATCCCGAAGGCATCCCCATATTCGCGGAAGAGAAGCTCCCGGAGCTTATTCATTCACTCCTGCCTGACGTTGTAGTCTTCTCTTACAGCGACGTATCCGCACAATACGTAATGGGCAAGGCCTCTTTGGCCATGGCGATGGGCCCCGATTTCATGCTCCTGGGGCCTCATGGCACAATGCTGAAATCATCGCTCCCCGTTATATCCGTCTGTGCGGTGCGCACGGGAAGCGGCAAGAGCCCGCTCACCTTAAAGCTCGCGGGGATATTAAAACGCCTCGGCAAGAAACCAGCCGTCATACGACATCCGATGACATACGGCGATTTCGAACTGCAGCGGGTCCAGCGGTTTTCCGGAATGGACGACCTGGACCTTCAGAAATGCACGGTCGAGGAGCGAGAGGAGTACGAGCCGCTGGTCGGGCAGGGCGTAGTAGTGTTCGCAGGTGTGGACTACGAGGAAATACTAAGGGCGGCAGAAAAGGAGGCGGACGTTATAATCTGGGACGGCGGCAACAACGATTTCCCATTCATCCTGCCGGACCTGGAAATTGTCGTCGCGGATGCCCTGCGGCCAGACCAGGCGATTGGGTTCTTCCCCGGAGAGATAAACCTCCGGCGCGCGGACATAGTCGTCATAAACAAGGCGGGAGAAAAAGAACGGAAGGGTATACGGCAGGTGCGTGATGCCGTAAAGCTCGAAAACCCCGGCGCGGTAATAATTACCGCCGAATCTCCGATTACGGTCGAGGGCGGGGCGGAAAGTTTAAAAGGCAGGAAAGTGCTCGTCGTGGAGGACGGGCCTACAGTCACCCACGGCGGGATGTCATACGGCGCGGGTTATGTGGCGGCAAAGGAGGCCGGGGCCGTCATAGTTCGGCCCCGTAAATCGGCAAAGGGAAGCCTACGGGACGTCTTCTTGAAGTACCCGCATTTAAAATATGTCCTGCCGTCGATGGGATACAGCCCTAAGCAGCTTAGCGACCTGGAAGCGACGATAAACGCCGTGCCGTGCGATATCGTCGTCTCGGCGACACCCGCGGATTTATCAAGGCTTATAAAAACGGCAAAACCGATAATCAGGGTGAGGTATGGGATTCAGGAGAAGGGAAAACCGACGTTCAATTCAATTATGAAAAAATTCCTGCAGGACGTAAAATCGTCTCAGATGCCGCCAGTCTGACTACACCTTCATCACTCCCCGCTCGATATGCAGAACCCTGCGCGGCACCATCTCCACCAGGTCGCGGTTGTGAGTCGCTAGGATTATCGTGGTCCCCTGGGCGTTTATGTCTTTGATTACGGACATTATGTTCTGCGTCGTCTCGAAATCGAGGTTCCCGGTAGGCTCGTCCGCCAGGAGTATCACCGGCTCCTTGACCAGCGCACGGGCAAGCGCCGCCCTTTGTTGTTCCCCGCCGGATAGCTGTAGCGGGTAGTTGTCCTTCTTGCGGTGGAGGTCAAGAGCCTTGAGTACCGTCTCCGTCCTGTCCTTTATTTTCTCTTCCCTTGCACCAGCCACCCGCAGGGAGAGAGCGACGTTCTCGAATACAGTCTTGCGCTCGATTAACTTGAAGTCCTGAAATACGACCCCGATGCTCCGCCTTAAGCCGGGTATGTCCCTCTGCTTAAGCCTCGCGACGTTCCTGCCCGCTACCAGTATCTGCCCGTCGTCCGGCTCTTCCGCGCAGAGTATGAGCTTGATGATCGTGCTCTTCCCCGCGCCGGACGGGCCGGTCAGATAAACCATCTCCCCCTTTTGCAGCCGGAAGGAGATATCGTTTACGGCAGGCCGACGTCCGTCATAGGACTTGGTGACGTGGTAGAACTGGATCATTTCACGGGTTGTGGGAGTTTCTTGGAGACGACCTCCTTGACCGCGGCCTTTATCGCATCCGCCGTCAGGCCGTAATGCTCCATCAGTTCGTCCGGCTGGCCGGAGGTGCCGAATACGTCTTTTATCCCCACTCTCCTGAGCGGCACGGGACAGACTTCGGACAGGACCTCCGCGACCGTGCTCCCCAAGCCCCCGATTATGGAGTGCTCCTCGGCGGTGACTATCGCGCCGGAGTCCTTCGCGGCCTCTATGACGGCGTCCATATCAATAGGCTTTATCGTGGACATATTTATCACACCCGCCGAAACGCCTTCCGCCAAAAGCTCTTCGGCTGCCTTCAGCGCCTCCGGAACCATTATCCCGCAGGCGATGATGGTCGCGTCCGCGCCTTTTTTCAGGACATTGGCCTTCCCTACCTTGAACTCATAAGAGTCGTCGTAGATGACCTCGGTTTTGGCGCGGCCTACCCTGATGTATGTCGGGCCGGCATATTCTTCCATCGCCATTATGACCTTCGCAGTCTCTGTACCGTCCGCGGGGACTATGACCGTCATGCCGGGGATGGTGCGCATAAGCGATATGTCCTCTACCGACTGGTGCGAGCCGCCGTCCTCGCCGACGGTGATACCTGCGTGCGACGCGACGATTTTTACGTTCAGCCCGGGGTAGCATACCGACTGGCGTATCTGCTCCCATGCGCGGCCCGTGGCGAATACCGCGAAGGTGCTTGCAAACGGGAGCTTCCCGCCGAGCGAAAAACCTGCCGCGACGCCCATGAGGTTCTGCTCGGCTATGCCGATATTGAAAAACCGCTCCGGAAATTCTTTGCCGAAAACCTTCGTTTTCGTGGAGCCCGACAGGTCCGCGTCCAGTGCGACTACCGACTCGTTTTTCCTGCCCAGTTCCAGGAGCGCCTTGCCGTATGCTTCTCTCGTCGCGACCTTGCTCATTCCCGCCCCCCTATTTCCTTCAGTGCTATAGTAAGTTCATCGTTGGATGGCGGCGTCCCGTGGTACTCCACCTTCCCCTCGAATAAGGAACATCCCTTGCCTTTTATCGTCCGCGCCACTATAGCCGTCGGTTTTCCCTTGTGGGCTTCCGCGCGGTCCAGCGCGTCTATTATCTCTCCCATGTCATGCCCGTCGATGCTTATCGTGTCCCAGCCGAAGGCGGCGAATTTGTCCGCGATTGGGTCCACGCACATCACTTCCGAACACGCGCCGTCTATCTGGAGGCCGTTGTTGTCGATGATAGCGGTTAAATTATCGAGACCGTAATGCGCAGCCGTCATAGAGGCTTCCCAGACCTGGCCTTCCTGGAGTTCACCGTCGCCAAGGAGCGTGTATACCCGCCAGGGTTTTGAATCCATTTTACCGGAAAGCGCGAGACCACATGATACCGAAAGTCCCTGGCCCAGCGAGCCAGTGGAAATCTCCACACCAGGCAGCTTTTTTGAATCCGGATGCCCCTGCAAACGGCTCCCCAGTTGCCTGAGGGTGGAAAGCTCCTCCACGGGGAAATACCCGGACCTGGCAAGGGCGGCGTAAAGCACCGGGGCGGCGTGTCCCTTGCTCAGGATGAACCGGTCCCGTTCCGGCCACGCGGGATCTTCCGGGTTGTGCCGCAGCTTGTGGAAATAAAGGGCGGTGACTATATCCGCCGCCGAAAGGGAGCCACCGGTATGTCCGGAACCCGCCTTGTTCAGCATTTCCACGATATCCATCCTTATCCTGCAGGCCGTCTGATTTAAACCTTTTATCGTGTCAACAGCCATTACCAACTTAATCCCCCTTTTTAGTCCCAGTCGTCTTCGGACGCCAGGTAGTCAAGAATCTCGCTGTCCAATCCTTTTTCTTCCAAAGGCCTCTCCCTGGCCTCTTCTGCCGTCTCGTCCTTGTGCTCGGCCTTGGTCTTCACTGAAGTGCCTGCACTCAAATCGGGCGCGGGCACATCCGGCTTCGAGATATTTTCCTCCTTAGCCGTGAACTGCCCCGCCACAAGGTCCTTTATCACCTGCTTGTGCTGCTCCTCCATTATTTCCCGGACGACCTGTTCCAGTTTATTGAACTTCAGGATATCGGCGTAGCTGGTCTTCCGGGACGCGAGGATTGCCCCGCCCCTGTAAAGGAGGGTGACGATAACGGGATTACTCAGGCCGTTATCCTCGGTCTGGACATGATAAACGGTACCTTTGTACCGGAAATCGGTATTGAAGCCGGTGAGCATTTTTTATATATTGCGTTTTAAGTAGCTGGATTATATATAAAGGCAAAGGCTCGCGCAAGCAAAAAGAAGTTGACGGGGCTTCAGATGTATAATATATTGCAAATTCACCCCCAGATGCCGGCGTGGTGAAACTGGTAGACGCGCTGGACTCAAAATCCAGTAAGGGCAACCTTGTGCCGGTTCGATTCCGGCCGCCGGCACCAAACCTTTCAGCAAGTTAGCTCCCCCGTCGTGTGTATATATAACCTTCGACGGCGTCAACGTCTGGGTGACTGACGCCAGCGGAGGAGTGACCAAGCTGAAGGCCAGCGACGGCTCCCTCGTGGGCACTTATAACGTGGGGAGCAATCCCCTTGGAATAGCCTTCGACGGAGCAAACATCTGGGTGACGAACGAAGGCAGCAATACCGTGTCCAGGATTCCCGCGCGGTAGATTATTTATTTTTGTAATGTTGTCAGCTCCTTTGCCTGCGGCAGGCTTGAGGCGTCCCAAGCCTCGCACCCAAATCCGTCATTCAAGGCTGATTCTCATTATTCCCCTTTTCCTATTTGCTAAAATGCAACGCGCCGAGTGGATTCATTATGACATTGGGACTATGGTTGTCATATTCTTAATCGATTACTGATTAACATCCTATCGGGATTTTCATGCCACGATCTTTAATTACAAATACCTTCCCTTTTTCCTTCTTGACTATTATCTTGTCCCCTGCTTGAAGCAGGCTTGGGAAGGAATTCGCGCTTACGGTTTTTTCCCGGCCGTTCCCGGTTTTATAAGTTATTTTCGAGTCATTTACTTCCAGTACTTCCCCGGATTCCTCCGTTTTTATTGGTTTCGCTACCTTTCCTGGTCTTGCAATCTTTCTAGGTTCCTGATGCAGGGCCTTCGGTGCTGTTTCTGCGGCGACCACCGCTGGCTCAACTTTTCCGGCTTTAGTCGATTTTGGATTTTCGGATCTTGCGCAAGAAACGGTAACCACTGATAGTGCTAATACTGCAAACAACCCAATTATTTTTTTCATACTTGTCTCTCCTTTCGTTAAGCAGGGTTAATTTTTTACTGCCCTTTCCCCAAGATGCTTAGTAACGATGTATCCGAACTTTTTTGTCTCTCCAGGTTCGAGCGATAAAACATATTTGACGCTATCAAAACCCTGTTTCTCATATTGTCCATAGTCGCCCGTATTCTTTATATCCCACGAGCTGCATTCAAAATTTCGGACGATTTCAACCTCTGCGGGAAAATTCCGGGTGTTCCGCGCGATGAGCTCGTAATTTTCTATCTCGTCATGCCCGGTTATGCCGCCCCACTTATCGAACAGGAACTGGCCTGAAGAATAACCCATGAGTTTTGGCTCCACCATTACACCTTCCGCCTCGCCAAGGGATAACTCGACCTTTTCGTTAAGGGGTATATACTTCATATCGGATTGTCCAACATAGGACAGGCCACCGCCATTAAGCCTGCGATAAATCTTAATCGTGCCTTCCGGCAGGGGATCCTGGCCGAGCCCGTGTTCTTTATCGTTCTTAAAGCTGATGAAATGAAACACTTTGTCTTTGTACCTCGCCTCGTCAAATTTATACAGATTTATGACTCCAACCCCGTCTCCCTTCATAGATGGCATGCGTTTCGACCATCCGTTTGATATTGTCTCGGTCCCGCCAACGGTATACAGCTGATACTCGCTCAATGCCTCTTTCAGTATTTCTTTCGGACTTTCCTGTAGATTTTCGTACACGGGAGCACCTTCTCCGGCACCTACCCTGGCTTTTGCGGCATAATATATTCTACGGCTGAGGTCCGACTCGGAAGAAGACTGCGGAGTCGGCTTGCCATATGGCTCCTGCCTTTCGGCCAGGCTGTTTATTGTATCCTTTAGGTTTATTACTCCCACTAAAAGCCTGACCTGCGCTCCGGCATAATCCTCGCCGCTGTTGTTTGTAACCCTGACAAATCCTTCCAGCCCCATTGAGGTCTGCTCACTGTCAAGTATCCCGACATAGAACGCCCGCCAAGACAGTCCGCTTGTCATGTAGGATATCTCGACGGGGACTTTGCCTGTCTGGCCGCTTTCCAGGTTCCAGATGCCGAGATCCTTGATGCGCGGCGGGAATACGAGCTCGTTTATATTTAAATTTTCGGAGTCCGCTAAAGGCCGCATTTCGAGGCTTGTCGGGTCGATAAGGGTGTTCTCCCAGGAGAACTGCAATTTATTCCGGCCTTTGGCAAGCGTCAGGGTCCTAAGGTCCTTGACTAACGTAACGTCGGCATCGTTATAAATGGTTAGCTGAACAGAATCTGTGCTCGGAAGAGATACGAGGTCCACCTTTGCGGAGGCCGTGCGGACGGATAAAACAAACAGGGCTGCAACAATGAGCGTTATTAAACGGATTTTCATGCCTGCCTCCTTATCTGGTCTTTCCGATATTCCGGATGATATAATGCATATTAAGCTCTTCCTTCCCGTGAGGCGGGAGCTCGACCTCGAATTCGATTGTATCGAAGCTGGTCTTTTTATATTTCATGTTGCAGTCCAGCATCTCCCACTCACGCGGCAGGTGCTCCCGCATAGTTAGAGCGGCCTTTTTGTTCTCGCGGTTTTCCATGGTTGCTTTGATGACTTCTTCGGAGTCATACATAACACGCGTCCTGGCCCCGTGTACCTCCTTCCATCTCTCATTCAATATCGTCTCGTCCATTTTTTTCTGGGTTACGACGATGTCGCGGCTGTCGCCGATATATACCTTCATCTTCTCGCCAATCGGTATTACCTGCATATAATCCTCACCCAGAAATATATTCCCGCCGTGTCCATCTTTCTGATACAGCCTTACCTTGCCCCTTGGCATTGCGTAATTCCCAAGTCCATTTGTCTTATCGTTCAATATGTAGTAATAGACCGGTATCCCGACGTTCGTCCTTTCATTGACCGGGTCCCAGGGCTCTTTGGAAGAGTCGAACAACCATACCTTCTTCACCGGTATATCCTTGATGTCCAACACCTGCACCTGCCTAGTCTCCTCATGGGCAATATCCTCGTTCACATCCTTCCCATAGCCCGGAACAATTTTCGCGCCGCTGAAATCTTCGCCCGAAAAATTCCTGACGACAAGGAACCCTTTCAGGTCTATTTTCTGTTCGTAAGTATCGGTTATTCCTGTGTAAGCCATTAGGGAATCTATATTTGAAAGCAGGTAACTGATACGCACTCTTTCGTCAAACGCCCCTTCGCTGTATATGTTCCAGACCAAGGCCGATTCATTCGGCGGATAGCTGACGGAGATTAGCCGTACTTTATCGGGATGGCTTAAAATAGAAAAAATTATCGAATCTTCGTCGATGGAAACCCCCTTCCAGGAAAAATCTAGAATGTTCATCCCTTTCTGCAATGTAACGATTCGCTCCTCTTCGATAAGGGTCGCCCCTTTGTTGTCGAGCCTGATTGCGACATTCGCGCGCTCAGGCAGGGCAGCCAGTTTTGTCCTGGCTTGGGCAACGTCCTTATCCGCTGCCAATAAGGCCACAACCGTCACAAATGCAAACAATATTCTCTTTAATGCTTCCATGTTTCCTCCTTTCGTTGTTGTAAGTTTTATAGCTTTTGATTTAAAAGACGGACACTGTCCCCGGTTTTCCCCCGATTTTTTTTTAATGGGCTGCTTTTCCCTGAAAGGAGGAAATGCTTGACGCGCCGAAAGTAAGTCATTATGATAAGTTGCCTCATGAATTTATTCTCGCTTCTGTTAATAACTTTTATAAAAAATAGCAAACCGGGGGAATACAAGGTTCCCGCCGACCCGGAAAGCTGCCGAAAGCTCCTGCTCGACAACCTTAAATTCATCGAGGAACGCTGCTACAAGGCTTACGGCCTTGTCGCCTGGCAGAACCGGGATGATGTACCGGGGGCGAACAAAGCAGATTCTCTTTTTATCGATGTTATGGAGCACATCTCTGCCGACAATTACCGAGTACTGCGGGAATACAAGGGGAAGGCGTCGCTTAGGAGGTACCTCGAAGTTGTTATTTGCAACAAGGTTGTTGATATATATCGCCAGAAAGAGGGGCGCAGCAGGGCTAGTGAGGAAGCGAGGAAGATGGGGGCAGCGGGCGTGCGGCTGTACGAGCTCGTTAATAAAAAGGGTCTTCCGATAGAAGAAGCCCATTCCGTAATGAGCAGGGAAGCTGCGTTTACCGGCGGCATCGAGACACTCCGGGAGATGGCTGATAGGATTAGCAGCAAAATGACCGCTTCCCACAGTGAGGTTTCCTTCGGTACCATCCCCTCTTACGGGCAGGACCCAGAGTGCGGTCATGCCTGTTTTAATCCTCTAAAAGGCGACTCCGGCCAAATGGCCATCACGGACGAAGCCCCCGGGCCGGAGCGCGCCTTCCTGGAGAAGGAAAAAGAGACAAGGATGGCGGCCGTCATGAGGGAACTCGTGCAGTCTCTTTCCACTGACGAAAGGCTTATGGTACGGCTGAAATACATAGAGGGCAGGAGCGTCAACGAAATATCCAGGGCAATCGGCTATACCGAAAAGGCAATATACAAGAAAATGGATCGTATGCTCCAGAAATGCAGGAAGATGCTTCTTAAAAAAGGAATTAAGAGCGAAGATCTTTTATAGGAAAAAAACGGGGGCTTGTCCGTCTTAAACAATATGACATTATTTTTTAAAAAATCGGGTGAAAAACCGGAAGACAGGCGAATAGGCCTAATGCTCGGGCAGGCGCTCAAAGCTATGCCACCCGGAGAGGAATGCCCGCCGCTTGAAGACCTGGCTGCCCTGGCTGAAAAAAAGGTTTCAAAAAATGACCGATCCCGGCTTCTCGCGCACGTAGCGTCTTGTGCCAGATGCAGCGAGATTTATCTAATGGCCTGCGGATTGGGCCCGGAAGTGACGACTTCCAAAAGGCCCGATTATTCGTGGCAGAAGCGGCGCCTGATTCCTCTTGCCGCCGCCGCAGGCCTTCTGCTAGTAATAATATCGGTCCCTTTACTCCTGACCCGCAATTCTAAAAAAGGCCTGAGCGAAACGGTAGCGCCCTATACTGGGGCTCCGGCAAGAGTGGAAAGGCCCGTACCGGCTGTAATGCCCGGCAAAAGTAAACATCGTGCGAAACCTCGTGTAATAAAAGAAGAGAGAGAAGAGCAGCCGACTCAACAGGCCCAGGCAATCCCGCCTCCGGAGCCAGCCGAGACGACGTGCGGAAAGACTGAGATTCCGCCTGCCTCTCCACGTCCCGTGGCCGGTAGTGCGCCCCCCGAGGCTGCCGGGAGAGCGCCTGTAGAAAAATTTGAGCCGATGCCTAAAGCCCAAATGATGGAGGCGCAGCCTCTGCAAAAGAAGGCAATGAAAATGGCTGAAGCGCCGCGGGCCGCTGCGAGACCGCTGCGTGTTCCAGTCGGGGATGAGGCTGCGGAAGAACCCCGCTACATCTGTCAAAAGAGAATCGGTATAGATAGATACCAGAGGTTCAAGCTCCTTTCGGTGGATTCGGTACTCTCGGATAAAGAAAAAATTGAAGGGCTTTATAAAGACCTGAGACTTGATTCGCGTGAATTTCCGCTGCAGGACATTACTAAGATAGTAGTCCATCGGTCAAAACAGAGCCGAACCGACGCAAAGTCTGAAACAAGCGTACCGAACACTTTGCAGGCGGATATCAGCTTAGGAGAGGGCGGATTGCTTACAATAGTGGTACTGGAAGAGAATCAGGAAATGGATACTCCTAGGATGAAATTTAAAGACCGGCCAATAAAAATACCCGTGGGATGTTAGGTTACCCTTCCGCTGTCATCGCACCTTTAGGGTGTCTCCTTTTTTGGGGCGGGAGGAATAGTGTAACCATCCCCTATAATAGTGCCATTCATTAGTTGAGTTTTTCCGGGTTTTTGAATGACGCCACCCTCACCTTAGGAAACGGCTCCCGACAGTAGGCATCTGGGGTAGGGACACGGCATAGTCGAAGGATGCTCCCCTTTGTCCGATTGTCCAACCCCTATATATTTTCGGTTGGACAGTTCAAGATGCCCCACTTTTAACGCCTTTCCTCACTTCTGGCACCACGAACCATACTATAACATGGAGTGCGGATTCAAATCCGACCCCTCTAACGTGTAGCGGCGCGAGATAACTTTCCCGAAAAAGCGAGATAACTCCCTCTCGCATCAAATTTCACTACGTGAAATCTCATTTCGGCCACATTGGCAACTTCGCTGACCTGACCGCTTTATGGAACGGTCCAAAGATGTGAATTATTGCCCACCTCTCATGCCTCCAAATCCCCGTAGGCCAACAACGTATCCCGGCCATAATTTTTTTTTGGCATGTTTATCCAAGAGAGGTTCATTTACGTGCTTCTTCAGCACTTGCTGCCTCCGCATCTTTAATCTCCACACCTTGTTAATAAATCTCGGACTGCTTGTCAACCAACAGCTGCAGGCTATCTTGACCCATTTTGGGGGTAATCGGCGTCCAATATTGACCCACCTTCTGAGGCCATAACGTTCTATTATTAAAACGGAAAATCAAATTCCCCCTAGTCAAACAGGATGCCGATAGTGGGTCAAAATTGCACGCCGATCAACAACGTTGGGAATGTTAAGCATGATTCAAGGTGCGTTGTTTCAGGAATACTTCTGAAAAAAAATGTGGAAGAAATGGAGTCGATGGTGTACGCTGAAGGGGGTCTTCAAAACAGGGAAACCCACTGTAAAAGCGATTACTGTTCAGGGCACTACAAGCCCGCGAACAGCTCTGCCTGACGCTTAAGAAAGTGAGTCCGTCAACATGACCGCCGCCCGTATCCTTATAGTGGAAGACAGCGCAGCCAGCGCCAGATTATTGAAGAGCCAGTTGTGTGACCTTGGGTACGAGATTACCATGGCGCACTCTGCGGAAAAAGCAATTGCACTCCTTGGAGAAGAGACTTATCAGCTTATCATCTCCGACCTCGTCATGCCGGGGATGGACGGATTGGGGCTGCTGCGCGCTTTACGGGCGAAAAAGGACGATACGCCGTTTATTATCTTTACCGCCCAAGACGACGTGGGAACAGCCGTCAAGGCCATGAAGAGCGGCGCATTCGATTATCTGAAAAAAGGCTCTTCCCCCGACGAACTGGACGTGGCAATAAAACGGGCGCTGGAATTCGGCCGTCTGACGATAGAGAACAGCTCGAATAAGAAGTTCAAGGAATATGTGGTAAGCCGCCACCTCTTCCAGTCTATAAAAACCCAGTCACCGGCTATGAGCCAGGCGTTGAAATCCGCTGAAATGGTGGCGGCCTCGCCGCATACCACCGTTGCCATCTACGGCGAAAGCGGAGTTGGCAAGGAGGTTCTGGCGCGGGACATCCACTTCGCGAGCGGCGGCCTGCCGTCCAATTTTGTGGGGGTCAATTGCGCGGCGGTTCCCGAAACCCTCCTGGAAAGCGAGCTGTTCGGCCATGTCAAGGGGGCCTTCACCGGGGCCGACAGGGACAGGGAGGGCAAGTTCGCGATTGCCGCTGGCGGCACCATGTTGTTAGACGAGATAGGCGACATGCCGCTCTCCCTCCAGGTCAAGCTCCTTAGGGTCCTTGAGGAGCGCGTCTATTATAAAATCGGCTCCGACCGGCAACTGCCGGTTGGCTTCCGTGTTATCGCGGCAACTCATCAGGACCTTGAAACCCTTGTCCGGCAGGGAAAATTCAGGGAAGACCTGTTCCACCGGTTGAATGTCTTCCCCATCGTTATCCCGCCTCTCAGAGAACGCAAGGAAGACATCATGTTATTCGTGGAGCAATTTTTGCCCCAATTCCGCCAACACCAGGGAAAGGACCTTCCCGGAATATCCCGCAAGGCCATGGATGTGATCATGGCGTATGATTGGCCTGGAAATATACGGGAATTGCGAAACTGCCTGGAGCGTGCCGCTATCATCGTGAACGGAGAACTGGTCCGCCCGGAGCACCTTGTAATCTATAAAGACAACAAGACCGCATCGGACGGCGGCATGAACTTGCATCTCAAATTCAATGACGGCGAGTTTTCCCTCGAAGCCGTGGTAAACAGGGTCCTGGATGAGACGCTGAAAAACTGCGCCGGCAACAAGTCGCTTGCCGCACAGCGTCTTAAGATCAACCGGAAGATGTTCAACCGGAAAAAACCGTCAATGGAATAACGTGATTAGGACCTGAAGAGATGGGATAATGGCCCAATTTGGGCCAAAACTTTCCCGCCGATAGCTCCCCATTAGCCAACCATTTAATTTATCAGAGAATTTCCCTTTCATTGCCTTCCCGCATCTAGTCTTTATAGTTGCATCGAAAAATCATTGGCCCTAAATGGGCCACAACACGACTTTTGCCGTTCCAGTAACCATTTGAATTTAATACTAATTATTATTGGCACGCCACTTGCTAGTACTAATGTATTAGCCAACAGTGTGACGCTGACAGAAAAAATGCTCGAACTTGGCAAAACTGCCATTTTTTTCATATTAAAGGGGGAATAACACCATGTCTCAAAGAGCTGTAGAACAGTTAATCGGCCGCCTTGTTACCGACGCCCGCTTTCGCATGAGGGCCTCGCGTGAATTAGACCTGGTCTGCATAGAAGAGGGATATGAGCTTACGGATGCCGAACGGAAGATAGTCATGGAGATGGACCTGGACAAGCTGGCTGTTTTCGGAAACGAGTGGCTTGACGGCCGTATAAAACGTTGTTCAGGAGAGAGCTTCTGCTTGCAAAAAGGTATTTAATCATGAGCAATTTCTTTTCACGGACATTATTAGGCCTGCTTTCGACACTAGCGGTCATGTTTTGCCTTACAGTCCCGGCGCGGGCCGCTTATATAAAACGCTTCACCACCATCGATACCGGCGCGATGACCTTCACCGGCAACACGCTTGGCCTTAATAAGACAGCTGGCCAGAACAACCAGGGCACGGCGGGTTCCATAGGCGCGTTCATAGACACCAACACCACTTCGAATGTTGGCAACTTCCCGGCGGGGACGACCCTCACATGGTCGCAGAACGCCTCCGCCGCGAATCTTAACGTACCAGCCGGCAGCACCATACTTTACGCGGAACTGATCTGGGGCGGCAGTTACAGGTCCGTCTCATCCAATCCCCAGGACGTGTCGGCGTCTTTGAACAACAGCATCACGATGACCACGCCGTCCGGTTCCTACTCCATATCTCCGGACGGCGCCACGGCGAAGACGTGCGGAGATGCCACCCACTATTTTTATGTCCGCTCGGCCGACGTGACAGCCTACGTCCAGTCGGCGGGAGCCGGGACATACACCGTGGGCGGCGTCCCGGCGACTGTAGACCCCTTGGACGACAGCAACAACTGCGCGGGCTGGACGCTCGCCGTGGTCTATCGGAACACGGCATTGCCCATCAGGAGCATGTCCGTTTTTGTCGGATGCGAGTTCACGTCCCCGACCGCAGGCTCCACGGCGTCCGCCGTTGCCGGGTTCTGCGTGAACAACACGGGCACCATCAACGGGCGTCTTATGGTGAGCGCCATGGAGGGTGACTATCAGCTTACCGGCGACCAGATGATGTTCGGCCCCACGGGCGCGACGCAGCCGGTATCCGGTCCAAACAACCCGGTAAACAATTTCTTTGTGAGCATGATAAATGGCGACACCGGGGCCCTCGACGGGAGCGGTACTTTCGGCGGGACCAACCCGCCGGCCTCGGGAGCGCGGCAGGGCTGGGACATTACCAACGTTGACGTCTCCGGCATACTCCAGCACGGCCAGACCTCGGCAAGCGCCCAAGGGACGTCAACCGGCGACGGGTATGCAACCAGCTCCATCGGCATTCAGGTGGACGTCGGCGCGCCAACTTTCCCGACCTCCGTGATGACCGTAGACAAGTCGACCACGCATGTCGGCGATACGCTCACCTATACCACTAGACTCGATAACAGTACAGGCACGGCCGATGCGCAGAGCGTGGTATATAAGTCGCAGCCGCCGCCGGACACTTCGTTTATCAGCGGAACCGTGAAGACCAGCACGGACGGCGTCAACTATACTTCCGTCTCTGGCGCCGATCCCACGGTTGGCTTTAATATCGGCAACGTGGTCGTGGGGGCGCAGATATGGGTACAGTACCAGGTGACGGTTAATGCGGTCCCGCTCTCACCGGCACTGGCACAGTATGTGACAAATTCAAGCTGGACTTATAATTTCCTTTCCTCCTGCCCCGGAGTACCGCTGCTCCAGGCGACTACGAGTTCCAACTACACGACGGCGACGCTGATAGACAGGCTCGATGTCAGCAAGAGCGCGACCGTCACGGGAGCTGGAGGGACGAAAACGATTACGTGGACAATCACGATTAACAATACGGGCCTGACGAATACGTCCGGCTCCACGCTTACCGACCCGATCGTGGCAAACACCACATATACCACCGGTTCCACGAAAATGAACGGCACGACAGTCGCGGACGTGGGCGGCAAAATGCCGTTTGCCACCGGAGGGCTTATCAAAAGCGCCGGGGCGGCAGCCGGAGTTGTCAATGCCGGCGCGACGGTTACGGTGGTATTCAAGGCCACCGCTTCCAGTGGCAACCTCCCGGTTACGAATACCGCCACGATAGACCCGGACGGAAGCGGGCCGGACCCTGCCGTGCTGGCAGTCGCGAGCACCACGCCAGTCGATGCCGACCTCGCGGTCGCCATAACGGATGGAGTAACCACGAAAGTGCCTGGCACCTCCGATACCTATACGGTGACCGTCACCAACAACGGGCCGGCAACGGTAACGAGCCTTACCCTCTCGGTCCCTCTCCCCACGATAATCCTGTCTCCGTCTTACACTGCTTCCACGGGTACATATGTTCCATACACCGGTAGCTGGACCGGACTTAACCTTGCAGGTGGGCAACAGATTACCCTTACGATAACGGGAACGATAGACCCGGCGGCCACGGGTTCGCTCGCCATGACCGCGACTGTCGCCGTCCCGCCCGGCGTTACCGACACCAATAGCGCGAATAACACCGCCACTGACACAGACACGCTTACCCCCCAGGCGGACCTTTCGGTCACTAAGACGGACGGACAGACCACGGCACTGGTCGGAAGCCAGGTCACGTATACCATCACGGTCACAAACAACGGGCCGAGCAGCATTACGAGCTGCTGGGTAAGAGACACCATCCCGGCAAACCTTCAGAACCCGGTTTATACGCCCAACATGGGCACGTATAACGTTTCCTCACAGTATTGGAGCGACGTCAACCTGGCTTCAGGCCAAAGCGCCGTAATAACGGTTCAAGGCACCGTGCTGGCAGGCAGCCCGACCCTGGTGAACACCGTCACGGTGTCCCCGCCTTACAATACGACTGACCCCAACAGCGCGAACAATACCGCAACGGATACGGACACGGTACCGATCATTTCCATTACCAAGACCGTAAACCCAACCACGGCCCTTATGGTGGCGCCCGTAACCTATACCATTACCCTGACGAGCGTCAGCAATACGGCCACAACCATTTCCAGCATAGTGGATACTCTACCGACCGGCTTTTCTTACAAGTCCGGCTCGACCACCGGTATGACTACCGCCAACCCGTCTATCACCGGCCAAGTGCTTACATGGAGCAGCCCGGGGACGGTACCCGCCAACGGAACGGCAACGCTTAACTTCCAGGCCATAACCCCGAACACGCGCGGGACGTTCCCGAATTCCGCCACCGCCTCCGGGCCAAGCTTTGCCACTGTTTCGACGGGGAATACCGCCTCGCTGCAGGTCGAAAGCCCGGTAATGAGCTTCACCAAGACCGCGGACAAGACTGACGCGGCACCCGGCGGCACGATCACTTACACGCTAACGTACAGCAACATAGGAGATGCGCCCGCATATACGGTCATCATCCTTGACAACGTCCCCGTCTACACGACCTATGTGACCTCAAGCACGGTAGGGACGGGCACGACAATCCAATGGAGTCATGATGGAGGCACCACATGGAACAGCTCTGACGCAGCGCCGGTAACCGGCATCAAATGGACGGTTTCACCGCTTGCTCCGTTAGCGGGCGGGACGCTGAATTTTAAAGTGACCGTGAATTAACCACAGCAACAACAGAACAGGAGGAAAGTGCTATGAAGAGAAGCTTTTTGAAATCGCATTTGGCCGCGTCTATTCTGGCGGCAATCTTTTTGACAATGGCGGCTTCCGCGCTTGCGGCGCAGGCCCCGAAGCTAACATTCAAGATGACGGCTGAAAAAGAGGTGAAAGTCATTAAGGACGGCAAGGAGACCGTCGAGCTGAAGCCCGTGAAAACGACGAACCCGGGCGATACGATCTTATACACCCTTACCTACACCAACGTAGGGGATGCGGACGCCATAAACGCGGTGATCTCGGACCCGGTGCCCGGCGGCATGGCCTATATCGCTGGAAGCGCCAAGGGCGCGAACGCGGATGTGGACTTCAGCATTGACGGAGGCAAAACGTTTTATAAAAAGCCTAAGCAGGTTATAGCCGGGAAGGAGAAGGTCGCGGCCCCGGATACGTATACGAACATAAGGTGGACGATAAAGAAGGTCGCCCCAAAGGAATCGGGCGAAGTTAAGTTCATGGCAAAAGTGAAATAAAATAAATAAAAAAAGAAGAGGAGGTGACGAAGGGTAATACGGTTTTTCAACAGTGGTTTTCATCAACGTCATTCGTAACTTAGGAGAATTAAGATGAAAAGATTATTACTGCATGTATTATTAACGGTTTCCATGGTTCTTCTGGCGGCTTCGGCCGCTATGGCAGTGGCCCCGCCGGCGGCCAATACGGCGATTACCAACACCGCGACACTCAACTATAACGACGCGAACAATGCGGCCCAGCCCACGCAAACGGCTTCCGTCACGGTATACGTCCAGCCGGTATGGGGCGTGACATTGACGCCTGCACCGGGCTCAACGACCGCGAACACCGACGGCTCAGCCGACGTGACTGTTAGCTACGCGCTGACGGTAACGAATACCGGTAACGCCACGGACACTTTCGCCCTGAGCTACTCCAACAGCGGCACATTCACGCCGTCGGTGACGTTCTATTCGGACGCTACGTTGGCCACGCCTATCGTCGGAAACATTTCCCTGACCTCGGGCACGCCCAAGAACGTATGGATGGCGGTCGTAGTTCCTAAGGCCTCGCTTGACGGGACCTCCTGCGCCACTACCGCAACCGTAACCGGTAACGGCTCGATCACGTTGACCGATAACTCCGTCTTTCCCGATACCGGCGTGATCGCCACCGGCGGCGCGCTCGCCTCGGGTGTTTACACGACCACCGTTGCCGGCCACGCGCGCATCCCGTCCTCGGGACCCGATGCGGCCACTAAAACAAACCTGCCGGTCAGCCCCACGGCCAACACCGTCTTCACTTACACCATCACGATGAAGAACGACGGCACCGTGGCCACCACGGACCTGCTGGTAACAGACGCGCTGCCGACCCATGTGACCTACCCGGCGGACAGCTCCATCACCCTGAACGGCTCTGGCCAGCTCGATTCGTCTGACTGGAACAGCGGGACGAAGACGATCACCGTTAACATAGGGTCCCTCGCGCCTGGCGCGACCGCCACGATAACCTTCCATGCCAAGGCCGACGCCGCCGGCTCAGGGGCGGGATGGACGAACACGGCGAATATCACCTATACCGGTACCGGGTCGCCTGTAAACCCGTCTGACCTCACCGTGGTCAGTGTGGCGCCGAACCTAAGCTTGACCAAGGTCGTCAAGAACGCCGGCGGCACCGTAGTAACGAACATAGCTCCCGGCCAGAAGCTGTTTTACACTGTCACCGTTTCAAACGCCGCCGGCGCGGGGACTGCCACCGCCGTCTCCATATCCGATTCGCCGGACGCTACTGACACGACCTGGGATGCCAACTTGAACACAGCCTTCTCCGGCGGAGCTAGTGGATCTTCGGCCACTTACTCTGGTGGAATAGTTAGCGTATCAGGCGTTAGTATACCGGCGGGCGGCAGCATGACGATAACGTACGACGTTACAGTGAAATAACGCAAATAACGCACTAAGAGGCTGGACGTGGGTGTGAGAGATATCATTTTTAGATCTCTAAGGGTCGGGGCGGCGGTATTGCTGTGCCTGCTGGGAGCGTTTTGCGCGCTCCCGCAGGCATGGGCCGCCGACCCCGCGCCCGGCACCCATATCCTCAATACCGTCGTGGCTAATTATCAGGTCAACGGAGCCTCGATGCCGGCCCTTTCGGCCTCCGCTGAAGTTATCGCCGAGACTGCTTCCATATCTCTGACAGAGACGGCCTCTCCGGAATCTGTAATCGCCGGAAACGATATCACCTACACTCTGACGATTACAAATACCGGAAACACGCCCCTGACCGGGGTGAAATTAACCGACCCCATACCAGGGAAAACGACGTTCGTAAGCACTGATTCCGGCGGGAGCGCCTCCGCCGGTGTAGTTTCGTGGGCAATCGCCGGCCTTGCCCCGTTAGGGTCGCAAACCGTGCAGCTTATTGTCAAGACTGATTCAGGGGCAGCCGGAAGCGTCATAACGGACAAGTCGTCCGTAACCTCCAACGAGGCTCCAGAGCAGAACGCTTCGGTTACCGACAACGTGATTGCCCCCGTTCCCATCAACGTGCAGTTCACCGATTCCACCTGGCAAAAGGCGTTCGAGTATAGTATCGGCGATACCGTGTATGTCCAGGTCACAGACAAAAACCTGAGCACAGACCCGACAAAGACTGAAACGGTCGTCGCAAAGATATACAATTACTCGGGGGCCAGCGAACTGACCTTGAACGATTCGATTACCGTTACTCTGACCGAGACCGGCCCGGGTACGGGGGTATTCCGCGGCAGCGTACCATCAAATGACGGGTTGTCGGGCCAAATTTACGACAGTTTGTCGCTCAAAAATGATTCCAAGCTTAAGGTAATATATACCGACCGGGTGAGCAAGGTATCCACGGTAGACGATACCGCGCTCGTAGACCCTTTCGGCACGGTATTCAACTCAGCCACCGGGGAACTGATAGAAGGGGCTACCGTTACCCTCGTGGACGACGCAACCGGCAGGCCAGCAACCATGCCGCAGCCTCCCGTCGCGCCCCTGGCACAGCAGAATCCGGTCATTACGGGCGTTGACGGTAAATTCAGATTCGAATACGTAAAACCCGGCAATTACCATCTCGTGGTTTCGCCGGGCAGCGATTATATCTACCCATCCGCCGTCCCGGCGAAAGACCTTCCGAAAACCTACAATATAGTCCGGGGCTCCTATGGCACGAGTTTCGCCATCACCAAAAGCATGGCTCCCCTGAACATAGACCTGCCGGTTGACCCGCCCAAAAGTAGTTTGACGGTATTCAAGACCGCCGACATGGGCTCGGCGTCAATAGGGGATATTGTCCATTACACGGTGACTGTCCAGAATACAGGGAAAACGGATGTTACGGAACTGACAATAACTGACTACATGCCGCACGGGGTGTTCTATTTGAAAGGCTCCGCAATGATAGGCGGCAAAAAGGCGCCCGATCCGGTGGTTTCCGGTGCGGGTAAACTTACCTTTGCCGTGGGCGGCCTGCCCGCCGGGTCGTCGGTGGCACTTACTTACGGCGCATCCGTCGGTCCGGACAGTCCGAACGGCGACGGAATAAACACTGCGTTTGCAGCGGGGTCCACTGCTTCGGGCGTCCTCTTGTCCAACAGGGCGCAGGTAAAGCTTGTTATCAACGAGGGCGTCTTCACATCAAACGGACTTATAATAGGCAAGATTTTCGTCGATAAGAACAAAAATAAAATACAGGACGCGGGAGAAGAGGGGATACCCGGCGTAACAATATACATGGAGGACGGCACGCGGGTCATCACCGGGACCGACGGAAAGTTTTCCATATTCGGCGTGACGGCCGTAACCCATGTGCTCAGGGTAGACGAAACCTCGCTTCCCAAAGGCGCGGTGCTTGAGCCGTTATCGAACAGGTTCGCGGGCGACGGTTCCTCGCAGTTTGTCGATATGCCTCCGGGCGGATTATTCAAGGCTAATTTCGCGGTGACAGGCAACATAGGGCCAATCAAACCGGTCCCGGCAACGGGCGGCGCGCCGGAAACGGCGAAAACCAAAACGCAGGGATCCTCCGCCGCGGAGGATCCTCTCGAGGAGCAGATACGGCAGATGACGCCCGCGCTCGAGATACTCTCGCCGAAGGACGGTGCCACCGCGTATATCGCCAATGTCAAGATAACCGTTAAGGCCCCGGCAGACGCCGCGCTGTCGCTTTATGTAAACGGGGAAGAGGTCAAGAGGCATCTGGGCAAGACGATAAAGGACCCGGCCAGCGGCGTTGCAGTATATGAATTCATCAGTGTCGGGATAACTCCGGGTGAAAATAATACCATAAAGGTTGAGACCAGGGACGCATCCGGAGCGGTAACCGGGACTTCGGAGATAACGCTTCACGCCTCCGGCAAGCCTGCAAAAATAGTCGTGAACCCTGACAAGCCGGAAATCCCCGCCGATGGGAAGACTGTCACCGAATTCGACATAAAGATATTTGACGGGAAGGGGAATCTTGTAGGCTATCCGGGCATGGTAACGGTGGAGGCGTCGAAGGGAGAGATACTCGACAAGGATGCAGACCCCACGGAATCCGGGACTCAGCTTGAGCCTTCCGACGGCGAAGTTAAGGTCCATCTAAGGTCTCCGTGGAATACCGGGAATGAGAAGGTCACGTTCACCTGCAACGGAGTGACTGCGACGGTGCCGGTGTTTTTCTCTCCGTACCTGCGCAAAATGATCGCTATCGGCGATGGCGAGGTGGTCGCCGGGTACGGCTCAACCAAAAACGCCTCCGGCGGGACCTTCATGAGCAACACATGGCTTGATCAGGATTTCTTTTTCGGCGGCAGGGGCGCGTTCTTCGCGAAGGGCGATATGGGCTGGGGCGTGCTTCTCACGGCCGCGTTCGATTCCGATAAGAAAAAACAGGACGTGGGGCTTTTCAAGTCAAAGATAAGCAACGTCGAGTCCGAGGATATGTACCCGATACTGGGCGACGACAGCAAGGTAGGTTATGAGGCCCTTTCCAGCGACCAGCTCTATGTGCGCGCGGAGAAGGGCAGGTCGTCCGTAATGTACGGCGATTTTCAGACAAACCTGAACCAGGGAGGCTTAACCGCTTACACCAGGACCTTCACCGGCTTCGTTGCCGACGTCAATGCCGGTCCTTTTAAAATGCGTTCCTTCGCCAGCCATACGGAAAACGTTCAGGTAGCAGACACCATCCCAGGGGCGGGCATCGCCGGGTACTATTTCCTCTCCAAGCCCCCAATCCTCGATGGCAGCGAGATGGTCGTGGTAGAGGTCCACGACTGGCGCCAGCCAACGCGGGTCATAAGCAGAGCCCCGATGGCCAGGTGGACGGACTACACCATAGACTATGAAATGGGCTCGATACTGTTCAAGGCCCCGGTGCCTGTCCGCGACGAAAACTACAACCTCGTATATATAGTAGTCAGCTACGAAAATATAGGGACGTCGAAGCACTACGTCTATGGCGGCCGCGCCGCCGTAGATCCGTTCTCGTGGCTGGAGACGGGTTTCACCGGGATAGTGGAACAGAACGACGTATCCGATAACAGGATGCTCGGCGCGGACGTTACCGCGCATCTGCCGCTGAATACTACGGTGAAGGGCGAATGGGCGCAGACCGATTCGATCTTCACCGTGGACGACATATTCACGCCGAAGGTAGGCTCGGCCTGGTCCCTGAAATTAGACAGCAACCCCGTCAAGGACCTGAAAGCCAGCGGCTATTACTATAACACCAGCGATTATTTCAACAACCCGTCCTCCTCCAGTTACCTGCCAGGGAAGGAAAGCTATGGCATGGACTTTGACTACAAGATGACCGAAGATGCCGACGCTTATGGAAAGTTCTTCGTGGACGACGACCACCTGAACCATCTGAACAACGACTTCGCGTCCGTTGGAATCAAGGATACCTTCCTCAAGATATTCAAGGCCGGGCTGGACGTGCAATACCAGGAATCCAACGATACGGCGGCAGTCCCGACCGGCGCCAGCCCCACGAACAACCTGCCGTTCTTCAACAGCGAGGAGACGCCTAATAAACTGACCGCGCTCAGGCTGTTTATAGACGCAAAGCTCTGGAAGGATTTGACCCTAAAGATCCAGCACACGCAGGACGTGCTCAGGAACAAGGACAACAGTTCCGAGATCGGGCTCGAATACCAGTATACTCAGTCCAGCCGCTTTTATGTGCGCGAACAATACATGACGCTCGACAACCTCTCCCTGAACCAGGTCGTGGCAGGCGTCGAATCGACCATAGCGAAGAATACCGTCGCCTTCGACGAATACCAGCTCAACGGTGGGTCCGACGGGCCGAGGAACCAGCAGAGCATAGGGTTGCGGAATAAGTTCAACCTCGGATACGGGCTGACCGGTAACGTATCCATAGAGGACCTGCGCACCCTCTCCGGCAGTCAGAAGACGACCGCCGCCGTGCCCAGTACGACCATACCCGGCACTACCACATCCGCCAGTACCGCGCCCACCACCACCATGCCCGGTACGGAACCCGACACGTTGGCCACTTCCCTGGGGCTCGAATACCTTGCCAGCAAGGACCTCAAGGCCTCGTCCCGTTTCGAGTACCGGCACGCCACCGGAGAGACGTCCTATCTTGCCGAGCTTGGGTGCTCTTACAAGTTCAGCAGGGATTTCTTCCTCCTGACGAATGAGCGCTACTTCGACGACCAGAACGCCAGTTCGGGCGGGCACATCCTCTCCACCGCGTCCACCGGTATCGCATATCGTCCTGCATGGACGGATATCTTCAACGCGCTGGCAAAGTTTGAGTACAAATATGAAAAGAATCCCGCGGCTGTCTCATTGGCGGAGAACGCCTATATCTTTTCTGCGGACGGCGTGTTGCAGCCGTCGGCCCTGATGCAGATTACGGGAAAATATGCCTGCAAATACACAGTGTCCGGCAATCTGCCCGTCTTTACCGATTTGATTTCCATGAAAGCCTACTATGACCTCACGGACCGTGTCGATATAGGCGGCACCGTTAGGATGATGACCGACCATCATTCGGATTCCCGGATGTTCGGCGGTGCGGCAGAGGCCGGATACAGGGTGATAAAGAATGTATGGTTCTCCGTGGGCTATTCTTTCGACAAATTCGATTCCGACCTGACCCAGGAAGATTTCTGGGGCCGGGGCCCTTATGTAAAACTGAGGGTCAAAATGGATGAGAAAAGTTTAAACAAGTCACCTATTTGATAATTGTAGCGGCGCGAGATAACTTTCCCGAAAAAGCGAGATAACTCCCTCTCGCGTCAAATTTCACTACGTGAAATCTCATTTCGGCCACATTGGCAACTTGCCGACCTGACTGTTGACCGGCGTGCAATTTTGACCCACCATCGGCATCCTGTTTGACCTAGGCTTAATTTAAATTATAATATTAATAACAACCAGTTGTGACCCTAGAAGGTGGGACAATGTTGGACGCCGATTACCTTCAAAGTGGGTCATTATTGCATGCCGATCAACACCTGCACGACATAACCGGCGCTCCGGTGGTTCTTGTAGGCATGAACCACATCAGCAAGAAGCTCGCTCGCTACCCGCACCTTTATAACCGCATATCCCAGGTGGTCAAGTTCCAGCCGCTCGACGAGTCCGATATTGCGCTCGCCGCAATGGAATTGTGCGAGTTGGAACTCAACTCCGGAGCCCTGAAGATACTTGCCGACCGGACCGCCGGTAAATTTCGGGAGGTCATGGTTATGCTCGACCGCGTGGAACAGTCAGCCCGTAAAGCTGGCCTTAAGGCAGTAGACTCCAAGTTCATGGAGACAATACCGGACAGGAGGACACGATGATTGGATGATAATTCTGGAAGTAGCTAAAGCCTGCCTCGATAGAAAAGGCATCTTCTCCCTCACAAATATCATCCACACAACAGGTCTCTCCCGAAAACGGGTACGCCGCGCCCTCGAAAAGCTGGAAAGAGAAGGGCACATCAAGCGGGTATCAGAGACCGAGTCACCCCTGCCTAACTTCTCAAAGGGCCGTCCGAACAAAGAGCCACGCTACACGCCTAAGATTTCACTTGCCATGCGTATTGCCAGAGCAAGAGATGTCCGCCAGAACAACCAGTGGGATGCGATATGGAGGGCAGCAAGGCATTTGCGCCTTTTCACTAAGAGGGACGGGCAATCATTACCGGCGCTTCCATTGAGAATGTCAGGTACTTCACCGACCCATTTTGTTGGTAATCAGCGCACAGCCTATGTGGCACTGGCCGGACTAGTGCTGTCGCCTGGGTGCGCCTCAATATCTCTTTTCGCACCCGGCTGTCTGCCAGTTATAATCTGAGACATATATGCCGATAACAAACCGCCCACGCCGTCCCCGCCCTGCACAAGAAGGTCAGGGGTTATCTTTATATTGCCAGCTGAAATCTGCTTGGCTATCTCTATGGAAGTAACAGCCTGCTGGCCGAGGGCCTTGTTCTGCAACTCGTATGCCTCGGCGGTGGATTTGCCCACAGCCAGTATCCTGGTCGCCTCCGCTTCGCCTTTCGCCTTTATCCCGGCAGCCTCGCCCTGGGCCTTCAACCTTATGCTTTCCCCTTCGCCCTCTGCGTTCTTTATGGCCATCTGTTTGTTCTGCTCGGCCACCTTGACACCTATCTCGGCCGTGACGAGCGCGGTCTGCTGGTTGGCCTCGGCCCGGGTCTTTTCGGTTGCTATGCGCGTCTGCTCGGCCTGTTGTTCCGCCTCGTACATTGCGCGCTGCTGTTCGGCGATTATCTTCTTGGTTTGCGTGTCCATGAGTTCCTGCGGCAGGTTTATCTGGCATATAAGCACGGACACGCACTCCACGTGGTACTTAGCAAGCTCAAGTTTGGTGCGCTCCTCGGCCTTCCGCTGCTCCTCCTGGCGGTCCTGCATGAAGTTCATCGCGGACGTGGAAGATGCCTGGTTGCGGAAACTCGAATCTATCATAGGATGTATGACATGCAGTATCAGGTTGTCAATCGAGCCTATCTTTGAGACCATGTATGGCGCCTGGTCTGGGCGGACCCTCACCACCACTTTGACCGAGACGTCTATCGGGAACCCGTCTTTCGATATTACCTTGAGGGGGTCAAACCGGGTCTCTTGCGAGTTGTCCCAGTCTATGGTGATGTTGGTTGTGTCTAAGATGTAGGCTATATAGGCCCGCCTGTTCAAGTAGTACCTCCCGGGGCCGGCCACCTCCTGCTGTATGCCCCGAAATCCCTTGGGCACTACATAGCGCTCGAAGCCCTTGCGAAGACGAGTCTCAATCTTCTCAGCAGTCTCATCGCTGATCTGTTCGTCTTCTACCCGTATTTCAGCAGTTTCCGCTATCGCGGTTGGCTCTGCCCCGACGTTCGATACTAATACGCCGACTTGCCCCCGCTCTATCACTGCCACGTCATCAAGCTCTATTTTGAACATCAGCGGGTTGATGTAATAGGTGCCGGGTCTGAGCACATCGAACTGCGGGCCCCTCTCGCCTCCCTCGGCCAGAAAACTTGACGCGTCCTGGTAATCGTTATGATTTTTTACAGACTTCGCCACGTACTCGCTTTCAGGCAGGGGGTTGCCGTCAAGGGCGGTTACAAGCCCGACCTTGTTGGCGGGAATTACGGTGGCATCATAGACCTCGACCTTGAAGAGAGCGGTGTTTATTCGGTAGGTGCCGGGTAGGAGGATGTCTATCTGGGGGCCTTTCTGCCCCTGGTTGTTAAGGAAGGCCTGGCCGTCCTCGAACTTCGAGTGCCCTTCGACATGCTTGGCGAGCAGCCTGCCCACCGGTATAGGCTGCCCGTCCATTGAGGTCACCAGCCCTACCTTACCTTTGTCTATAATTATCGCGTTGCCCTTAATCATCTTGAAGAGGACAGGGTTGATCCTGTATGTGCCCGGCGGCAACATTTGTATCTGTGGCCCCTTCTCCCCACCGTGGGCCAGGAAGGCCTCTCCGTCCTGAAACGAGTTATGCCCCTCGACAACCCTGGCGAATATCTTTCCCGGAGGTACGGGGTTGCCGTCAATTGACTCCATCAGCCCCACCTCCAACTCGCCGATGGGGGTAAACGGGTACTTCGTCGCGCGGTACAGGAAGGGGATAAGGATGTGAAGGCCCGGACCCAGCGTCTTCGCCTGGATGCCTACCTCGCCTTCCATGGCCACGACGCGCCCCTGCGGCATGCCCCGTCCGATGTATCGCCTCTCCAGCACCACCAGTTCCCTGCCGCCGACAACGACAACGGACATATAAATCAGGAATAATGCCCCAAGGCCGATTATTGCGTAAACCGCATATACAAAATACGTTTCCATATTTATCCCCTTTTAGCGTCCCGATGACCAAAAAAGCTCTTTTTTGATAGAACTTGGTTCTTGACAGCGTAAGACTACATCAAGTTAAGGTGTCGGTCAATAATAATTCCTTAATTTCCAAGGGCAATTATCTTTAATAGCTTATTTGACATTTATTGGTATGCATTTTTGACAACCACCAGCTACTGTTTGGCCCCATGGTAATTTAATAAACAGCAAATTATGGCATAAGAAGATGGGGCAACTCCGTTACGTATTAGTGTGGATAACTTTAGGTATTCACCGTTCGTCCAGTATGCTCTTCGAACCACGCCAGCAGATCTTTCCTCATAAATCTCCTGCGGTGCCCAATTTTCACTGATAGTTTATGGGCGAACGATTGTTCACATTAAGGATAATGTTTTAATCATTGACCACTAGCCTTTGTTTGGGATAGGATGCCAGGATATAAGCAGATATTATTGAACCGTTCAATATTAATGAACCAAGAGGCGCCATGAAAAGAAGGACGCTTTCGTTGCTTATCGTCGGTTTCGCGGTACTGGTAGGCAGCCTGAACCTGGGTTTAAAAAAACAGCCAGACAACGAATATTTAAATCAGATGGCCGGAATGATGAAGGCACCCGTCAACTGGCAGGGGAAATTCGCTCCAGATTTCGAGATTGATACCATCGACGGCAAGAAGTTCAAGCTTTCGGACCATATTGGCAAGGAGATAATTGTACTCAACTTTTTCGCTACGTGGTGCGGACCGTGCAAGGAAGAGATTCCGGAGCTGAACCGTTTCTTCGGACAGTATCAGAACAAGCGGGTAATCCTGTTGGGCGTCAATGCGTCGGAAAAGCCGGACGTTGTCGGATCTTTTGTAAAAAAGGAGTCCATGCAGTTCCCGGTCGGCATAGACAGCTCAGATAGCGTCCAGAGAAAATTCGGGGTCTCGGCGTTTCCCACAACGGTCTTCATCGGGGTGGACGGCAAGGTGCAGCTTTACGAGATGGGGCCGATAATGAACTCCGAGATTGCATTCAAAAAGCTCGTCGATACAAACCTGGAGGCCATTCGATCCGGGACTGCGATATCCCTGGAAGATTACGAGAAAGGTGCCACGCGGGAGAATTATAAAAATATCGCGGGTGGTAATGAAAAAGAAGGTCTGGCGCTTAGCGGACGGGCGAAAGATATAGCCGCAAAAATGAACTGCCCTTGCGGCTGCTCGGATAAAGTGCTTGACTGCAACTGCAAGACGGCGAAGGACATCAAAAAGAAACTAAAGGAAAACAATTTCGGAAACAAGGCGGACGTTCAAATAATAAAAGAGCTGGATGCGGAGTTTTGCGTAAAGGAGAAATAATGCTGACCGTCGAAAACCTTTCCGTACATTTTACCAAAGGACTTTTCAGGAAGAAGATAAAGGCCTTGGACGGCCTGAACCTTGAAGTAAAGGACGGTGATTTTTTCGCGTTGATAGGGCAGAACGGGGCGGGCAAATCCACGGCGATGTACTGTTTCCTGGGCCTTATACATCCCACCGCCGGTAATGTCAAGGTTTTCGGAGAGACCCCGGAGCTTGGCACTGGCATATATGACGAAATAGCCTACCTGCCCGAGGAGCCGCACTACGACTTATACCTGACGGTCGAGGAAGCGGTCACTTATTACAGCTCGCTTTACAGGAAAAGGGTTTCGGCAAAAGAAGTGGCTGACGTGCTGGACCGGCTCGGCCTGTCGGAGTTCAAGGACCTTAAGTTGAGCAAGTGTTCGAAAGGGATGAAACAAAAGACGGGGATTGCGCAGTGTATACTGAACAAGCCTCGGCTTATATTTCTGGATGAACCCACACGAGGCCTGGATCCTATCGCCGTGATGGAAGTCCGCGACATACTGGTTGAACTGAACAGAGCAGGCGCCACAATCATAATGAACTCTCACGTTCTTTCGGAGATAGAGACGCTGGCCAATAAAGTTGCCATCATAGAAAAAGGGCGGCTGGTAGTCCAGTCCGCTTTGACCGACCTCCTTAAGCTGGATTCAGAAGTTTATGTTGTCGAGGCAGCTTTGGACGGAGGGTCGCTGCCGGAATATTTAACGGGGGTGGCAAAAACGGAAAGAGGAATGACGGGCATGGTCCCAAGGGAACGCTTCTATGATTTCATGGACTATACAAAGGCCGCTGGGGTTAAAATTTACGAGTGTCGCCAAAAGAAAATGACTCTGGAAGAATCGTTCCTTAGCGTCTTAAAAGGGAGAAGCGACAATGCTTGATCAAATCCTTTTAAATATGAAGGTCCATTTCAAGTTCTATCGGAGGAACAGACTCCTCCTGGTTGTCGGACTGATATTCCTTGCGATGACCCTTCTTACCATGCTGCCCATGATGTACACTATGTCGGCAAACACGGATTTTGCCATACTAAACTCACTTTACTCTGATCTTAATCGTTTCTCTTTCGTCTTTACCGCAGGACTCGGCCTCTTTTTGGTATCCTCGCACCTGAAGGACAGGAACATCAAAATGGTGCTCACCAAACCGTGCCTTCCGGAGACCTGGCTCCTTTCCGGCATTTTATCGGCAGTGGTCGTATCGTTTGTGCTGTATCTTTCTATTTTTGTTTTCGCGCTGATTTTTTCCCTCGTTATGGGCATCCCTTTCCAGGCTGGGTTTATATTTATCTCGATAAATGGCTTTATGAGAGCCGTCGTGCTGTTATCCTACATAGTATTTCTGGCCATGATCATGCATCCCGTTGTGGTCGTGATGGTAGCCCTGATATTCAACGAGGGCACAGTCGAACAGTTGAAGTTTATGGTGACGGTCATTACCAGGGCTTTCGGCCATTCCAGGCCGATGGGCCTCTTCAATAACGTAATTGATGCCTTGTATATAGTATTGCCCATTACGAGGCCTATTTCAGAAAACTATAACAAGATAAGCGCATCGATGATAGTTTCGAGCCATGATTGGGTGAGCCTTCTGCAGATGGTGGGCTATACGGCAGCGACAGCCGCCCTATTCTTTTTCCTATCCGACTATTTCCTGCGCAGAAAACAGCTTATATAGAAAAATTTTGACAGGAGAACAATTCATTTTATGCCCATAGGGCGTTTTTCTTGACACCGAGAATTCAGATGTTGATCGGCGTGAAATTTTGACCCACCATCGGCATCCCGTTTGACCCAGGGATAATTTAAATTAACTGATTAATAACAGAATGTTATGACCTCAGAAGGTGGGTCAATTTTGGACGCCGATGACCCCCAAAGTGGGTCATTACTGCATGCCGATGAACAATTTGGGGAACGAAAGAAAATTATGCTTCTTATTGCGGCTCGGCTACAGCCCTTTATTATAATTTACACTCCCCCAGGTAAAGCTAAATAATATTGGCGAGAGGGCCCTTTCGGCCCCCGCTAGGGGCAGGTCAAAAAATTGCACGCCGATCAACATAACGGGAGGCACAAATAAAAAAAGAGGCTGCGAATCCGCAGTCTCTTTTTGTCCAACGGGCTAACTTGGTGCTCCGTCTAGATCACGCAAGATCAAAACGATCAAGGTTCATCACCTTGTTCCAGGCCGCGACGAAGTCCTTCACGAACTTCTCTTTGGCATCGTCACAGGCATACACTTCAGAAAGCGCTCGGAGCTCGGAGTTCGAACCAAAAACGAGATCGACCCTGGTTCCAGTCCATTTGACTTGGCCCGTCGAGCGGTCACGCCCTTCGAATACCCCGTCGGTTGAAGAAGGCCGCCACTCGGTATTCATGTCGAGCAGATTCACGAAGAAATCGTTCGTCAGTGTTCCGGGAGCACTGGTGAAGACGCCGTGTTTGGACTGCCCAAAATTTGCATTCAGGGCACGCATACCGCCGATCAACACCGTCATTTCGGGGGCGGTGAGCGTCATTAACTGGGCGCGATCCAGCAAAAGCTCTTCGGCTGGCGTTTTTAGTCCGTCGCGGAGATAATTACGGAATCCGTCCGCGGTAGGCTCCAACACGGCGAACGATACCACATCGGTTTGCTCTTGCGAGGCGTCCGTGCGTCCAGGCGAGAAGGGAACCTTGACATCGTGGCCTGCTTTCTTCGCGGCCTCTTCGACAGCAGCGCAGCCAGCCAACACAATGAGATCCGCAAGCGAAACCTTTTTCTTGCCGGATTGCGCGTCATTGAACTCCTTCTGGATGGCTTCGATCTTTTGCAGAACCTTGGCCAGTTCAGCTGGCTGGTTCGTTTCCCAGCTTTTCTGCGGCGCGAGGCGAATACGCGCCCCGTTGGCTCCGCCGCGCATGTCAGAGCCACGGAACGTTGCCGCTGACGCCCAAGCAGTCGTCACCAATTGGGAGGTGGATAAGCCCGAAGAGAGAATCTTGGTCCTCAGCGCTGAAATGTCCTGCTCGCCAATCAGTTCATGGTCCACTGCCGGAACAGGGTCTTGCCAGATAAGCGCTTCTGCCGGGACCTCGGGACCCAGGTAGCGCGCGCGCGGGCCCATGTCACGGTGGGTCAGCTTGAACCAGGCCCGGGCGAAGGCATCGGCGAACGCTTTCGGGTCCTTGTGGAAGCGGCGTGCAATCGGCTCGTAGATAGGATCGAAGCGCAGAGACAGGTCCGCCGTCGTCATCATCGGGCGGTGCTTCTTAGACGGGTCGTGGGCATCTGGGATCATGTCCTTTTCGGCCACGTTCTTGGCCAGCCACTGCGAGGCGCCGGCGGGGCTCTTCACCAGTTCCCACTCATAACCGAAGAGCATATCGAAGTAGCCCGTGTCCCAGGTGGTTGGTCTCGGCTTCCATGCGCCTTCGAGGCCGCTGGTCGTGGTGTGCGCCCCTTTGCCGGTACCGAGGCGATTTTCCCATCCGAGGCCCATTTCTTCGAGGGGTGCCGCTTCCGGCTCAGGGCCGACCAGCGACGGATCGCCGGCGCCATGGCACTTGCCAAAGGTGTGGCCGCCGGCCACCAGCGCGACGGTTTCTTCGTCATTCATCGCCATACGGCCGAAAGTTTCTCGAACATCGCGGCCTGATGCGACCGGGTCGGGATTGCCGTTGGGGCCTTCGGGGTTCACATAGATAAGGCCCATCTGCACGGCGGCCAGTGGGTTTTCCAGCTCGCGTTCACCGCTGTAGCGCTTGTCGCCCAGCCATTGGGCTTCGGACCCCCAGTAGGTGTCCTCTTCGGGCTCCCAGATATCTTTTCGCCCGCCAGCAAAACCGAAGGTTTTGAAACCCATCGATTCCAGCGCACAGTTACCGGCCAGGATCATCAGGTCGGCCCAGGATATCTTTTTCCCGTATTTCTTCTTGATGGGCCAGAGCAGCCGACGCGCCTTATCGAGGTTGGCATTGTCGGGCCAGCTGTTGACTGGTGCAAAACGCTGATTTCCGGTGCCAGCTCCACCGCGCCCATCCGAAATGCGGTAGGTGCCCGCGCTGTGCCAGGCCATACGGATGAATAGCGGTCCGTAATGTCCCCAGTCGGCAGGCCACCAGTCCCGAGAGTCGGTCATCAGCGCGTAGAGGTCCTGTTTCAGCGCGGCAAGATCGAGCTTCTTGAATTCCTCGGCATAGTTGAACTGCTCGTCCATTGGGTTGGACTTCGCAGAATGCTGGTGCAGGATCTTGAGGTTCAACTGGTTCGGCCACCAGTCCCGATTCGACTGGGCGCCGGCAGTTGTTCGGGCGCCGTGCATCGCGGTGTATGGGCACTTTGCTTCGCTCGACATGGTTTGCTCCTTTCTCGTTTAGTTTGTTACGTTCGAAGATAGCTCAATTGTTTCTATTGATCGGACCTATTGGCGTTTTCTATCGCAGAAAAGCCTCTTGCAACAGTCGCTGGTTGAAGTGCTCGGAGATAATTATTAATTATAACACGGATATGCGGGTGTGTACGAGCAGAGTCAAGGCTTGAGCTGTAGCGGCGCGAGATAACTTTCCCGAAAAAGCGAGATAACTCCCTCTCGCGCTAAATTTCACCTCGTGAAATCCGATTGCGCCGCCCGCCTCTCTTTTACTTTTTCATCTCATGAATAGGATTCCGGCAAGTTTGCCCTTTTTCATGCACCCAATGGAACGGGGGCTTATAATTGCATGCTTGCCAGCAATCGCATTTTGCACCCACAGAACCACAAATGGTGCATTTCATTTTGTCCATGTTTTGTTCAATCAAATATTCGATAGGGTTTATCTCGCACCTCCTGACAATAGATCTCAAACCGGATGTTAACCAACACCCACGCTGCCTGAGTAGAGGCTCGAATATTAAAAAACCGCATCTTCGTACTCTTCCCCTATCCTCGCCATAAAGGCTTCAGTCTCCATGTCCCCATCCTGTCCTAATTTACCGCAGGCGTCCGCCCTGCACTGTCTGCAGTGGCTCATGATGTTTATAAACGGCAGGCAGGCGTGCCTCATCCTCGCGACCTCATGTATGGAGGGTTTGGCGAGTTTCGCAAAATCCCCTTGCGGTATGAGCGCCATTATGTTTATGAGGTCGGCCCCGATGCCCCCGGCCTTCTCTGCGATTGCCGGTATCTCTTCCTCATTTAAGCCCGGCATGAGAATGGTATTCACCTTCACCGCGAAACCAGCCGATACCGCCGCTTTGAGGCCGTCCCACTGGTTCCGGAGGATGAGCCGTCCCGCTTCCGGGCCTTCATATCGTTTCCCGTTATGGAAAGCCCACTTATAAATTTTTCCCGCCATGTCTTCGGTTACCGCGTTTATCGTAACCGTTAAAGTCTTTACCCCCAGGCGTGCCAGTTCATCCACCTTCTTCGGAAGAAGCAGTCCGTTCGTGGACAGGCACAGGATAAGCTGCGGGAACTCAGCCCGCGCCATATCGAGGAACTCGAATGTAGCTTCGTTAGCCAGAGGGTCGCCCGGCCCGGCGATTCCGACGACGGATATTCTCTCGTCCCTGCCGACCGCCGCTCGCACTCTCTCAAGTCCCTCTTCCGGCCTGAGCACCCGGCTGGTTACGCCCGGTCTGGACTCGTTAGCGCAGTCGAACTTGCGCACGCAGTACCTGCACTGTATATTGCATGCGGGCGCGACCGGGACGTGTATCCTGCCGTACCTGTGATGGGCCTCGACCGAGAAGCACGGGTGGTATTTGAGTATCCCCTTCATTTCTACATTCCGGCTGCATGCTTCCATTTATTACCTCATTTCATTTATGTCCCGCAGAGCGCGAGCAGTTCATCGTCGTTAATTGACCTTTTCAGGCGCCCCCCCAGCTCGCGTACCTTTACCAGGAGAAGGCCCGCTTCTTTCCTGTCGATTTCGATGCCTCTCCTTGAAAGCCTGTACACAAGGGCGCTCGTGCCGGAGTGCTTGCCGAGGGCTATTTCGCGGGAAGTCCCGACCAGGCCCGGCTCATACGGCTCGTATATCGCCGGGTCTTTAAGGACGCCGTCCACATGGATGCCCGACTCATGAGAAAAGACCGACTCACCCACTACCGGTTTGCCGCATGGAATCGTCCGGCCCGATGCGCCCGCAACCTTTTCGCAAAGGGGCCTTAGCCCTCTTGTCTTTATTTTTGTGTCAATGCCCACTACATGATTAAGACCCATCACTACTTCCTCGAAGGCGGCGTTGCCCGCGCGTTCTCCTATACCAAGTACGGTACAGCTTAAAAATCCCGCCCCGGCCCTTGCGGCCGCGAGCGCGTTCGCCGTGGCAAGGCCGAAATCATTGTGCGCGTGGAACTCGATCGGAAGCCCCGCCGCTTCGGCCAGGCCCTGTATACTGGAATATGTAGTGAACGGGTCGAGCACCCCGAGGGTATCCGCGTAACGCAGCCTGTCCGCCCCGCATTCACGCGCGGCATATGCGTACTCCGTGACGAAACCCGTATCCGCCCTGGAGGCGTCTTCCGCCCCGGCGCAGACATAAAGCCCCCTGTCCTTGGCAAAGGCAACTGCCTCTTTAAGCCGCCGGATAACCCATGCGCGGTCCCTGCCCAGCTTCCCGGCAATCATAATGTCGGAAACGGGTAGAGATATCGAAACAGCCTTGACGCCAGTTCTTGCGGACGCATCAATATCGGAAATCACTGCCCGGTTCCATGCAATCACGCGCGCGTTAAGACCAGCCGAAGCGACAGCGCGCACCGCTTTCGCCTCCTCGCCGCCCATCGCGGGCGTCCCCGCCTCTATCTCATGGACACCCGCCTCATCCAGCAGACAGGCTATCTCGCGCTTCTCCTCTATGGAGAAGGCGACCCCTGCCGCCTGCTCGCCGTCGCGTAACGTCGTATCGCAAATCTTGATCATTTCAGACCCCACTTTCTTTTCGGGTGAAAAGAAAGCGGCCAAAGAAAAGCCGGGTATTTAAATTCAACGTTTTTTGGGCCGCCTTTTTTTCAAAAAAGGCGGGGATTTCACTGTAGTTGACTATCTTTCCGATGAAAAACTCGGCATCCTCCGGGTCATGCGTCACCAGCACGACCGGGACCTTAAACACGGATTGGATGGTTTTTAGCTCTTCTCTTAATTCTTTGCGGAGCGGTCTGTCGAGTGCGGAGAACGGCTCGTCCAGGAGCAGTATGTCCGGGTTTATTACAAGCGCCCTCGCCAGCGCGACCCTCTGCCTCTGTCCACCGGAGAGGTCCCTTGGCCTCATCCCGGCTTTTCCCGATATATGAAAGAGATCAAGCAAGGACTCGATTCGCGACTGCTCTTCCGTTGAGAGCTTTCTGCCAAGCCTCTTCAGCCCGAATGCCACGTTCTGTCTTACATCCATGTGCGGGAACAGGGCATAGTCCTGGAAAAGGCAACCCGCCCTCCGCATCCGGGCCGGAAGATCCAGCCCCTCCCTCGTGTCGAAGAATACCTTGTCTCCCACGGCTATCCGCCCTTCGTCCGGCCTGAGTATTCCCGCCATGCATTTAAGCGTCAGGCTCTTGCCGGAGCCGGAGGGTCCCTGGATTACCAGAAAATCACCGTCGCTCTTGAAGGCCGCACTCAACTTAAAGCTGCTCCCTCGCGATTTTAGCGCCAGGGTTATATCCACATTAATTTTCATTTGACCTTGAACCCGTGCTTCGAGAGTATCTCCCGTCCTTTTTCGCCTGTGACATAATCTACAAACCTGACGGCGTCTTTTTTGTCTTTGCTGTTATTTACGACCGCAATTGGATCGCTCATGCGTCCCGTCTTCCCGACTTCGCCCGACACCTTCACTTTATCTTTGGCCGTAGCCGCGTCGGTTATATAAACAAAACCCGCATCCACCTCGCCTCTTGCTACATAATCCAGGACCTGCCGCACATTCTCCGCATAAATAAATTTGGATGAGAGCATATCCCACAGCCCATACGACAAAAGCGCCTTCTTCGTGTAATGGCCGACAGGGACGAATTCGGGGTTCCCCACCGCTATGCGTTGAACACCGGGAGAACCCAGGTCTTTAACGGAGCTAACTTTCGTCTCCCGGCCAGCCGGGACTATGAGCACGAGCGCGTTGGAGGCAAAATCCTTCCGCGTCCCCTTCGCGATCACGTCTCCCTTATCAGCCTTGTCCATAGTCTGTTCGTCCGCCGATGCGAAGACGTCCACTGGGGCTCCATTTTTTATCTGCTGCAAAAGCGTACCGGACGCGCCGAAGTTAAACGTGACGTTCGTGCCGGGATTTTCCTTCTCAAAGGCGGTCTTTATGTCCTTGAACGACTCCGTCAGGCTTATCGCGGCTGAAACGGTCAGGTCCGCGGCCATCGCCGGTGTCGCGGAAAGAATAAGCGCCGCCAAAAGAACGTATAGCGATTTCTTCATTTTCATACCTCCGCCCTTAGAAGCCTTTTCGACAGAAGCAGGACGCCTGCGCACACCGAAGAGGTCGTTAGCACGAGCACCGTGCCGAGTGAATCATTGCCGGACTGCACCGCATCGTAGATCGCAAGTGACAGGGTCTGCGTCCTGCCGGGCAGGTTTCCGGCTATCATGAGCGTCGCCCCGAACTCGCCCACCGCACGGGCGAAAGCGAGCATGACTCCGGAAAGTATTACCCGCCAGGCTAGCGGCAGCGTCACCAGCAGGAAGACTTGCAACTCACTTTTTCCGAGGGTCCGCGCGGCGTCCTGAAGAGTACTGTCCACCCCTTCAAACGCCGCCCTCGCGGATTTCTGGACCAGCGGCAGGGACACCACGGCCGCCGCTAACACCGCGCCCTGCCAGGTGAATACGAGCGACACGCCGAAGACATGCTCCAGCCATCGCCCGGGGATGCCGTTCCTGCCGAAGGATACCAGCAGGTAATATCCGAGCACCGTGGGCGGAAGCACCATCGGGAGGGTGAAGAGCGTGTCGAGCAACTCCTTGCCCGGAAAGGAATGCTTCGCCAGGACATATGCCGCCAGGGTTCCGAGCGTTAGCGCGAGCAGCGTCGCGAGCCCCGCCACTTTAAGGGTGATAAATAATGGAGATAGTTCTAAGGTCGTCATGTCTTTATGTAGAGCAAGACATGTGCCAAACATCCAGATTCAATGTTGGCGGGCAGTTAGTGGGAGGCTCTAGAAAATAACCGGAGCGGGTCGCTACATTTTTGTCGCGCAGGTTGCATTATTGTATGAAAATTGCCCTCCTCCTAAAGGCTTGCGCGAACGCAGGCCGGAAGGGGAGGGCCGTGTGGGGGGATGAAATAAATTCCCTATTCTTCAGGACCGAAGCACTTGTTATAATCGACGCAGACGCTGCAGGATGGCGACTTGCAAAGGTAAAATCCCTCGCTCTCACATATCTGCTTGTAGAAGAACTTCTTCCATTTCATGTCGGCCGTGTTCTTGTCGAAGAGCGGCCTGAAGTGGCGCGCGATCAGCTCCGACAGGTCCTTCCTGTCCGGGAGGTGCATATCCTGCCAGAGGTGGTTGTCCCCCAGGCATGCTGCCGCAATCCACTCTGCTACTCGTCCCGCATCCTCTCCCGGGCCGCTTTTGTGGTCGAGCAGGAGCTTCAGAAGGTCCTGGTATTCTTCCAGCCTGTCGGAGCAGATTTCCTTCAGGAGAGTTGACCCTTCCATTGACTCACCTTTCAACCGGTGCATACGAATGGCATTTTTTCGTGCATGTGCGGCCACACGCACCGCATCCGATACAGTCTTCGCGGCTCCTTATGGACATGACCTTGTTGCCCATGTCGTCGCCGTAATCGTCGTCGCCTTCAAATGGCTTCTCGATCAGCTCCAGCACATTTCTGCCGCATGCCTTGTAGCACCTGCCGCAGCCAATGCATTTTTCGGCGTCTATCGAGAGTATGAATCCCGGCGTCCATTCACCGCCGCCGCATGTCCTGCCTATCAGCATTTTTTGAACCTCCTCAAATGATGGCCGCGTCGCCGGTCTCATTGGTGCGTATCCTGACGGCGTCCGAGAGCGGCAGTATAAAGATCTTTCCGTCGCCGCACCTGCCGGTGCGGTTGACCGAGGTCAGCGTCTCCACTACCTTCTCGACCGGCACCTCCGATACCACCAGGTTCAGGAGGCTCTTCGGAACCCAGAAGACGGGCTTGGTGAGCTTCGAGTCCCCGGCCATCGATGACGGCGTCGGGAATTTATATATCTTCGAGACACATTCCACGTCCGTCTTCATCTCCGGATCGACCGACTCCATTATATTGCCGCCCTGTTTGCCCCGCCCGTTCAGGCTGTGTATCGTAACGGAAGTCACGCCTATATCGACAAGGGCCGAAAGCGTCTCCTTTACCTTGGACTGACGGATTATGGCCATCACCTCTTTCATAAGCCCTCCCCGGTCCTGATGGTATACGCATCTTCCACTTCGGAGACGAATATCTTGCCGTCGCCGATAAAGCCCGTCTTCGAGTTGTCGGTTATCACGGACATCACCTTCTGGACCTCTTCGTCATGGACCACCAGAAGCAGCAGGACCTTCGGGAGCAGGTCGTAATGCACCGGCCCCACCTGCAATCCCTTCTGCTTGCCGCGCCCGAACACGTGCGCCTTGGTCATCGCGGGAAAGCCCGCGCCCTCGAGCGCCAGCACCACGTCATCTTCCTTCTCCGGCCTGACTATCGCCCTTATCATCTTCATTTAAAGACCTCCTGATTTAAAGTCCCGCCTTTTTGTAAAAAGGCGGCCGAAAAACTTTTAATGTCTAAAGTAATTTCCTCATCCAGGGCGGCGGCGAATTTTTTATCGTCTGCATCAGCGCCTCGGCCGAGTCTAGTATGCCCTCCCCTTCCTTCACCTTCACGGGCAGGATGCCTTTCCTGCCGAGCCTTGCGGCGGAAGGCCCGCCGATATTCGTCATGTATACTATTTTGCAGTCCGATATCTTCTCCACCTTCGCCTCGACCGCCGCGTCGTGTTCCGCCCCCATGCCTTTCGTGTTCTCTACGGCTGCGTCTCTTGCCTCTCCTGAAAATATCCTCTCTTCGATCTGTTTGTAACCCTCCCCTGTAAACTCATATATTATGAACTTCGCCGCGCGCCCGAAATGTTCGTCCACGCTTATACCGTTAGTGGTTGCGAATGCGACCTTCATGCCATTCCCTCCATCAATGCGTTCCCTATCATATTAAGCATGTTCAGCGTCCCCTTGTATCCCGCGGACAGCTCTGCAGTATGCCCCAGCCGCTCAAACACCGGAAAGCCCCATTGAAGGTGCGCGGCGCCCAGGGCCTTCGCGGTCATCGCCCCGTGCGAGTTGGCAATTAGCATGTCCGATTCCCCGTTGATTGAGCCGAAATCCCCTACTACTACCTTCCGGGCGTTTATCTTTGCACTGGACTGCGTCTCGACAGGTACTACGGCAAGCTTAGTTTCGCCGCCCATTTCGCCGATTAACGCCGAAAGGCCGATGGCGGCGTCGGACTCCTGGGCGAGGGCGAATTTCTTCCCGCCGAAAAAAAATGCCGCATCCCTCATCCCGTCAATCAATATCCTGCGTTCCCTTAGGTATCTTTCGTGCGGCGGACGCCCCGCTATCTCCGAGAGCTTCCTGAAGAAACGGTCGCATGAGGAGAGGCCGGTAATAGAATCGAACATAATATACGGGATACCGCATGTCTTGCGGAGCGTCCTTGCCGCCTTGAGCAGACTTCCCCCGATTGCGATAGTGAAGGAAGCTGTGCCCGCTGCGCATACCTTTGAAACCGGGACGCCGCCCTTTGCCAGAGGAGAAAAACCTTCCCGACTCCCGTCTAACGCGGACAAGTCCGGCAGCATTATCGGCTCAAGCCCAAAGCTTTCTATTATCTCTCGTATCAGGCTAAAATCCGCTGGTGTCAAAGACCCGCTTGCCAGGACATTCACCCGTCCCATTACCTTATAGCCCGGCTCCGCAAGCGATACCATCGCCTCCACCGCGGATGCGTAGCCCTCCTGAAGGCTTCCCTTGTAATCGGGGGCGGAAATGTGCAGTAGCGTGGTCCCCGGCGCATCAATCTTTTTGACCGCCATCTTTGTGTTCTCGCCCTTCACCTCAACTAAGCCGGCGGTAATTATGCCGATTAAATCCGGGCCGCTTTTCCGGGCCGTCTCCTCCACCACCTCGATAAGCCGCTCCTCGCTTCCCATCACGACGTCTTCTGAGAATAGCTTCGTGCTGGCCATCGCGATGGGTTCCCTGAAATGTTTCGTCAGGAGCACCTTGCCCAGGAAATTGCAGCCCTGGGCCCCGTGCATTACCGCGAGCGCCCCATCCACTCCCTGTAAGGCCATTGCCGCCCCTATCGCCGGCGAATGTTTCAAGGGATTGACGGATGCCGCGCAAGACGCCTTCTCGACTACAGGGACACACTTAGATGCTGCCCCCCGGCCCGCATAAAAATCTATCGAAGACTTTATGTCGCGCGCTAAATTGACAAGGCCGTCGTATCCGGCGTACGCGGAGCGCCGCTCCTGGTTCACGTCCACGAACGGGAAACCTTCCTTTATGCCCAGGTACAGGTTTCGTCCGCCCGCAATCAGTATGTCCGCATGGCACTCCCTCATCAGCTTAAGTATGTTGGCAGGCGTCATGTTTTCGTGAAGTGGCGCGTCCGGCCCCATAATCGCCCGCATCTTGTCCTCGTCTTCGGCGGTGCTCTTTTTCGTCCCGACGGCCGCGACTGTAATCCCTAAATCCATCAGCGCGGAGATGAGCGACCAGCTCTTCACGCCACCGGAATAAAGCACCGCTTTCTTGCCTCGGAGGGATTCGAAAGCCTTCAGGCTCTCGTTAAGTTTCCGCTCCTGGATTTCAATCAGGACTTCGGTCCTGTCCATGACGTCCGCGCCCTGCTTTTCGAGGGCTCTCGCAATGGTCCTCAGCGCCTTAGAGAACTCCGCCTTCCCGAAGAACGACACCTCAACGTACGGTATCCCATACCTGCGCTCCATCTCCCTCGCGACGTTTATAAGCGCCCGCCCGCAGACGACTACATTCAGTTTCGCCCTGTGCGCCCATCTTATTTCCTCAAAAGACGCGTTTCCGGTCATGTGAGAAAGAACGTTAAAACCCGCCTTCTTAAGTATCGGCTCCACCAGGAAAAGGTCGCCCGCGATGTTGTATTCGCCTATCAGGTTTATATCGGTAAGCGTAGTCGTTTCAGGCTCCGCCGTCCCGATAACGTGTTCCAGGAGGACATCGCCCGCTATCCGGTTCCCGAGGTTTTTCGGCCCGAGGAAGCCGGGCCCTTGTACCGGTATTACCTTTATGCCAAGCTCGCGGGAAGCCCGCCCGCATACCGCCTCTATGTCTTCGCCGATGAGCCCCGTCACGCATGTCGAGTAAACGAATATGGCCGAAGCATTGGAATCCTTGCGCGTCTCGGCAATCGCGCGGAACAGTTTTTCCTCCGCGCCGTAGATTATATCCAGTTCGGTCAAGTCCGTGGTATACGCCCTCTTGTGCAGGATTCCCTTGTCCGAGACAGTCCCGCGCGACTCCCAGGAGTTACCGAGGCAGGCGATAGGTCCGTGCACGAGGTGCGCGGCGTCCGCGATACACTGGAGCACTATCATCGCCCCGTCGAACGCGCAGGACTCGCCGCCCCTGCCCCTGCATATTCCCGCCGCCGAACCTGGTCGGCAGGAATGCTCGAAATATTTATCGACCTGTACAGTCATAAGACCCTTTCCACCTTTTTGGGAAGAAGGTGGAGCCAAAAACTTTTAAGTTAAAAAATTGTCCGGCTTTCTTTTGGTTACTTTTCTTTCACCCGAAAGAAAAGTAACGGTTTTATCTCAGCAGCTCGAAATGCGCATCGTCGCTGTTTCTGTCCACTTCGTCGATGAAGGCGTTGGCGATCCAGGTGATGAGGTTGACCGCGCCCTTGTAACCTAACGTCGCGTAGCGGTGCAGGTTCACCCGGTCCACAATTGGAAAACCAATGCGGACAAGCGGGATGCCCGCGTCGCGCGCCGCGTATTTGCCGTGCGAGTCGCCTATCAGCATATCCACCGGCTCCGTCATGAGGAGCGAGCGCATGTGCCAGAGGTCCTTTCCAGGATAAACCTTCGCAGTCGCTCCGTACGGCGAGGATGCGAGCAGCGCCTGCATCTCATTGCCCCATTTCTTAGTGCCGTTCGTACACACTATATGCGCCGGTTCGCCGCCCATTTCCATCAGAAAGCCTGCCAGGCCCATGACGAGGTCCGGGTCCCCGAAGATCGCGAACCGCTTGCCGTGGAAATACTGGTGCGCATCCGTCGCGGCGTCCACGGCAATGCCTCGCTCCCATTTGATGCTGTCCGGCACCGCTTTCCCCGCAATCTCCGACACCTTAACCAGGAACTTGTCGAACGCTGATATGCCCATCGGATAGTTAAAGCTTTCCGTGCGCTGTCCGTACGCGGTCTTCAACGTCTTGAGCGTCTTGACGGATGCGTATGCCTGAAGAGATACCGTAGCTTGAGCGTTCACACACTCGCCGGCCTCGTCAAGCGTGGTCTTTCCTTTGTACATCTCATACTCGCCCGTGAGCGGCGAATCGAAGCTCTCCGAATTATCCGCAAGCACAGTGGCGTCCACGCCCATCAATGCCATATAGCGTTTCATTTCACGTATGTTCTCGATGTGCGGGTCGAAGCCGGGGATGATGTTCAGCTTTCCGTTCCTCTCCCCCTCTTTGTATTTGCCCTCGGACATGCATTCAATAATTCCGCTCAGCATGTTGTCATAGCCAGTCAGGTGCGAGCCGATGAAGCTCGGCGTGTGCGCGTATGATACCGGGAAGTCCTTGGGGATCGAGCCCGCGTCACGGGAATTGGATATGAACGCCTTCAGGTCGTCGCCGATGACTTCCGCCATGCAAGAGGTGCACATCGCGATCATCTTGGGCTTGTATATCTCGCGGGCGTTCTTCAGGCCCTCTATCATGTTCGCCCTGCCGCCAAAGACTGCCGCGTCTTCCGTCATGGAGTCCGATACCGCGGGAAACGGCTCACGGTAATGGCGGGAAAGGTTGTTCCTGAAATAAGCCGCGCACCCTTGCGAGCCGTGCTCGTACGGAAGCGTGCCCTCAAATCCCGACGCGCAGAAGAATGCGCCCAACGGCTGGCATGCCTTTGCCGGATTTACCACGAGCGCCTTCCTGGCGAAATTCAGTTCCTTGTATTCGACTGTATTGATCCATTCTTCTGTTTTCATTATGCCCCCTAAGGTCCCGCCTTTTTGGAAAAAGGCGGCCCAAAAACTTTTAAACTGTCCCGCTTAAAACGGGCTCTTTACCAAATTCCACGTCGGCGAGTTTATCGCCATGTCCATGTCGCGGGCGAAGATGGGGAAACCGTCGTAGCCGTGGTACGGGCCGGAGTAATCCCACGAGTGCATCTGCCTGAAAGGCACGCCCATCTTCTGGAAGACATATTTTTCCTTTATCCCGGCGCCGACCAAGTCCGGCTGGATGTGTTTCACCAGTTCGTCCATCTCAAACTGGGTCACGTCGTCATATATTACCGTGCCCTCGCCTACCTGCGGGAGCGTGCGTTTGTAATCGTCCGCGTGCCCGAACTCGTACCCCGTCCCGACAATCTTCATTCCCAGGTCCTCGTAAGCGCCTATTACGTGTCTGGGCCTTAAGCCCCCGACGTACAGCATAACGCGCCTGCCGTCCAGCCTCGGGCGGTACTTGTTTACCACCGCGTCCATTGCCGGCTTGTATTTTTCGATTATCTTCTCAGCGTTTTCCTTTATCCTGTCGTCGAAACGGGATGCGATGCTCCTGAGGGAGGCCTCTATCTTCGTTGGGCCGAAGAAGTTATACTCCAGCCAGGGTATGCCGTATTCCTCCTCCATGTGGCGCGCGATATAATTCATGGAGCGGTAGCAGTGTATGAGGTTCAGCTTCACGGCGTGTGTGAGCTTCATTGTCTCAAGCTGGCCGTCGCCGGACCACATCGCCACGACTCTTAGCCCCAGCTCTTCCAGAATCTTCCTGGAGGCCCAGGCGTCGCCGCCTATGTTGTAATCGCCGATTATCGCGACGTCATACGGACCGGGGTCGGCGAGTTTGCCCTTTCCCAGCACGTGGTCCCGGATGCTGTCGTTCGCGATGTGGTGGCCCAGGGACTGGCTGACTCCCCTGAACCCTTCGCAGCGCACCGGAACGATATCGATGCCCAGTTCATCCTTCATCTTCCTGGCGGACGCCTCTATGTCGTCGCCTATCAGGCCGATGGGGCATTCCGACTGAATGGATATTCCCTTCGCCTCCGGAAAAAGCGTCCTTATCTCCCGGCATATATCTTCCAGCTTCTGCGCTCCGCCGTAAACTATGTCCTTTTCCTGGAAGTCGGACGTGAACTGGAACGGCACGAAGTTATCGACGCCCGGTTTTCCCTGGGCCAGGTTACGCCTTGTGCTCCAAGAGTAATACCCGCACCCGACGGGGCCGTGGGATAGGTGCACCATGTCGCGCACCGGCCCCCAGACGACGCCCTTGCTGCCTGCGTAAGCGCAGCCCCTGCCGGTCATTACGCCCGGCACGGATTTCACGTTCGCCTTGACGGCGCATGTGCTGCATGCCGATTGGCCTTCAGCACCTTCAGCGACTTCGGCGGTCTCCGCGCATTTTACCGCCAGGTGGCCTTCCCTTTTCTTGCGGGCTTTCTCGGGATATGCCTTCAATATATCGTCGAGAATATCCTGCACATCCTTTACAGATTTCATTCAAAGCCTCCTATGCAGACACCGGTTCGGCGTCCATAAACCCGTAAGTTATGAGCAGTTCCTCAAGCTCGTCCATCGTCATCGGAGTCGGTATCACGAAGTTCTTGTTCTCTGAAATCTTCCTCGCAAGCACGCGGTATTCTTCGGCCTGCGCCGCCTGAGGCTCGTGCTCTATGACGGTCATCCTCTTGAGCTCAGCGCGCTGCACGACGTTATCCCTGGGCACGAAATGGATCATCTGGGTGCCGAGCTTATCGGCAAGCGCTGCGATAAGTTCGTATTCCTTATCCACCTGCCGGGAATTGCATATCAGCCCGCCCAGGCGTATCCCGCCTGAGACCGCGTACTTCAGTATCCCCTTGCTGATATTGTTTGCCGCGTACATCGCCATCATCTCGCCGGAGGTGACTATGTATATTTCCTGCGCCTTCTTCTCGCGCATCGGCATCGCAAAACCGCCGCAGACGACATCGCCCAGGACGTCGTAGAACACGAAGTCGAGGTCCGGGGTGTACGCGCCGTTTTCCTCGAGGAAGTTGATGGCGGTTATAACGCCCCTGCCTGCGCAGCCGACGCCGGGCTCGGGGCCGCCGGACTCGACGCAGCGCACGCCTCTGTATCCGAGCTTCAATACCTCTTCGACCTCCACGTCCTCAACCGAGCCGCGGTCTCTGGCCAAGTCCATGACCGTCGTCTGGGCCTTCGCGTGGAGCATGAGCCTCGTCGAGTCCGCCTTCGGGTCACAGCCGATAATCATAATCTTCTTTCCGGCTTCGGCCAAACCCGCTACCAGGTTCTGCGTAGTAGTGGATTTGCCAATACCGCCTTTTCCGTAGATTGCTATCTGCCTCATTATTTACCTCCTGTTGTTTTCAAGAGCGCCTATGCCATTCTTATAGAGCAACATGCGTGCCAGGACGCATAAATCGCGCGAAGGCCCGATTGGTAAGGCTTTGTTGGAATTCCAGCCCTACGATAAAAAGTTAAACATGGAACAATTTGGTAGGGGTTAACACAAAAATGTCGGACAAGTGGAATCGCAAGACGAGTATCGCCAAATGGGATGACCCTCCGCCCGCCGAGCGACTCATATACACGCGCTTTTGCTCGCGACGAGGAAAGACAATCGGAAGAATCCGGCTTGATATTCGTTATTTGGTTATTCTATAACGGATGGTTATCTGAAGAAAAAATGCCGTACTTGCGCATCTTATATCCGATCTGGCGGGGCGTGATCCCCAAAAGCCTTGCCGCGGCGGCCTGACGCCACCCCGTGCGGACAAGGGCTTCCTTAAGGGCCTTGAGTTCCACATCCTGGATTGTCTGCGGCAGGGCTTCATGTTCACTGGATTTATTTAACGGCTTTATCTGGACAGGCAAGAGCTTCAGACTAGGCTCGTCTATAATATTACTGTCGGTCATTACCACGGTGCGTTCGATGACGTTTTCGAGTTCCCTCACGTTGCCGGGCCAGGGGTAGCGCGTTAAGGCCACGACCGCCTCCTCCGTAAAACGCACTTCCCTTTCCGCCCTCGCGCCGTACTTTTTGGAAAAGTAATCGATCAGTTCGGGTATGTCCTCCCGCCTGTCCCTAAGCGGCGGGATGAATATGGGGACGACGTTCAGCCTGTAGTACAGGTCCTCACGGAACAGGCCTTTTTCCAGTGACTTTTCAAGGTCCCGACTTGTCGCCGCGATTACCCTGATATCCACCTTAATGGTCCTTTCTCCGCCTACACGCTCAAACTCATGCTCCTGCAGGACACGGAGCATCTTAGGCTGAAGCGAAAGAGGCAGATCGCCAATCTCGTCTAAGAATATAGTGCCACCCTGGGCGAGCTCGAAACGGCCCTTTTTTGCCGCGATTGCTCCGGTGAACGCGCCTTTTTCATGACCGAAAAGTTCGCTTTCAAGTAAGCCTTCCGGTATTGCGGCGCAGTTGAACTTGATGAATGGCCCCTTGCTGCGAGGGCTCTGGTAATGTATTGCCTTAGCAATGAGCTCCTTGCCGGTACCGGACTCGCCCCTTATCAGCACGGTCGACTGGCTCTTGCTAACTACCTCAACCGAGTGAAAAACCTCCTGCATGGTATCGGTGGTACCAATGATGTTCGGCAGGCTGTATTTTTTTCCAAGTTCCCTTTTGAGCTGGACGTTCTCCTGGACAAGCTTCTTCTTGTCAGCCTCTATCATGTCGTGCAGGATTACCGCTTGTCCGATGATGGAGGCGACGATATTTAAAAGCCGCACGTCTTCCTCGTAATCCACCTTCACCGGAAAGAGCCTGTCCACGGAAAGCACGCCTATAACCTTGTTCCTGACCTTTACCGGCACGCCGATGAATGATATGTTCTCCTTCTTTATATCTCCGCGCGAACCGGTCCTGTTTAAAAACAGCGGTTCCTTTTTCACGTCCGGGGCGATGAACGGAAGACCCGTCTCGAACACTTTCCCTGTCACACCCTCCCCAATCTTGTATCTCCCGCGCTTCATTTCGCTTGCACTGAGGCCATAGGACGCCCGAACCTCCAGGACGCCCGTAGAAGAATCGAGCAGCGTCAGCGTACCCCGCTTCATCTCAAGCGATACCGACAGCGCATGAAGTATTGAACCCAGTGTCGAGTTAAGGTCCAGCGAAGACGACGCGAGCCTCGCTACCTCGTACAGGGTTGTGAGTTCGAGGATTTTTTCGTCTTTCTCTTTTATCATACGAGGCTTAAATACAATTTTTGTGCCAGAAGATAAAATAAGAGATCTCACGACATGTAACGTATTGATTGAACGAGGTTATTGTAGGCCGCCGCACAAACACGGCAGGAAAGGAAAGGAACTGGAGCAGCGACGTATGCCTAAAAATTAAGCACAACGTTGAAATCAATATTCAAAGTTGCGGGAGCTTTGACGGCTCCCGTACTCAATGATTTTACATTTGGCGATGCTGGTTTCGAACCAGCGGTCACTGCCCTCTGAAAGCAGGGTGTAATCTTTTTGCAACCCTGACCATCAATGATGAGCAATCAGAAGCAATCAGGAGCAACAATAGAAATAAAAAGAAAAGCCCTTGAATCAAAAGATAAGTCCTTTGAAATCAAGGGCTTTTCAGATTACCAATTAGAACTCCTTCGTACTCAAAATCCAGTAAGGGCAACCTTGTGCCGGTTCGATTCCGGCCGCCGGCACCAAATCTTTCCAATAAGTTACCTGTTCTCCGTATGTTTTATATTAACCTTCTTTATTCGTGTAGCACCTTATGGACGAAGGCGATCGCAATTGATCCCTCGCCAACCGCCGACGCGACACGCTTGACGTTGCCGCTTCTGACATCGCCGACGGCGAACACTCCCGGCAGGCTCGTCTCTAACAGATAAGGGTTCCGGAGCAGTGGCCAATGCGCCGCCATAAGTTCTTCTTTTGAGAGGTCCGGGCCCGTCTTGATAAACCCGCCCTCGTCGAGAGCGACACACCCACCGAGCCACAACGTATTCGGCGTCGCGCCCGTCATAACGAAGACATGGCGGACCTCGTGAGTCTCCACCGTATCCGTTTTACTATCCCGCCATTGCACGCGCTCAAGGTGGTCGCCTCCCATGAGAGCCGTGATTTCCGCCTGCAACCGCAAGGCGATGGCGGGAGTCTCTTCGATGCGCCGGATCAGATAGCGTGACATGCTGTCCGCCAGTCCTTCGGACCGGACGAGCAGGTGAACGCGTTTTGCGCTTTGCGCAAGAAATACAGCCGCCTGCCCGGCGGAGTTGCCCCCGCCCACGACGATCACTTCATCATCAGCGCACAATTGGGACTCGACGTAAGTCGCCGCGTAATAGACACCGGCACCCTCGAATTGCGACAGGTTATCGAGAGGCAGCTTTCTATATTGTGCGCCGGTCGCAATGATAACCGAGCGCGCCTGCACGGGTGGACCGCCGGTCTCTATGGAGTACGGCTTATGGTCTCCCATAAGCCGCCTCGCGCCTTCAGCAACCATGATTTGTGCACCGAATTTCAACGCCTGCGTGTACGCCATTGATGCAAGCTCCTGACCTGAAATGCCCGCCGGAAAGCCCAGGTAGTTCTCTATCATAGAACTTGAAGCAGCCTGCCCTCCGGGCGATTCTGCTTCCAGCACCAGGACGTCCAGTCCTTCCGAAGCGGCGTACACGGCAGCCGCGAGGCCTGCGGGCCCGGCGCCGACAATCACGACGTCACGCAAAGCGGTCAGGTCAATCGCCTCGTTGAAGCCAAGGCACTCGGCTACCTGGCCGTCGGTCGGGTCGCGAAGCACCGTATTGCCGTAACAGATCACCACGGGTACATCGTTCACGGCGACATGAAAACGGTCCAGCAGGTCCTGCACGCCGGCCTCCCGGTCGAGGTCAACGTATGAGTAGGGCTGCCCGTTGCGCGTCAGGAATTCCCTGATGTGAAGCGTACCATGGGAATGGGCCGAACCGAGGACTACGACGTTTCCTAACTCCTGCGCAATCAGCTCCACCCTGCGCAGGATGAAGGCCCGCATGAATATCTCGCTAAGCTCGCTGTCGGTCTGCACCATCTGGAGCAGGTGGTTGCGGTCGATTTCGATCACCTCGCCGGCTTCCCTGGCGCGAATCCGGACCAGGATGCGGCGTCCGGACAGCATACCCATCTCGCCGGTAAACTGCCCTGGCAGAAAAAGTACCAGCAGCTTGTCGCCCGCCTCCGATGGCCGGAGGGCTTCCAACTGGCCGGTCTTAATGACGAATATCGGTGCGTCCTTCTCCCCTGCCTCTACGAGGACCTCGCCGCTCTGAACCTGGCGGACGCGCCCCAACGCAGTCATGCGCTCCATCTGCGCCGGCTTCAAAGTCGGAAACACCGCGGCAACCGTGGAAAGGGACGACTTAAGAAGCGGATATTCATCGGTCATGGCGATATTCTTTTCCGCAGGTGATATGCGTGCAGATCATGTTTGAGTCCTCCATCAGTTAATCGAGTTGCCGAATCTCTTGATATCGGAAACAATCGACGAGGTGATCATTCACCATGCCGACCGCCTGCATGTGCGCATAAATGACGGTAGGACCGACGAAGCCGAATCCGCGTCGCTTGAGATCCTTGCTGAACGCGTCGGATTCGGGTGAGGTCGCTGGAATCTCCCTTGTCGCCTTCCACCGATTCAGCTTGGGCCGTCCATTGACGAAGTGCCAGCAATAGGCGTCAAAACTTCCGAACTCTTCCTGAATTGCGAGAAACGCCCGGGCGTTGCGCACTGCGGCTTCTATTTTCATCCGGTTTCGAATGATCGCCGGGTCCAATGTGAGCTCTCGAATTCGCTCGTCAGTATATCGCGCCACTTTCTCAGGGTCGAACTGGCTGAAGGCACGGCGATAACCTTCCCGTTTTTTAAGCACGATCGACCAGTTGAGTCCGGCCTGCGCCCCTTCGAGCACGAGGAACTCAAAGTGTTTGCGGTCGTCGTGGACTGGCACACCCCATTCGTGATCGTGATACTGGAGCATCAGCGAATCGTCCAGGTTGACCCAGGCGCATCGTTTCTTTTTCATGAGCTTGCTTTCATTAGCCGATTCCGGCCGTTGAGCCCGTGACGATGGCAGTCTTTCCTGATAAGTCGATTTTCACGAGAGTGGTCCTTTCTTGATAATCCTGATTAAGGTTGCAAGACATAGAGGTCTTCGATGGGGCTGCCGAATCTTGTGCTTCATTTGTCGTCGTTCCACTTCCAGTTCCGGATTTCCGGCATGTCCTGGCCGTGCCGTTCTATATACTGCTTGTGTTCGACAAGCTTGTCCTTGAGCTGCTGCTTCAGGTAGATGCCCTTGCCGCCGGTCTGCGGCAGGCGGTCGATGGTATCCATCACGAGATGGAAGCGATCCAGCTCGTTCAGAACCGTCATGTCGAAGGGCGTGGTAATGGTGCCCTCTTCCTTGTAACCGCGGACGTGTATGTTGTCGTGGTTGGTGCGGCGGTAGGTCAGCCGGTGGATCAGCCACGGGTAGGCATGGAAGGCGAAGATGACCGGCTTGTCCTTGGTGAAGAGCTCGTCGAAATCGGTGTCGCTCAACCCGTGCGGGTGCTCGGTTTGCGGCTGCAGCTTCATGAGGTCAACGACGTTGACCACCCGGATTTTCAGGTCTGGCAGATGCTCGCGCATAATGGATACGGCGGCGAGTGTCTCCAGCGTGGGTACGTCGCCACAGCAGGCCATGACCACGTCGGGCGCAAAGCACTGGTCGTTACTGGCCCACTGCCATATGCCGATGCCCTCGGTGCAGTGCCTGACGGCGGCGTCCATCGTCAGCCACTGCGGCGCCGGGTGTTTGCCCGCGATCACTACATTGACGTAGTGGCGGCTGCGCAGGCAGTGGTCCATCACCGACAGCAGGCAGTTTGCATCCGGCGGAAGGTAAACCCGCACGACCTCGGCCTTCTTGTTCACGACATGGTCGACGAAACCGGGATCTTGGTGGGTGAAGCCGGTGTGGTCCTGGCGCCAGACATGCGAGGCCAGCAGGTAGTTCAACGAGGAGATCTTCCGCCGCCACGGCAGGTGCGACGTGACCTTCAACCACTTGGCGTGCTGGTTGAACATCGAATCGACGATGTGAATAAAGGCCTCGTAGCAGTTGAAGAGTCCATGCCTACCGGTAAGGAGGTAGCCCTCGAGCCAGCCCTCACATTGGTGCTCGCTGAGCATTTCCATCACGCGCCCGGTGGGTGCGAGAAATTCGTCGTTCGGCGCGGTCGCGGCGTCCCATTGGCGTTGGGTCACTTCAAAGAGCGCTTCGAGGCCGTTGGAGATCGTCTCGTCAGGACCAAAGACCCGGAAATTCCGCTGCTCACGGTTTAGCTTCTCCACATCGCGGAGGAAACGCCCGAGCACATGTGTGTCGCCGATGCCGCGCACCCCCGGCGAGGGAACGTCGACCGCGTAGTCGCGGAAATCCGGCATCCGCAGGTCGCGGAGCAGTATGCCGCCGTTAGCGTGGGGATTCGCGCCCATGCGTCGTTCGCCCTTGGGCGCAAGATCAGCTAGTTCCGGTTTCAGCCGGCCTTGCTCATCGAAGAGTTCCTCCGGCTTGTAGCTCCTCAGCCAGTCTTCCAACAGCCTGAGGTGTTCGGGATGGGTGGCTGGGTCGGAGAGCGGCACCTGGTGCGCACGGAAGGTACCTTCAATCTGCAGGCCATCGACCATCTTCGGCCCCGTCCATCCCTTGGGCGAGTTGAGGACGATCATCGGCCAGCGCGGGCGCGCCAAGTCGCCGCGGACTCGGGCATCCTGTTGAATTTTCTTGATTTGCTCCACTGCCGTGTCAAGCGTCGAGGCCATAGCCTCGTGCATCAGCGCAGGCGCGTGCCCCTCGACGAAGTAAGGCGTCCACCCGTAGCCTCGGAGCAACTGTTCCAATTCTTCGCGGGTGATGCGGGCGAGGATCGTCGGGTTGGCAATCTTGTAGCCGTTGAGATGCAGGATCGGTAACACCGCGCCGTCGGTGGCGGGATTTAGAAACTTGTTCGAGTGCCACGCCGTGGCCAGGGGCCCGGTTTCCGCTTCGCCATCGCCGACGACACACGCGACGACGAGATCAGGATTGTCGTAGACCGCTCCGAACGAATGGCTGAGCGAGTAGCCCAATTCGCCGCCCTCGTGGATCGAACCCGGACACTCCGGCGAGGCGTGACTTGGAATTCCGCCAGGAAACGAGAACTGCTTGAAAAGCTTTTGCAACCCGGCCTCGTCCTGGCTGATGTTCGGATAAATTTCGCTGTAGGTGCCTTCGAGGTAAGTGTTGCCCACAACGGCCGGGCCGCCGTGTCCGGGGCCGGAGACATAAATCATATCGAGGTCGTATTTCTTGATGACCCGGTTCAAGTGCACGTATATGAAGTTCTGCCCGGGGGTCGTGCCCCAGTGTCCCAGCAGCATGTGCTTCACATCCG
>JBARKJ010000084.1:0-22117 GCA_049801375.1 Nitrospirota bacterium | reverse complement strand
CATCCCTTGGGACAGAGTCCGCGATTTCCCGCCTGATACCCTTAGTCAGGAGGCCGTCTATGGTGTTTATGGCTTCCTCCAGGCAATGGACGGTCTCCACCACCTGGGCTAAGTTTATCATATACGGGTTATGGCAGGGGGCGGTAAGCCCCAGGGCCTTCGCCGCTTCCTTTGCCTTGGGGTGAAGGAGGCCGTGGTTGTTGTTGAACCTCGCAAGGGCGCCCACCATGTATGAGCTGCGGTTTGCCCTTGCCCGTTTCGCGGTCGAGGTCGGTATAACCGTCTCCACAATCTTTTCCTTGTAATCGTGAGGTTTTATATCGTACCCGTCCGAAGAGGTTATGTCGCCGGAATAAAACGGGTACTCCTCAACACCCTTAAGGGAGATATACTCGGTCTCCCGCGTGAAGTCCGGGAAGGCAAACCCCTTGAAAAGTTCGACAGTCTCGTCCATGTCCGGCCTCGCCTCGACAAGATGGCGCTTAAGCTCCCGGAGCCTCGCTACCTCCGGCACGCACGTGAACCCGTTTACCGCCATCGTTACGGGATGCACATGCCTTCCGCCCACCACGGCACAAATATCGTTCGCGAGGCCCTTCATCCTGAGGGCGCGCTTCACCACTTCGCCATGCGTCCCCGCAAGCGATATGACGCTCCCCGCGCCGAAGAAGTCCGGGGCCGCAAGGAAGTACAAGTGCAGTATGTGGCTCTGCATCATTTCCCCGTGGAATATCAGCTTCCTTAGCGCGACGGTCTGCCGGGACGGGGCAAGCCCGAAGGCGTCCTCGGTCGCCCTGATGGATGCGGTCGTGTGCGTCACGGCGCATATGCCGCAAATGCGCGAGGCTATCCAGGACGCGTCGGTGTACCTCCTCCCCTGAAGCATTACCTCGAAGAACCTGGGGGACTCGACCACGTCGAAGCGGGCATCCACAAGCGCACCGTCCTTTACGTCGAGGACGATATTGCCGTGTCCTTCTACCCGGGTTACACTGTCTATCTTGATGTTAAGATTTTTCATGAGTCGAGGTCTCTTCCCAGTACCACCCGTTGAACTCCCGCAACTTCGCGATGTAGTCCTCTTCGCTCACGCCGTGCTCGGCCATGATGCGCCTGTGCGACAGGACGAACGGCTTGTCCACCATGCCCCGGCAGCCGCAGCAGCCAATCCCGCGAGACGGGCATATGGCCCCGCATCCGGCCCTCGTTACCGGGCCCATGCACGACAGTCCCCTGTCGAAGACGCATATGTTCTCGGCCATCCTGCATTCATTGCATATCGGGTAATCGGGGATGTTCGGCCTCTTGCCCAGGATAAGCGAGCGGAACACCTCGAGGAATTCCTTCTTGTCTATTGGGCAGCCGTAGATATTAAAATCCACGGCCACGTAGTGCGATAGCGGCCTCACTCGCATAGTGTCGAAGGACCCCGCCTTGTCGCCATATACATATTCCAAAGTCTTTTGCTGGTCGTGGAAGTTCTTCAGGCAGTAAAGTCCGCCCTGCACTGCGCAGGCCCCCATGGCAACCAGAACCTTCGCCCGCCCGCGAATAGCCTTAAGCTCTTCTACCTCTGCCTCGCGCGTTATCGCACCGTCTATTATCGCTATGTCATAGTCGTCGCGCTTTTCGTCCATGACTTCCCTGAAGTTGACGAACTCCACCTGCTCTACGATCTCCGTGAGATACTCTTCCAATTCCAAGATGACAAGAGAACATCCCTCGCAGCTTGTGAACGCAAACACGGCCACCTTTGGTTTCACTATAGCGCCTCCGGCAGTTTCCGAATCCTCGTGTACGGGAAGACCGGCCCCTTCTGGCAGACGTAAACATCGTCCACCTGGCAGTGGCCGCACTTGCCCACTCCGCACTTCATGCGCCGCTCCAACGAGAGATACACCCGGCTCTCAAATACGCCTTTTGAAAGCAAGGCCTTAAGTACGAACCGGAACATCACCGGCGGCCCCACCACTAATGCCATCGTCCGCACAGGGTCGGGGTTAACCTGCTCAAAGAGCCTGGTTATGGCGCCTACGTGCCCGGTCCAGGAGCCGTCGCCCAAATCCACCGTGGTCTCTACCCTGAATCCGTCCACCGCGCCCCATCTCCTGATATCGTCCGTGAAGAGCATGTCGGACGGAGACCTCGCTCCGTAAAGGAGCGTGAGCGAGCCGAAGTCGCCCCGCCTCTCCACGGCTAAATCTATCATCGAGCGAAGCGGTGCAATCCCAAGCCCGCCCGCCACGAAAAGCAGGTCATGCCCCATAAGTTCATCGACCGGAAAGCCGCGTCCGAACGGGCCCCTTATGCCGACGACGGAGCCCGCGGCCAGGTTGTGCAGGGCGTTTGTGAGGCTGCCCGCATTCCTTACGCAGAGCTCGAAGGAGGCGCCTTCCCGTCCCGGAGAAGACGATATGGATATCGGGGCCTCCCCGACTCCAAATATTGACAGTTCCACGAACTGGCCCGGCACATGGTCAATCCGGCATCCGTCCTTAAGCCTCGCCGTGAACAGCTTTTCACGCGAGGTCAAGGGCCGTACGTCGATTATTTCCGCGAGGCGCGGCAGATATATCGAGCTTCTATCCACAGGCCTCACCCGCTCAGTTGGTTGAATATGTCTTTGACGTCTATATGGACGAGGCAGGCCTGGCCGCATCTGCCGCAACCCACGCAGGCGAACCGCCCGAACTTCTCCTTGAAGTATTTGCCTTTTCTGAAAAGCCTGTGCCGGAGCCTGTCGCTCCTCTTGCCCCGGAAATTCCCTCCGCCCGCCACGGCCGCAAAATCCTGCAACTGGCAGCTGTCCCACTTCCTGAACCGGACGCCTTTTTGTAGACCCGCGTCGGCCTCGTCAAGGACGTCGAAGCAGTAGCATGTGGGGCAAACCACGGTGCAGGCCCCGCAGTCGAAGCACCTTTCCTCCAGGGCGTCCCAAATGACGTCGTCATAGGCCTCGGCCAGCATCTGGGGCAGTTTTGCCGTATCGTATAAAATCCTGTCCGGGAAACTCTCCATCTTTTCACGCCATGCGGCATAGAAGCGGTCCATCACGTAATAATCCGCCGGGAAGAACCGGCCGGCCTCCAGCAGGGCCTTCCCCCTTTCGGTCCCCTCCACGGCATAGAGCTCGCCCAGGTCCGTGAGGAAGAGGTCGAATCCCCCGTGCGGCTTCAGGGTGCCCATGCTCTTGCAGAAAGAATGCTCCCAGCACGGCTCCTTGCAGTCTATCCCAACAATGAATGTGTTTTCGCGCCGCGTAAGGTAGTGGAGGTCGGGTCGTCCCTCCGCGAATATGTCGTCAAGCAGAGCTATGCCGTGTATGTCGCAGGAGTGCGCGCCGAATATGACGCGCCTTGTGGTCTCGAACGACGCCTGAAGACCCGGCTCGGAACCGAGTGTGTAGCTGAAAAGCGTTTCACGTTGAGGCATGACGTATTTTTTTGGCGGCAGGAGGGTCGTGTTGTAATCGAGTGCAAGATCACCGAAAGAGTCTATCTTCCGGTATGCGAATTTGAATTCCCTGGCCGCGGGACCGACCACCTCGTAGTCTATGAGAAGGCCCTCCACGAAGCCCGGCAGGTCGTCTTTTTTTATGGCATGAAGGCGCATAGGTTCGCCTCATATTTGGGTTGTAACTCCTAAAGGTTAACAAAACAAACCGGAAGCGTCAAAAGTAAGCATGTTTAACGTACAGGCAGGAACAGTGAGACGCTGGTTGACTCTAACAATGGTATATTGAATGATGTCCGACCCGCTTGGTCGGTGACGCTGTTTCCGGTCTTGGTCTGGACCTGTTATAGCAATGGCAGGGAAACCGTAACACTCACTCCCGCCACTCCCGCCCCTGACTTCTCGACGTTGCCTGCAAGGTCGATCGCCCGGGATTTTATGATGAAATGTCCTTTCCTTAAGGCCCAGACGTAGTCCCACGTCGTCCATGTGCCGTTGCCGGAGGTGTCCGTTGCAAGGTGCCACGTAATTCCGCCGTTGGTACTGACCTCTACCTTGGCGACGCCCGCCAGATTGTCCGAGGCGGTGCCGGTTATGGTGTAGGTTGTGGCGTTTAGCGCACTTCCCGTGGCAGGTGCGGTGATTTCGGAGGACGGCGGGGTACTGTCAACCAGAACGGTAACAGGCGTACTTGTCACCCTGTTACCGTTGTTGTCCATCACCTCGGACTCGACGACGTACTTGTTGTCTGTGGCAGGTAGTATCCATTCGTAGCGCCACGTTGTCCATGTGCCTCTGGAAGTGTCCGTGGCGGTGGGCCATGTGCTTCCGCCGTCAGTCGAGATCCCCACTGGCTCCAGGTATAAGGAGTCTGTATTTGCGGTCCCTTTAATCGTACAGTGTGCCCCGTTTACCTTCCGGCTCAGGTAGGTGTTATTTACGGGTGTCTCGATATCGGTATAAAGGACACCCGGCCGTGCGCCGTCGTACGCAAGCGCATAGCCTCCGAAAAAGGGGTCCTTGAAGACCCATTTGTTATGGTTCACGGTAGGGACGGCGCCCACCTGACTATAGGCTATCCTGCAAAATCCGCTCTCGCCCCAATTTGGCCCCCAGCAGTTCTTTACGATGAAACATTTGTTGTTGTCGTCGTATCCGACCAGCAGGACGGCATGGGCACCCTGGTCACTCCCCCATGTGTACGAGTATATGCCGGACGTATATGAATCGAAGTCGTCGAATACCTCAAAAGATACTACTATCGGCCCGTAGCTGTAAAGCGCGTTTCTCAGGCCATTGACGGTCGGCCTTGTCTGAGCTACGCCAAAATATCGTCCCCAGTAGTTGGCAATCCATTTATATCCTGTGATTTTATAATTGCCTATCCCAGCCCAATAGTTACTGCAGGCGTAACCACAGGAGCCTTCCGCCTGGGTGTAAGGGTAGCAGGACCCGACGGGAACGCCCGTATCTACAAAAAATTTTGTAACTAGATTCCCGCCACTGCAACCGTCTCCATTGGCTTCGTCGTTAAGGTCGCATGAAAGCAGGACTTGTTCGGAAAGGTCGAGGTCAACACCCGGGGTATTCATTGTCATAAGCGTCCTGGACTCGAGGGCTGCGACGGAGCCGAAGGCCCAGCAGTCACCGCACTGTTGCTGGTCGCGTACAGGTGTAACGTAGTTGCCGGGTGTTATTTTGAATTTGCCGCCGCCATAATTCCGCCAGTCCAGGACCCCGGTCTGGGCAGCGCTAGCTACTGCCGGTATAAACGTATCCGCTTCGGCAGCGACGCCCGATATAGGGGCTGTCTGATCAGGCGGCGGTATTAAAACTCCCAGGCGCGCCTTGCGTTCCGCCGGAGAAAGCCCGGTCATCGAGGTCTCACCCGCAACCCATCTGGCACCTTTCGCCTGTATGGCCGCGTTTATATTCGAGACCTCAGTTTGTATCTCCTCCCGGGAGGGCCTGACAAACTCGTCAGCCGAACACGCAATGGAGAGAGGCGGCACAGTTAAAATAAATGCCGCGAATATCAACTGTATCATCTTCATTTTTTGTCCTCTCATTTTGAGGATTGCGGCTCAGGAATATTAGGGATATTTGATATTATGCTAAAACAAAATTTATATCAGGCTCACTCTTAACTTACATTTAAAACAAAATTTTGTCAAAAATCTAATTATCAATTGTTATTAAATAAGAGAAAGAACCCAAGCGTATGGCTTTCCGATGTTCATACGTGGTATCGCCTGAGGATTTCGAGCTTGAAGCTATTAAAAGGTTGGATGGGGCGGCAAAAAATAGTCAAGCCTTTAAAATATCCTGTACCACCCCAAGAAGTTTATTAATCTTGTATGGCTTCTCCAGGATGGCGGTCTTGCCAGGTCCGTTTTTTATCTCTGTCAGGTCAATTTCGTGATATCCGCTCAGGAGCAGGACATTTACGTCTTCCTTTATCGCCCTCATCTCTTTCACAGCCGCGTCTCCGCGTACGTGCGGCATGACCAGATCCATTATCACGGCGGATATGGTATCTGAATTCTTGCGGTAGATTTTTATCGCCTCGGCCCCGTCCCCCGCCGTCAAAACGCTGTAACCTGCGCCCTCGAGCACTAACTTTGCCATATGCAGCGAGTCTTTTTCATCGTCTACCAGGAGAATGCTGCCCTTGCCGTTCCAGACGTCTTCAGCATCAGGCTTCGTCGCTGCTACCTCCACCGCCTTCGCGGGGACGGGTAAGAGTATCCTGAATGTCGCGCCGCAACCCTCCTCGCTCTCAAGACCTACGGCCCCGCCGTGCGCGCTCGCTATCCCGAACACGGCCGATAGTCCTATCCCCCTTCCAGTGAACTTCGTAGTAAAGAAAGGCTCGAAAACCCTCCTGCGCGTCTCGACGCTCATGCCGCAGCCGGTGTCCGAGACCTCGACGTACACGTAATTGCCCTCTGGTAGCCCGGCCGGACGAAGGCTGTCCAGGTATTCTCGGTCAGCGTATATTTTACCGGTCGAGACCTTTATAGTCCCCTTGTTATCGCCGATTGCGTCCGAGGCGTTGATTATGAGGTTCATCACAATCTGCTGCATGTTCTGAGGCTCGGCCATTATCGGCGGAAGTCCGTCCGATTGGCTGTATTCGAGCGCGGCGGTTTTTGAAATCGAGGCCATGAGGAAATGCGCGGTATCTTTTACGACCTCGTTTAACTGGACAGGCTCTTTTTTGGGAGCGGCTTTGCTGGTAAAGCTCAGGATCTGCTTGGAGAAGTTCTTCACCTTCTCCGTGGACTTCTCTATGTCGGCCACAAACTCGCGCGCCGGGGAACCGGCGGGGAGCATCCGCAGCGCAAGTCCCGCGTTTCCCAATACGGCGACCATCAGGTTGTTCAGGTCGTGCGCGATTCCACCGGCGAGGACGCGGAGGCTTTCCAGTTTCTGCGTATGGACCGCTTCCTCCTGAACCCTATGCTTCTCGGTTACATCATGGAAGACTAAGATTACGCCGATGACACTGTCGTTTGCATCGCGGATAGGTGCCGCGCTGTCTTCAATAATAATTTCGTCGCCGGTCTTGCTGATTAATGCTGTGTGGTTGGCGAGGCCTACGACACGGCCTTCGCTCAGCACCCGCGTCACCGGGTTCTCAGCGGGCTCGCGGGTAAGTTCATTGATGATATTGAAGACCTTGCCCAGCGGCTGGCCCTCGGCCTCGCTTGACTTCCAGCCCGTCGCCCGCTCGGCAACCGCGTTCATGAACGTAACGTTGCCTTCTCTATCCGTCGCGATTACCGCATCGCCTATACTCTTTAGCGTCACGCTAAGCCATTCGTTCTGCAGCCGTATCTGCTCTTCCGTGCGTTTTCTTTCTTCCTCCGCCTTCGTCTTCTCGGTAATATCAAGGCATGTGCCTATTATAGCGGGCCCACCTTTCAGGAGAGTATGGGTCCCGGTCTTTTCGACGTCTATTACGTTGCCGTTTTTTTTAATCGCTTTTACCTGATAATGGATGCTTTTAACCTCTCCGTCCAACCGCTTTCTTATATTCTCCCGGACGTGATCCTTAAAATCGGGATGGATAAGGTCCAGGTAGTCCATGGACATAATCTCTTCCCTGGTGTAGCCGAATATCTCAGCGAAAGCCCTGTTTGCATAGGTATAGCGGCCCTCCCGGATGATATAGATCCCCGCGATCGACTCCTCGGAGAGGTTGCGGAACATCTCGTGCTGCTCGGCGAGTTCGGCTTTTTCGGCCGCTTCCTTGAGGGCCCGGCGGATGATGGACGCTAGCCGGGCAAGCTCGTCCTTCAACGCGAAATCGGTCGCGCCTAGCTTCAGGGTTTCTATCGCCCGTGCCTCCCCGATAGTCCCCGACAATATTATAAAGGGTACAATGGGGTCGAGCCTCCTGACGGCCTTTAATGCCGCCATGCCGTCATAGCCCGGAAGCGCGAAGTCGATGAGGAATACGTCGAATTTCTCTTTGCCCAGGAGCTCCTCGAAGTCCTCTTTGCCCCTGGCGCGCACTATCTCGCAGTCTTTTATATCAGCCTTCAGTTTAGTGCTGACCAGCCTGGCGTCAAGGTCTTCGTCTTCGAGGTGAAGTATCCGTATAGGCATTGTTGTTTCTTTCGTTACGCTCAGGAGTTAATTTCCCTTAGCTTCTACCGCTTCCAACGGCACCTCGTTTAGGATGGCCCAGAACTGCCCCAAGGCACTTATAGCGTCGGCGAACTCCTGGAAATCCACCGGTTTCACGACATATGCATTGGTTCCAAGCTTGTAGCTTTCGATGATGTCCCTGTCCTCGCGGGATGACGTCAGCACCACCACCGGTATCAGACTTAGCGCATCATGGGATTTTATCTCCCGGAGCACTTGCAGGCCGTCAACCTTCGGCATCTTGAGGTCGAGCAATATGACCGCCAGGTTGAGCTTTCCCGCTCCCTCATATTTCCCTCTGCGGTGTAAATAATCAAGGGCTTCCGCGCCGTCCGTCACCACGTCTACTTCGTTTAAGACGTTGCGCTTTTTGAGGGCGATAAGAGTGAGCTTTAAGTCATTCGGGTTGTCCTCGCACAGCAAAATCTTTCTAATCGCCATTTCCATCAATACCCTTTCATTAACAGCAATTCGCCTTAATTACTGCGCTACTACTAATAGTATCGCTATTTTTCTATTAGCGCCATTCCTATTCTTCCGGCATGAATTTGGGCAAGGAGAAGTAGAACGTGGCGCCCTTGCCCACGGCCCCTTCAGCCCACGTTTTGCCGCCGTGCCTGGTGATAATCCTTCTTACGTTCGCAAGGCCTATGCCAGTCCCTTCAAAATCTTCCGGCTTGTGCAGGCGCTGGAATACTCCGAACAGCTTATCTATATATTGCATGTCGAACCCGGCGCCGTTATCTTTCACGAAAATGACGGTATCGCCCTCATCTGATGTAAACGAGCCGACTTCAATTATAGGGCCGGCGGTATGACGGGTGAATTTTACCGCGTTTGAGATAAGGTTCACGAGTGTTAATTTTAACATTGCCGGGTCGCCGTATACTACAGGAAGGGCGTCTACCTTCCATGTAATACCTGCTTCCCCTGTCTCCTTCGACATTTCACTGATGACTTCGTTAACAAGCTTATCCAGCTCAATCTTTTTCTTTCTCATGTCCGCGCGGCCCATCCTTGAGAACGAGAGCAGGTCGTCGATCAGGTTGCCCATTTTCGAAGCCGCGCCTGAAATGGTGTCCAGGGACTCCCGGCTGTCTTCGTTAAGGCTGGGGCCTGCATCCTCCTTGAGGAGTTCGACGAACCCCTTGATGTGCCTGAGCGGAGCCCGCAGGTCGTGAGAAACCGAATAGCTGAACGCCTCAAGCTCCCGGTTAGCGGCATCAGCCGCACCCTTCGCCCTGCGCAGGGAATCAAACGCCTCCTGGAGATCGCGGTTGGCGGCCTCGGACTTCATCTTCTCCACGTCGAAGTCGTCCAGGATGTTCAACATCGCCCTCTGGGTCTCCTCGGCACCAGCCTTTTCGACGGCAAAGTCGTCCAGGATGTTCAACATCGCGCTCTGGTTCTCCTCGGCACCGGTCTTTTCGATGGTAAAGTCGTCCAGGATGTTCAGCATCGCCTTCTGGTTATCTTCGGCCCCGGTCTTTTCGACGGCAAAGTCGTCCAGGATGTTCAACATAGCTTTCTGATTTTCCTCGGCCCCGGTCTTTTCGTGGTCGAAGTCGTCCAGGATGTTCAGCATCGCCTTCTGGGTCTCCTCCATGCGCTCCTTCTCCGCAGCGAAGTCTTCAAGGATATTGAGCATTGCCCTGGTATACTCCTCGAACTCCGTCGCGCTCCGCGCCGGTGCCTTGGAAGGCTCTTTACGCCTATCTCCGGAACTGTTCATTTTCCTTTTTCAGCTCCTCTATCTCCTTTTTCAACTCAACCATCTTCAGTTCGCGTCCCACGGTCAGCTTCTGGAACCTCTCCAGTTCCGCCAGCCTCTCAAGCTCCCGGGCGCGCTGCTCTTCCCGGGCCCGCTGCTCGGCTACCTTGGACTCCGCCTCTTTCTGCGCAGTCACATCGCGCGCGGCGGCGAAAACACCCAGCACCTTGCCCTGCGCGTCCCTGTAAACGGAGGCGTTATAGAGGACGTTCGTTAGGCGTCCGTCTCTGTGTCTTATGGTCAGGGGGTAGTCGGTTACGAACCCCTTGGAGAAGACCTGCTCGTACCCCTCGCGCGCCATGTCAGGCTCAGTGAAGTAATCGGAGAAGTCCGTCCCGATAAGCTTTTCCCTTGGCACGCCTGTCACTTTGGTGGTGGCCTCGTTGACGTCTGTGATCTTGCCTTCCGGGCTGATCGTAACCAGCGGGTCCAGTGATGCCTCGACGAGGCTTCGCGAGTACTGCGATGCGTCGCGCAGCTTCTCCTCCGCCTGCTTCTTTTCCGTTATGTCGGTGCTCATGAGCAGGTAGCCGATGGGGTTGCCAGAGGCGTCGTTCCTGCGCGTGACGACGACGCTTGCCACGAAACGCGAACCGTCCTTCCGGACTCGGAGGAACTCGCCTTCCGCCAGCCCTTTGTCATATGCCGTCTTCAGCATCCTGTCCACGGCCCCCGACTTTATGTCTTCGGGCGAGTGAAGGATATTCGAATCCCTGCCAATAATCTCTTCCCCGTCATAACCGTAATTCAGGCGCGCGCCCTCGTTCCAGGAGAGGATTTTGTAGTTCAAGTCTTTTCCTATGATGGAGTATTTGGTCGAACTCTGGAGGATGTTGTCCAGGAAGTTCTTCGTCTCGGAGAACTCGCGCATGACCCGCTTGTTTTCCGTCACGTCGCGGGCGGCGGCGAACACGCCCAATACGTTGCCCAGTACGTCTCTATAAACGGAGGCGTTGTAGAGAACGTCTATCAGTCGCCCGTCTTTGTGGCGGATGGTAAGCGGATAGTCGGTGACAAAACCCTTCGCGAAGACCTGCTGGTATCCCTCTCTTGCCTTGTCCGGCTCGGTGAAATAATCGGAGAAGTCCGTCCCGATAAGCTCATCTCTTCGCATGCCGGTCACCTTGGTGGTGGCCTCGTTTACGTCGGTAATCTTTCCTTCCGGGCTGATAGTGACCAGCGGGTCGAGAGATGCCTCGATGAGGCTCCTGGCATACTGCGCGGCCTGCTTCTGGGCTGTCACGTCTCTCGCGGCGGCGAACACGCCCAGCACGTTTCCGTAGACGTCGCGGTAAACTGAGGCGTTGTAGAGCACGTCCGTGAGCTGCCCGTCTTTATGGCGGATGGTAAGCGGATAGTCTGTTACCGAGCCCTTGGCGAAGACTTCCCGGTATCCTTCCCGCGCCTTGTCAGGCTCTGTGAAGTAATCGGAGAAGTCCGTCCCGATAAGCTCATCTCTTCTCAGGCCGGTGACTTTGGCGGTCGCCTCGTTTACGTCCGTTATCTTGCCTTCGGGGCTGATCGTGACCAGCGGATCGAGGGAGGCCTCGATGAGGCTCCTGGCATACTGCGCGGCCTGCTTCTGCGCAGTCACATCTCTCGCGGCGGCGAACACGCCCAATACATTGCCCTGCGCGTCGCGGTAAACCGAGGCGTTGTAAAGGACGTCCGTCAGTTGCCCATCCTGGTGGCGGATGGTAAGCGGATAGTCGGTGACAAAACCCTTGGCGAAGACTTCCCTGTAACCTTCGCGCGCCTCGTCGGGCTCGGTGAAGTAATCGGAGAAGTCCGTCCCTATAAGCTCATCTCTTCGCAGGCCGGTGACCTTGGCCGTCGCCTCGTTGACGTCGGTAATCTTGCCTTCCGGGCTGATGGTTACCAGCGGGTCCAGCGACGCCTCGATAAGGCTCCTGGCATACTGCGCCGCCTGCTTCTGGGCCGTCACGTCGCGGGCCGCGGCGAACACGCCCAACACGTTGCCCTGCGCGTCTCTATAAACCGAGGCGTTGTAAAGCACGTCCGTCAGTTGCCCGTCCTTGTGGCGTATTGTAAGCGGGTAGTCGGTGACCGACCCCTTGGCGAAGACTTCCCTGTAACCTTCGCGCGCCTTGTCCGGCTCGGTGAAGTAGTCGGAGAAGTCCGCCCCGATAAGCTGCTTACGCGGCATGCCGGTCACCTTGATCGTCGCCTCGTTGACGTCGGTGATCTTTCCTTCCGGGCTAATCGTGACCAGCGGATCGACGGAGGCCTCGATGAGGCTTCTGGCGTACTGTGCCGCCTGGCGCTGCGCCGTAATGTCGCGGGCCGCGGCAAACACGCCGAGCACGGCGCCTTGCGGGTCTTTGTAAACCGAGGCGTTGTAGAGCACGTCCGTCAGCTGCCCGTCCTTATGCCGGATGGTCAGTGGGTAGTCGGTGACAAAACCCTGAGAGAACACCTGGCGGTAACCCTCGCGCGCCTTGCCCGGCTCGGTAAAATAGTCGGAGAAGTCGGTCCCGATAAGCTCTTCCCTCGACACGCCGGTTACCTTGATAGTCGCCTCGTTGACGTCGGTGATCTTTCCTTCCGGGCTAATCGTGACCAGCGGGTCGACGGAGGACTCGATGAGGCTTCTGGCGTACTGGGAAGTGGCGAGGAGCTGCTCCTCCACCCGTTTGCGTTCGGTGATGTCCCGCTTGATGGACGAAACACCTATGAGCTTGCCAGCGGCGTCGTAGATAGGGGAGACGGTGAGCGAGACGTTGATGGAGCTGCCGTCCTTGCGTACGCGGATTGTTTCGTAGTGGTCCACGCGTTCGCCCTTGCGGATCTTTTTGAGGATCTCATCCATCTCCTTTGGCCGGTCCGGGGGCAGGAGTATGGAGATTGGCTTGCCGATGATCTCCTTCGGCTTATACCCGTACATCCGTTCCGCCGCGGGGTTCCAGCTGGTGATAACCCCGTCGAGCGTCTTGCCGACGATAGCGTCGTCGGAAGACTCCACTATGGAGGCCAGCAGCAGCATTCTGGCCCCGCCGTCACCTTCGGGCGCCTGCTTATTTTTCGGTGTTTTTTCCATAAACTCTCCTGTAATTTTAGTATATCTCTTGCAGGTATCTCGTTTTTGTAACCCAAACTGCTGTTAATTCAGGCAGAAAGGCGAAAAAAATTAAGCATATCGTAATATTATAATGGCTACTACCTCTTTTTGGCAAGTTTTTGGTAGTGTCCAGGACACTACCAAGTTTTTCATTAAATTTTTTTTTAATCTTTTGGAGCCTGTTGTCAGCTTCGTTTTTTTAACAGGCTCTTGGTTTACGGGGGATCAAAAGTCAGGCTTCCAACATTTCCTGAACCGCGCCTGTTTGCTTTCAATGCGGCGAGAGAAAGGGTCGGGCTTTCCGATGTTCATTTCCACGACTTAAGAAGGACCTTCGGCACCAACTGCGTCTTTATGGGCATACCGCCCAAGATGCTTCAAAAGTGGATGGGCCATAAGAAGATTGAAACTACTTTAAAGTATTACGTGGTATCGCCTGAGGATTTCGAGCTTGAAACGATAAAAAGGTCGGATGGCGGGGACACTTATACGGACACCTGTAAAACCGAAGGGGCTGAGCATATAGCCCAACCCCTTGATTTTTTTTGGTGGAGCTGGGGGGGTTCGAACCCGAATTGACGGTTTTGGGTTGACCTCGGATAACCTAACAAATATCAACATTTATAGGCGGTTGCGTCCACTTTCTATCTGATTTCAGTCTATTAAAATAGAACAAAAGATGGCCAATTCTACCGTGTTTGGGGAAAGTTTGGGGAAAGTCCGAGGGGATGTAGTTAGTTGGTCCCCTCGGACTGCGACCCTTGTCCTGCTAGGTGAATTTTGTTGCACCTGCCTCTGTCACAGTAATCTGTCATACCTTGTCACAGTAGGTTGTCGTGGTTTGTCACGACCCTTAAAATGACGACAGCAGCCTTCCTATCAAACCTCCCGCCTCGGTTATGAGGAGATTTTTAGAGGCAGTATCTAGATGTTCAATCACCGTTGAGGCGGATACAGACCCGGGAATAACCATTCCGTCGCATGTATTGGAAACCCTAGTTTTACTTCTCCCTTTGGAGTGTCTGATATTAGCAAGCCTTCATCTAGTAGCCGAGTGAGAAGAGTCCTGCCTGTGCGGTCTTTTAACCCGGATGCCTTAATGAGATCACCGCGAGTTAATTTACCGTATACCATAACGTCCTGAAGCATCCTACTCGCCTCGGGTCTGATAGACTGTTCTTTGTTCGGCGGCCCCGGAATCATGCCACGATTACGGAGATCAATATAATTCTTGACCCTATCAACGAGTCCATCTAAGCGAAGTAGGTCGTTCATATATTCAACTTGATCAAGGCAGGTTTCAAGAAAAAATCGACAGAAAGATGTTAGCCCTTCATTGGACAAGTGTCCCCTGCCATCAAGATCATTTCGGCGAATAATATCTGCACCCTGTAGTGCTGCCTTATATTCGGCGTTTTTGCGTGCTAAACCACGACTTACTGACCAAAGGCCGAAACCTGTCACTTCAATACGTTGGAAATATGCCTCAGTAAAGAGACGCACAACTCGACCATTGCCATCAAGAAATGGATGTATCCACATAAGCCGGTGATGAGCCGCCGCTAAAGCGACAAGCTTTGCCGATCCGTGGTGTTTATGTGGTGCATAAAAATCCTCGTATCGGCCGAGCAATTCATCTAGATATTTGCTTTCAGGTGGCACGTGAAGCCCAACGATTACATCTTCATCGCGCAATTCACCGGGAATGACTCTGCGCTCCCTTTTAGTTTCTAGATCTGTTACGATCCTGAACTCATCTGGTAATCTTTCATAAAACTCACGATGCAGATAGCAAAGGAATTCTTTGCTGGCAATATTAAGCTCCGGTTCTTCAAGCAGCTTCTTTTCCATCAACTTCTGAACTTCGATGTGGGCTACGCTTTCTAGTTGAAGATTGCGCTTTGCTGGATCGCTATCGTACTTTTTTTCCATTGCTCTGGCAATGTCATAAGGATGGGTCCTATGGCCTTCTATTAAGTTAGAGTAATAGCTATTGATAATTCGCAGCATGTCTTTAAGCGAATTGCGCGTTATCTTATGCTGTTGGCTGCCAAGGGCAGCCGATTTTTGCATTACCTTTAGCGCTAAGTCTTCAAACTGGCGATCATGCGGCCCTTCAGGCATTAACGGTGTCATTTTATGGATTTGTGAAGTCATGTGAGTTAAATTTACCCTTATATTTGCCGATTTAATTGCCGATTTAATTTAGAGTTAACCATATAACTTAATTAGACTAAAATCAAGTATAAAATTAATAACTAGGATATATTTGCCGATCTTTTTGCCGATTACAATAATAGTAAAGGTACAGCAGCCTAATTAAAAAAAACCCACCCCCATTTCCAGAGAGGGCTTTTATTAGAGAGCTGGCCCGGACACGGGCAGCTTATCACTTAAAAAATCCAGCTTGCTGTCTAAACAAACCCGGCCACCTCTGCGGAGGAGGAGGCTATGGTGGCGGTGGAGGGTTTGGCGGCGGTGGTCGGGGCAGGTAATCCCGCCAGTGCATTAAGGGAACCGATGGTAACGCTTTCGTATTATCTACGACACGGCCTTAGTCATTGAGGGCAATGCGGCATGAGCGGCGAGTTGTTGTAGGTTGTCGTGGTCTTATTTTGTTAGGTAGATGGGGTTTTGGTCACCACCTCACGAAAACAAAGCTTTCACCTCAAGCAGCACGCTAAGGCTCAACTTCCGCCGGCGAGCATTCTTGGGAATTTCTCCCGAAAAATCGCCCAATGGCATGGACACCAACCTTAAAGTTGATCACGAGTGCAAAAATCCCGCCGACTAATGCCGACACTCCAAAATTCACGGGGCAAATCTGTTTTCCACAACATGGACAAACGGAGGACATCGAATATATAGAGGATGTCGCAAACCAGTATTTTAGAGTGTTATTTCGGTAAACTTTTAACAGTTTTTGTTTTAAATTCACGGCCTTAACCTAAGGTTTCCCGTTTTTTCGGTCGTTCACGGGTTGGTTGCACTAGTTCAAGACGAAGTTCACGACCTACAAGCGCGGCGGCGCGTTGTAGCGTCTCAATTGTCACGTTGCCCTTTGCCTTGAGAATACGATCAACCTGCGTGCGGCTTGTGTGCATAAGGTCGGCCATTTGCATCTTGGTAATTCCCTTCTTGCGCATTTCCTCGGCAATCTGCCATGAGATCACGCGCGTAGCCGCCTCTGTCTTAGCAGCTTCGTAAATTCCTTCCTCATGCAAGAAGTCATCGAGCGTTGATCCCAAATGTTGGCTTTTCTTACTCATGTCGTCACCTCCTTCATCCTTTTACGCGCTAATTCGAGCTCGTCTTGTGGTGTTTTTTGTGTTTGCTTAATGAAGCCGTGCAAAACGATAATCTGTCCCTCATGTATGAAAAATATTATGCGCGCGATTCGGCGGCTCGGTAGAGTGCTGCGCACTTCCCACAACCCGCTTCCAAGCGAGCGGCACAATGGCATCCCGACTGGCCAACCAACCTGCACGGTTGCGAGGTCAACCCCGATCGTTCGCCTGTCTTCACTCGGCAAACTGCGCAACCAGTCCCGGACCGGCTCAGCACCAAGCGAGGTACGATAGAAGATAACGGGTATCTCTTTCAGTTGTTTGCCGGCCATCAACAAGCCTCCTGAAAGCAATGTATCATATAAGGTACACTAACGCAAGGCTTTTGTGGCTCATCGACGATTCCTTTCCATGCTTCCATCAACGAAAGGGTGGACATCCAAGCGTCCTGAGTTTGCAATGAACCAACCGCTTCGCCCCCATTTCATTGACAAAGGGGCTAAACGATGGTTTATTTAAGTTGGCATTTTAAAAGGTTTTTATCTGATAGGAGGCTATAGTGAAGAAAGCTGCAGCCATCATATTATTGCTTTTGCTTCAGGCCATGCCAGCACTTGCCGAGGACTACGCCGACTGGGCAAAGGAGCACCCTAAGGCGTCGCCCATCTGGGTACTCCCTAAGGCGACGGCTCCTTCCAATATGGACTGGACTGTGCCTGACATGCCGGGTTCGCACAAGGCCGGGCAGTTCTACTCGCCGGAGGTATGCTCCGGGTGCCATGCCGACATATTTGGCCAGTGGAAGGGCTCGATGATGGCGAACGCGTGGATCGACCCGGTATTTCGCGCCGTCTATTTCGAATACGTGAAGAAGGCGTCAAGCGACCACGAGAAGTCCGAGGTTGCCATGTGCTCTCGCTGCCACACGCCAGTTGGCTATTTGGCAGATGACCTAGACAGGTACAGGGCGGACAAAAAATTGCCAGACATCGAGGCCTATGGGGTGCAGTGCGACTTCTGTCACAGTGTCTCTAAGTCCGCAGGCATAGGCAACGGCGCGTTTATCCTAAGCCCCGGGGACGCGACCAACGCGGAACCCGGGACCAAGTACGGGCCGTTCAAGGACGCGGTGTCCTCCTTCCACAGCACTGAGTATTCCGAGCTGCACACGCGCTCTGAGCTATGCGGGATGTGCCACGACGTGAACCACGCACATAATATAATGGCGATCGAGAACACGTACTCGGAGTGGCGCACCGGGCCGTATAACACGGGCGACCCCGCCACGACCGTAACCTGTCAGGACTGCCATATGCGTCAGACGCCGGAGTACCCATCGACTGGCAGCACCATAAGACCGAACGTACCGGGATATGCCGCGCCGGAAGCAATGGGCGGGAAACAGCGGCCGCATATCTGGCAGCATTACTTCGTCGGCGGGAATCTTGCAGTCACTGCTCTCTTGGGTTATCACCCTCAGGCCAAAATGGCGGAAGATCGTCTCAGACACGCCTGCACGGTCGAATTCATCGGCGAGCCGAAGGCGCAGAAGGGGATGCTCTACCGTATGCCGATAAAGGTGACGAACTCCGGCGCGGGGCACTATCTCCCTACCGGACTCACTTTCGTGCGCGAGATGTGGGTGGACGTCACCGTCGTGGACAGCAAGAAAAGGGTGATATTCCGCTCCGGCGACCTTGACGGAAAGGGGAATATCAAACCGGGCGCGGTAATATACCATACAGTCCTCGGCAAGCCGAGCCAGAAGCCGGAGGCGACGTCGTTCCTGCCGGAGGCGGGCGAGATACTACTCGACAGGCGTATCCGGCCCAAGGGCTATGACATAGCGGAGTACAGCTTCGTCATCCCTGAGGATGCGGCAGGCCCGCTCAGTTACCACGTGGAGATCCGCTACCGGAGCGCGCCGCAGTCCGTCGTAAACGAACTCCTCGGCAAGGACGCGCCGACGCTGCCGGTCTTCGACATGGGTGAGGCGGAGGGGGAGATAGGGCTGTAGCTCTTACTCGCCGGCCCCCATATTAGAGCCTGTTTTTGAACGTTATAGCCATCGACGCACTCGGTTTCTATAACGTACCCATTCCTCGCCAAACTCCCGCTCTAATTGTTTTTCCTCTCGTTTGACCATAATATCCACAACAAGGATATTGACTACGGTAAGAAAAATTCCGCTTGGCGATCCAAGGAATAGCACCGCTCCCAAAAAAATAAATACATTCCCGCCAAGATAGAGTGGATTTCTTGAGAAGCTATAAGGACCTGAGGTAATAAGTCTATTTTGAGGCACGAGCGAGATTACTTTCATGTGCTGCTCGTAGAAGTAGAATGTCGCCCAAACTCGCAGGAGAAAACCGATGGTTAAAAGGAGGCAAGCTGCAATTGTAATAAAGAGAGATTTAAAACCCCGTATACCTAAAAGCACATCTACCCTTGTGCAAATAAAAGCAAAAACAAAGCCCACTATCAGAACTCCAATATTATGGAAAATGCTTTTTAGAAGGTTGATAACCATATAATTATTATACAACGCTAAAAAGAAGGGATTACATCTCTCACATACTTACGACAGAGCTCAAATCATTTGTGCGAGAATCTCCTGCGTGCCCGGTTTATCGAGATTTGACCCCTGTTCACTGGTGAGTTAAGCTTGAAGAAGCAGAACTATTTTAAGTTTCAATTAAAATGGGAGCCCACGTGCATAAGCAATACAGCGCAAACCTGATAACACCAAATCAAATCGGTCCGCAAAGGATGCCGCCTGCTGTAGTAACACATTTTCTTACGCAAGTGGTGATCGTCGGACTTCTCGGCTTTGTGTGTGCTGTTCCGGCCATAGCTGCACCGATCCAGTTGCCACCGATTGTTGAACCCGCCAGCCAAGAGCATCACGTCGGTAAGCTTATATTTGTTGAATTGGTGACGCCGGACCTCGCCGCCGCCAAAAAGTTCTATGCTGGACTCTTTGGCTGGACATTTCGCGACATTCAGGGTGGCGGGACAAAGTACGCCGAGGCAATGCTCGACGGTAGTCCGGTCGCAGGACTGGTTCAGAAGAATTTATCGGCGAACGAACATCGGCAACCAGCGTGGCTGAGCTTCTTCTCTGTGGTAGATGTCGATGCAGCAACAAAAATAGCTCTACAAAATGGCGCGAAGGCATTATTCGAGCCGCACAGCATCCCTGACCGCGGCCGGGAAGCAGTGTTGGAGGATCCGCAGGGAGCCGTTTTTGCTCTCCTCGCTTCCTCTAGCGGTGATCCGCCCGATGTTTTGGCCGCACCCGGAGAATGGATTTGGACCGCGTTGATCACGACCGATCCGGATACCGATGCTGCTTTCTATCAGAAGATATTCGGCTACGAAGTCTTCGAGTTACCCGCTAGCAAGGGCTCCCAGCATCTCCTGCTCGCATCCGTCAACTATGCTCGTGCGAGCGTGAATACGCTGCCTGCGAAAAGACCCAATGCCCATCCAAGTTGGCTCAATTTAGTACACGTCGAGGATGCGGTCAAGATGACTGCAAAGGCCGTGGCTCTCGGCGGTCGTGTGCTGGTAGAGCCACATATTGACCGCCAAGGCGGCAAGGTCGCGGTTATCGCCGACCCATCAGGGGCACCATTCGGATTGCTGGAATGGCCCGGTACCGAGCTTAAAGAGGTGCCCAAGTGAATATCTTTCTTTTACGCCGATTAGCGCTTGCATTCGTGGTCGGCACGTTGGCGGCCCTATTGTCCGGATGCGTCGTTGGTGGCGAATACGGATACAACGACGGCGGGGACATTGGGGCGGATTACTATGAACCCTCCGGTGTCGTCTACGGTGGCTGGGGACCTGACTACGAAGTGGCGCCGTATCGCGGCGGTGACCACGGCGGTGACCGAGGCGGTGACCATCGTCCAACCAGTGAAGGCGGCCACGCATCTGGAGGTGGCCACACATCTTCGCAAGCTTACAGACCCGCGCCTGCTTCTCACCCGATGCCGTCTATTCCGTCACAGTCGCGTTCTAGTGGCGGTGGTGGCCGGGGCGGAGGAGGAGGCCGGGGCGGGGGCGGTGGCGAGCGAGGCAGATAATCCCGCCTGAAGCGCGCTGGCCTCACTCAAGGGACTGATGGTGGCGCTTTCGCGTTATCTACGACTCTCGGTCGTCATCGGAGGCAATGCGGCATGAGCGGCGATTTGTCGTAGGTTGGCGTGGTCATATTTTGTGGGGTCGGTGGGTTTGTCCCACCTCCCCGAATCAAACCCTTCTCCCCAAGCAGCTATAGGCCTCGCTGAAGGGTACGACTGCTTTAACGACGAGTGCTTACGCATTGAGACACCTATAGTCCTTCGGCTAATTTTTTATGAACTGACTGACCAATTTCAAAAGTTCCGCCGTCTGTATGGGTTTGGTTAAATAGGCGTTGGCACCCAAGGCAAGACCTACTTTCCTGTGCTCCTCAGACACATCACTTGTTATAATTATTATCGGTATCTCTTTATGCTGATCATTTTCCCGAATCATGGAGACGAGCTTGAGCCCATCCATGACAGGCATATTTATATCCGTGATGATGAGGTTGAACTTTTCAACAGCTAACTCTTTAAGGGCCTCTATCCCGTCCGAAACTTCGACTATCTTCGCTCCCTGAATTCTCTTTAGGGCAAATACGACAAGCTTCCGCATTGTAGGCGAATCTTCAACCACTAGAAATTTAACTTCGGGCATTTAATAGCTCCCTGTATGCGTAAACTCTTATGTTGCTATCGCGACTGACTTCCCAGTTGTAAAGGTGGCTCGGCCCGTCTTTTTCACGGCGTCCCTCTTTTTCTAACACATCGGGACACGGCTTTACTTCTATTATAGCGCTTTGATGGGGAAAAGATGGCAATAAGGCCTATCCTGCAGGGCGCCGCTGACCTCCTGACGAACTATCCTGAAATTCCGGATAGTTGCCTCCCGCAACTGGTTGAGATGCGTGGGAAACTCACGCGTAGGAGGCGTTGAGAGCCGCGACGTCTCATGCGGCTTTAGCTTAAGGTCACGTCTGTTCACTGTCAGTACCTTCTTATTCCTCCACTTCCCCCACTGCCCCCCGGGACCACCTTAAGGAAGCAGAATGCCGAGGAACATAAGAGCCATGGGATTGAACTACAGACTAATGACGGACTATGAAGTCACGGGTTTCCTTAAATACTCGGTCCCGTTCGGCGTCTAGGGCAAGAAGGTGCATTGAGCGCTCCACCCAGAAGACTTCGGCCGTGCGCGGAAGGTGCGAGACAAGGTAGGACGGCCCTGACTTATCCACCGTATGGTCGTTTACGGACTGAATTATAAGCACAGGCTCCTCTACCGCCTTGACCTCTTCACGCGCCGTCTCTTCGAGTCCTACAAGCTCTTTAAGGCTTTTGATGGGGAAGAGGTGGTAATATGGCCGGTCCTTCATGGCGCTGAAATCGAACGCCCTCATCTCGTCGTTTACAATATAATCCGTCGCCATGAACTGCGCGAGATGCTTTATTGCATACTCAGGCGTTATCGGCATGTTCTGTCCGTTGATGTAAATGCACGGCGCAAGAAGTATGACCCCCGCCACCTTGTGCTTGGCGGCGAGGTGCAGCGCTATGGAGCCACCCATTGAAAATCCGACTAGGTACACCTTTTTATAGCGCGCCGTTAGGGTAGCGAGGGCCTTCTCCGGCGTTGCCACCCACTGCCTCCAGTTAGTCTTTTCGAGATCGAGTTCGGATGTCCCGAACCCGGGAAGGAGAACCCCGTATGCGGCTATACCATTATTAGACAGGTACTCGCCGAGGGGCCGGAGGTCAAACGGTGTGCCTCCGAAGCCGTGAATCAAGAGAACTGCCCTTT
>JBARKJ010000083.1:0-14791 GCA_049801375.1 Nitrospirota bacterium | reverse complement strand
TCGTCCGCCTTTGCGCAAAAAAGAGGCGTGCCGGTTTCCTTCAGCTCGTACTCCCAGAGGTAGACGCTCCACCTGTAGGACTCGGTCTCCAGATAGTATCTCCTGGCGGGGAGGCCGGGGGACGAGGGCTTGTAGGCCCCGTCCTCCGTTATCGCCACCTTAACGCCGGATGCTGTCTCTTTCTCGTGCATCTTAGACCTTTTGTTACCTTTTTGGAAAAAGGAGGGGTCCCCACCGCTTACCGAGGGTAGTTTCCGAGGTTAGCGCGGGGCGGTCCGCCAAAAACTTCTAAACTTGCTTTTATGTCCCGTTTTTTACACCGCCGAATCGCCCCGCTCGCCGGTCCTTATTCGAATGGTCTCGTCCACCGGGATGACGAAAATCTTGCCGTCGCCTATCTTGCCCGTCTTCGCCGTCTCCTCGACGACCTTGATCACCTCGGGCACCAGGGCGTCCTGGACGACCATCTCTATCTTCACCTTCGGCACGAAGTTCACGTCGTATTCCGCGCCCCGGTATATCTCCACGTGCCCTTTTTGCCTGCCGTAGCCTTTCACTTCCGTGACCGTGAGTCCGGCCACCCCGGCCTTGTTAAGCGCGTCCTTCACGTCCTCCAGCTTGAACGGCTTTATTATCGCCTCGATTTTTTTCATGGACAGACGCCTCCTTTAATCCTCGAATATGTAGCCGGACTCGCCGTGCTGGCTGTAGTCCAGGCCTAAACTTTCTTCTTCCGCGTCTACCTTCAGACCCATCGTCATGTCCAGGACCTTCAGCAGGATGCTGGTAACCACGAAGGAGTAGATAAGGGTTGCCCCGACCGCTATCGCCTGAACGCCCAACTGCTTCGGGTTGCCGTAGAACAGGCCGTTGCCCCCGGCGGAATTTACCGCTACGGTCGCGAATAGACCGGTTGCGAGTGCCCCCCATGTCCCGCCGACGCCGTGTACGCCGACGACGTCAAGCGAGTCGTCATAGCCGAATTTCGGCTTCAACGATACCGCCGTATAGCATAAAAGCCCGCCGACCACGCCTATGACCAATGCCCCCATGGGGGTCACGAAGCCGGATGCCGGGGTTATCGCCACAAGGCCCGCTACCGCGCCGGACGCAGCTCCCAGGACTGTCGGCTTCTTCCTGTGCATCCACTCGGCGGCCATCCACGCCAGCGCCGCCGCGGCTGTCGCCAGGTGCGTAACGACGAAGGCCGTGCCGGCCAGCCCGTTCGAGGCCACCGCGCTCCCGGCGTTGAACCCGAACCAGCCGAACCACAGAAGAGCCGCGCCGAGTAACGTCATCGTCAGGTTGTGCGGGGGCATCGGCACCTTCAGGTAACCCTTGCGCTTGCCGACGATTAAAGCCGCAGCTAACGCCGCGACGCCGGAGCTTATATGGACGACCGTGCCGCCCGCGAAATCGAGCGCGCCCATGTTATGTATCCAGCCGCCCATCCCCCATACCCAGTGGGCGATGGGGTCGTAAACCAAAGTGCACCACAAAAGCGTGAAGACCAGGAAGGTCTTGAACTTGAACCGCTCCGCGACCGCGCCGGTGATGAGCGCCGGGGTGATGACCGCGAACATCATCTGGAAGACCATGAAGACCTGGTGCGGGATGGTCGCCGCGTAATCCGGGTTCGGGGTCTGGCCGACGCCACAAAGCCCGAACCAGGACAGGTCACCTATGAAGTGGTGGACGTCCGGGCCGAACGAAAGGGAATAGCCCCAGAGCGCCCACTGCACCGATACCAGGGCCACGATGATGAAAGACTGCATTATCGTGCCCAGGACGTTCTTCTTCCTGACCATGCCGCCGTAGAACAGCGCCAGTCCCGGGGTCATCAGCATGACGAGCGCCGAGGATATCAGCATCCATGCGGTATCGCCGGAATCCACTTTAGGCGCGGGGGCACTCGCCGCCGCGGCAATGCCCGCCGCCCCGAGGACAAATCCGGCGGTTAAAACTAAACCAACTGCCTTCCTGTAAATGCTCTTCACTGTTTTTTCTCCTCCTCTTTAATCCCGGTCAGGCGGCCTGCCTGCCGAAGTTAAACCTTACCCATCGGGCTTTATTACAAAGTCCGTGCCAGGAGGAGAAATACAAACAGCGTTCCCGCTTAACGCGCGGGAAAACAAGAGAAATCTATTTTTTTAGTTAGCCTACAAAATTGGCATACATTTTTGTCGTGCTGCACATAAAAAAGGCAGCAAGTCATAGGTTGCACAATTACTATGCAAAAAGACTAGCGGCTCACGACATTTGCACCGGTCTGGATAACCGCGCCGCCGATTACTATAATGACAAGTCCAACCCATGTCGTAAGGGGGATGGTTTCCTTGAACAGGAACCTGCCAGCCAGGATGCTGACTACCGCGAACACGGCGACATATACACCCAGGAGCTTCGAAAAATCCCATTTGACCGTGTTTACCACCACGCCGTAGCAGCCGAGCATTAAAAAGCCCGTTACGATGAACCAGGCGACGCTGCCCCGAAGCCCCTTCCTGATGACGGCATCCCCGCCTACCTCAAGAGCCGCCGCCGCGATGAATATTATCCAGGCAATTGCTGTCATAGTGTTACCTCTTTTTAAACCGTTACTTTCTTTTCACGGGAAAAGAAAGTAACACAAAGAAAAGCGGGGCTGAAAAATAGTCCAAAAGTTTTTGGCGGTACCTTTTTACAAAAAAGGTAACGGTTTAGTATCAGTGCGCGGCACCCCGGTGTATGATAAGCAGGATGAGCGAGATAAGAATCGCCAGCGGGATTGATATGCCAAAAGCGATCCAGAATATTTTCTTCCAGCTTCTTTCTCCGATTGAGGGGACCTGGAGGCGGTCGCACCGTCCGGTCAGCTCGACGCTATCCGGATTTTCCAGTTCCTCCTTCATCGCCTTTGCTGAAGCGTAACGGTTTTTCGGGTCGCGCTCCATGGCGTGGAGTATTATCTCCTCTACCTGCGCGGAGGTTTTGGGGTTATGCTTCCTCGGGGCCTCCGGGTCGCCGGTGACGCGGGCGTTCATGACTATATACAGGTTGTCCCCGTCGTAAGGTTTAACGCCGGCCACCATTTCGTAGAGCATCGCGCCCAGGCTGTAGATGTCGGTACGCGCATCCCCGCGCTTGCCCCTGACCTGCTCCGGGGCCATGTAGTCGGGCGTGCCCACCGCGGGGGTGAATCCGGTGAAGGTTATTCTCCTTCCCTCCTCGGCGCGGGCTATGCCGAAGTCCATAATCCTTATCGTGCCGTCGTAGCATATCATGATGTTCTGGGGCTTTAAGTCGCGGTGTATCACGCCGTGCTCGTGCATGTAAGAAAGCGCCTCGCAGATGCGGACGGCAAGCTTTACCGCGTCTTTCTCCGGCATCGGCCGGACGCTGTTCAAGAGGTGGGCGAGCGTGTAGCCCCGGAGGTATTCGGTAACGATATAGGGGCGGCTTCTTTTTTCCACGGCGATGAACTTCAGGATGTAGGGGTGGCTCAGGCGAAGCCCTATTTCTTCCTCGCGCTCGAACCGGGCGTAAAACCCGGGGTCGCTCTCGAACTCCATGAACGGCACCTTCACCGCCACGGTTTCCTTCGTAACCTGGTCGGTCGCCTTGAAGATGGTCGCCATGCCGCTTCGGCTGATGGTCTCGGTGACGAGGAAGCGTTCGTCCAGGGTCTGCCCCGGCCTTATCTCGTAACGGGTGGTGGGGTCCGCCTGCTCCTGGTACAACGGGACGCCGCGGTAGTATTCGATCTTCTCGACCTCGTTGATTTGCAGGACCTGCACGGACAGGTTATCGTGCGTGCCGCGCTGCTCCGCTAGGGCGACGAGCCGGCGGCAGGCCTGGGCGGGAGACATCCGCGCCACGATGTCGGCGATTTCGCTGTCGGCCACATATCCGTACAGGCCGTCGGTGCAGAGTATGACCCGGTCTCCCTTGAAAACCGCCGCGTTCTCCACGTCAACCCGGATAACCGGCTCAGCCCCGACGCTCCTGGTAAGGATGGAACGGTTCTCGCTGGTCTTTGCCTCAGCCTCGGAGATAAGCCCGAACTTCTGCTGCATGCCTACGTAGGTATGGTCGGTGGACAGTTGTCTGATTTCGCCCCGGCGCAGGAGATAAACACGCGAATCTCCGACGTTGCCGACCCATATCTCGTCGTTTCGGAAAATGACGGCGGCCAGGGTGGTGGCCATCCGGGTCTTCCCGTGGTTTTCCATGCCCCGGTCATATACGGCACGGTTGGCGGCGTTGAACATCCGGGTGAGAAGCTGCTGGGGGGGCTGTTCCCCGGGAGTCTCGCGGAACTCCTTCAGGGCCGTCTCGACGGCGAGCCTGCTCGCCACTTCGCCGTGGTGCAGCCCGCCCACTCCGTCGGCCAGGACGGCGACCGCGCCAAGGCTTCGCTTTTCCTCGACGGTCTGCGGATGCCAGGAGCCGACGAAATCCTCGTTGTTCTCTCTGGCTGGTCCGGGTGACGACAATTCAGCGTATGTCAGTTCCATAGATATGGGAATTTTAGCAGTTTTTGTATGCAATTGGAAGCGCCGGCTTATAAATGGGACGGCCATCCTTGCGGATGACCGTCCCGTGGTTGCGTTTTGAAACCGTTTACACCTTCTGCGATTGCAAGCCTCCGGGTTGTGCGGGTTTGCTGCTCAGGAAAACTTCCTTGCCCTTGGCCTTGCTGGACTTGAGGAAGTAGAGCGCCCCGTAAATCCCCCACAGGCCGCAGATGCCCAGCGCGATATACGGCTCCTTCCAGCTCATCCCCGCGACCATGAACGGCCCGACCAGGTAGAAGAGCATGATTACCAGGTTAGCGAGCAGCCCCAGCACCGGGATGACCACGTGCTTGAGTGTATTGAAGCTGTGGTGTTCCTTGAAGGCGACCATCGCGATCCAGCAGGTTATCATGTACAGCAGGAACGTCCCGAAGTTGCTGACCAGCGTCACGATGACCAGCGTGTTGGGGAGCTTCGCGTAGGTCTCCGGCGAGAATATTCCGAAGCTGTACCAGAAGTTATGCTTGTCGAGCACGGCCGGAGTAGTGCCGCCAAGGTAGACCGTGACGGTGATGATGCCGATGATGGCCGAGATAATGGCCAGCGCCCAGATCGCGCGGTACGGAGACGCCGTCTTGCCGTGCAGAAGGCCGAAATGAGACGGCACTTCCTCGTCGCGGCCCATCGCGTAGGTGACCCTGGCGCCGGTGGACAGGCAGGAGAGCGTCGTCCCGATGAGGGCTAAAAATACCGTGAAAGCCTGCACCAGCATGAACGCCTTGCCCGCGGCGACGCTTCCGAACAGCCACGTGCCCGCAAGCACCATCATGTCGCCGAGCGGCGCGCCGGATGCCCCGGCCATCGGCATGGTGTAACCGTTATTCAGCATGTAGTTCGCCGCGAAATACTCTATCAGGTAGCAGACCGCGCCCTGGATGAGCAGGGACAGGAGCACCGCACGCGGGATGTCTTTCTTCGGGTGCTTCGCTTCCTCGCCCATCGCGGTGACGGACTCGAACCCGACCAGTATCAGGATAGCGATAGCCGCCTGTATGAAGATGAAGGAAAACCCGTGAGGCGCGATGACCGATTTGGCCGTCGCATGATAATTGAATGTCTGGTTCCCCTTGTCGTCTTTTGTGATTGCCCCGTTGACATAATCGACGGTAAACGGCGCGGCGAGCTTCGCGTCTTTCACGGGGTTGCCGTCCTTGTCCGCCGGGACGGGCATACCCGTCTTGTCGTCCATCGAGTCCTGCATCTGGTAGACGGGCTTGCCCGCCTTGTCAAAGGTCGGCTTGCCTTTATCGTCCAGTACGGGCGTCGGCTTGCCCTTGTCGTCCTTTACAGTTTCCTGGGCGACCTGATAGGTCACGGCCACGCCGTTACTCAAGTGGTATCCGACAGAGTTCTGCGGGTGCTGGACGCGGTAGCCGATGGCTATCACGGCGAACACCAAAAGCGCGGAGATCTGGATGATGTTGATTACGACGTTGACGGCAGTCGTGCCGCTCACGCCGCGGTAGGCGATGTATGCCACGCCTAAAGCGAAGACGCCGCAGAATATCCACATGAAGAGCGGGCTGTTATAGTTGCTGCTGAAGGTGCCGGGGAAGAACTGCGCGAGCAGGAACCCGGCCAGGATGGCCGTCACGCCGACCATGACGCCGGGATATACCCAGTAGTACAGGTGGCTCGCCCATCCGGTTACGAACTTGGCGATGCGGGCGAACTTGTACGCGTGCGTCTTCGAGAGGAACGCCTGCTCCGCGTAAAGGTACGAGGAGCCCGGGCCCGGATAGAGTTTGGATAGTTCGGCGTAGCTGATTGCCGTGGCAAGGCATAAAAGCAGCGCGAAGAGTATGCCGAACCACATGGAGATTCCTGCCATCGGGGCCCCATAAAGCGACTGCATCTGGAATGTCAGCCACAAGAATGCGCCGGGAGCGATCAGCGCCATCGCGTTCATCGTCAGGCCCGTCAGGCCCAATGTTCCCCTCGTTACTGGTTGTTCGTTTGCCATGATTATCTCCTTGTACTTCTTTTTATAACGCGGCGTCGCCGCGCTCGCCCGTCCTTATACGGATTGCCTCTACGTACGGGAGGACGAATATCTTCCCGTCTCCTATTTTGCCGGTTGACGCGGACTCCACGATTATCGCTATGACCTTTTCTACGCTCGGGTCGTCCACCACTACCTCGAGTTTCACCTTGGGCAGAAAGCTTAATTCGTATTCGGAGCCGCGGTAGAGGTCAACGTGGCCCTTCTGCCTGCCGAAGCCCCTGACTTCCGTAACCGTGAGGCCGGTGATGCCGCCTTTGGCCAGCGCCTCTTTCGCGTGGTCGAGCATGAAGGGCTTAATTATCGCCTCGATTTTTTTCATCTTTCCCTCTTGTTGGTCGTGCTTACGGGAAGTTGATGTCCAGCTGAGTCGTGAAGGTCGGCTGCCCGCCGGTGTTCTTCCTGGCATAGATGTCGTAGCCGACTAATACGGCGACGTTCTTCGTGAAGTTCCAGGAGCCGCCGAAGCTGTACGCGCCGAAGGAGTTGTTGCCGCCCTGGTAGTCCACCGCGAGCCAGAGCTTGTCTGAAATCTCGGTCATGGTGCGGTCCCAGGAGAGGAGCACGCCGTTATTGTCGGTCCTGCCGTACTGGTCCTTAAGAAGGGCCGCGTTACCGATGTACCACCCGGCGGATATCCTGCCGACGATCGGGAACGTCCTTGCGGCAAGGGCGTATGAGATGGCGTAGTTCGTCTTGCTGCTGTATCCCAGGTCGTAGGAGCCTACCGCCAGGGCGGGCTGCCATTTAAAAAATGCATCCTCCGGCGTGGCCAGCTTGGCGTTAAAGAATACCGGCCTGTCGTCCGCGGCGGCGCTTAAGCCACGGATGTAGTCCACACCTATCTCCGCCTGAATCTTGTCGAACGGCAGGACGCCCGCCGTGATGCCCGCATCGTAAGCTATAGGCGAGTACGTGCCGTCCGGGTTCTTCTCCGTCCTGATGTAGTCGTCGATGTCCAGATGGAGCGTCTTGAACGGCTGGATGTCCGTCGAAGGTATCCATATCTGCGTGGATGGAGTGGCCAACGCCGTGCCCGAAACAAGAGCTATAAAAATACCGCTCAACAATAAAATCCCTACTCTCTTCCTCATCGCTTTCTCCTTTCCAATTAAAAAACACTCTAAACAACTGCCCCGCGCCGATTGGCTTCCCTGGTAGTTAGTTTTACAAGAGTCATGCCATATTCCGGGTTTTACGGATTTAAGTGATAACATATTGATTAATATATATAAATATTGCCTATAATATGTGCTTGGCATGGCCTGGCGGGATGTAATAATTGCGTAATAATTCGGCTGTCGGGTTTATTTTGATTAAATATTAGGCAATATTTGAACATGAGGCCGGATGACTGGAAAATCTTATCTTATGTTATACTTTTTTTTAATTGCCCCACCAAAAGAACACGCTTGGCCCAAGCCCGTAGCAAGTATTTAACTATTCATTTAAACAGAGGGTATTGCGCCATGAAAAAGGCAAACTCCACCGCAAGGAAGCCGGCATTGGAAATCTATCCGGGTTATCCGTATCCCCTGGGGGCCACATGGGACGGTAAGGGCATTAACTTCGCAATTTTTTCCGAGAATGCCGAGAAGGTGGAGCTGTGTCTTTTCGACCCCGATACGGGGGAAGAGACCAACCGCATCAAATTTATCGAGAGGCTGGACCTCGTCTGGCACTGCTACATCCCCGAGCTAAAGCCGGGTACGCTTTACGGCTACCGCGTCTCCGGGCCGTACGAGCCGAATAACGGCCACAGGTTCAACCCGAACAAGCTGCTGCTGGACCCTTGCGCCAAGGCGATAGAGGGCGAGTTCAAGATGACGGACGCCTGCTTCGGCTATGAGATCGGCAAGGACGACCTCTCATACGACCAGCGGGACAGCGCGCCGGATATGCCCAAATGCAAGGTCATCGACCAGTCGTTCGACTGGAAGGGAGACCAGCTGCTTAAAATTCCCTGGAAGGACACCATAATCTACGAAACCCACGTGCGGGGGATGACTATCAAGCACCCGGAAGTGCCGGCTAAACTGCGCGGCACGTATTCGGGGCTGGCCTCGGACCCCATGCTCAAGTACTTCGAAGAGTTAGGTATCACCACCGTGGAGCTTATGCCGGTGCATGCCTTCGTGGACAGCAGGAACCTGCTCGATAAAGGACTGAAGAACTACTGGGGCTACGATTCCATCGGGTACTTCGCCCCGGAACGCCGCTACTCGTCGTCGGGCGACCCGCGTGAGTTCAAGGAGATGGTTCAAAGACTCCATTCGGCGGGGCTGGAGGTCATTTTAGACGTGGTATACAACCATACCGCCGAAGGGAACCAGATGGGGCCGACGCTCTGTTTCAAGGGCATAGACAACTTCAATTACTACCGCATGATGGAAGACGATAAGCGCTTCTATATGGACTACACGGGTACCGGGAATACGCTGAACATGACCCAGCCGATGGCGCTGAAGCTTATAATGGATTCCTTAAGGTATTGGGTTCTGGAGATGCACGTGGACGGCTTCCGGTTCGACCTTGCCGCGGCGCTGGCCAGGGAACTGCACGACGTGGACAAGCTGGGCGCGTTCTTCGACATCATAAACCAGGACCCGGTGCTCTCCCAGGTAAAGCTCATAGCCGAGCCGTGGGACATCGGCGAGGGCGGCTACATGGTGGGGAACTTCCCGGGGGGCTGGGCGGAATGGAACGGGAAATACCGAGACTGCATAAGGTCGTTCTGGAAAGGGGACGGCGGGAAGATAGGCGAGCTCGCCTACAGGGTAACCGGCTCGTCCGACCTTTACGAGCGCGACGGGAGACGGCCATTCGCCAGCGTGAACTTCGTCACCGCGCACGACGGCTTCTGCTTAAATGACATGGTCAGCTATAACGAAAAGCACAACGAGGCAAACAAAAACGAGAATAGTGACGGCGACACGAACAACCAGAGCTGGAACTGCGGGGCCGAGGGGCCGACGGATGACCCGGAGATAAACGCGCTCAGGGAGAAGCAGAAGCGGAATTTTCTGGCCACGCTTCTTCTATCGCAGGGCATCCCCATGGTGCATCACGGAGATGAGATAAACCATACCAAGCAGGGCAACAACAACACCTATTGCCAGGACAACGACCTGTCATGGATGAACTGGAAACTGGATGAAAACAGTCGTCAGATACTGGAGTTTACAAAGACGCTTATCCGGGTGGTCAAGGAACATCCGACCTTCCGTAAGGGGCACTTCTTCCAGGGCAGGAAGATCCGCGGCGAGGACGTGAAGGACATAATGTGGCTGAACCCGGACGGCCTTGAGATGACGGAAGAGCAGTGGAACGACGGTTTCGCGCGCAGTCTGGGGATGTACCTGGCCGGCAAGGCCCCCAACGAAAGGGACGAGCATGGAAACCCCATCACGGACGACGAATTCCTGCTCCTTATCAATGCCCATCACGAGGACATCCCGTTCAAGATACCGGGCTATCCGCTCCGGAATAACTGGTCACCTTTAATCGATACGGATAACCCGCTGGGCCTCGACGGAAGCGACATATGCAGGCAGGGAGATTCATATCTCCTGAAGGCGCGCTCTCTTGCGCTTTTGATATCCCCCGCAGAGGCGGAAATACCGGAAGTAAACGGTAAATCCAAAGGATGAAGCGCAGGCACGAGATGAGGTTCGGGGCGACCGTCCTGCCCGGGGGAGGCGCCGAGTTCAGGCTCTGGGCGCCCGCGGCGGAAAAAGTGGAGTTATGCCTCCAGCACGGCCTGGAAAAGAAGTTCTTCGAGATGGACGACCTGGGCGGCGGATGGATGGGCACAAGGAACCCTGAAGTACGTCACGGGTCGCTGTACTGGTACAGGATAAACGGAAGCCTGCTCGTTCCGGACCCGGTATCCCGCTTCCAGCCGGAGGACGCGCTCGGCCCGAGCCAGGTAATCGACCCGCACGCTTTTGAATGGACGGACGGGGACTGGAAAGGCCGCCCGTGGGAAGAGGCGATATTCTACGAGCTGCATGTGGGGTCCTATACCCCGCGCGGGACGTTCGATTCGCTTAGGGAACGCCTCGACTATATAGCGGACCTGGGAGTTACCGCCATCCAGATGATGCCCGTCAACAGTTTTCCCGGCAGAAGGAACTGGGGCTATGACGGAGTCCTTTTGTTTGCGCCCGAAGACACGTACGGCCATCCCGAGGACCTGAAAACCCTCATCTGCGAAGCCCACTCAAGACAACTCATGGTCTTCCTGGACGTCGTCTACAACCACTTCGGGCCGTTGGGCAACTTCCTGCCCCACTATGCGCCCCAGTTCTTCACGAACCGCCGCGTCACTCCGTGGGGGCAGGCGATAAATTTCGACGGCGAAGGAAGCCCCGTCGTCAGGGACTTCTTTATCAATAACGCCCTTTACTGGCTTTCGGAGTATAACTTCGACGGCCTCCGGTTCGATGCGACCGACTGGCTTATAGACGAAACGCGCCCGGATCTCCTGACGGAGATGGCGGCGACAATCCGTGACCGGCTGGGCTATGGGAAACACCTGGTGCTGGAGAACGACGACAACCCGGTAGAGTACCTCCATAGAGACAGTAAGGGGCGGCCCAGGCTGCATAACGCGATATGGGATGAAGACCTCCACCACTCCCTGCACGTATCGGCAACGGGAGAGACTGACGGCTATTACCAGGACTATAAGGAGAAGCCGGTTTACTTCCTTGCGAAGAGCCTGACGGAAGGCTACGCCTACCAGGGGGAATGGTCGGAGTACCGGAAGGAGAACCGGGGAAGCGAAACGGGGGAGTTGTACTCTTCCTCGTTTGTCGCATTCATCCAGAACCACGACCAGGTGGGCAACCGGCCGCTTGGCGACCGCATCAATAAATTGGCAAAGCCGGAGGCGCTCAGGGCGATAACGGAGATACTGCTCCTTTCCCCCGCGCCGCCGCTGATCTTCATGGGCCAGGAATACATGGCGGACAGCCCGTTCCCGTTTTTTTGTGACCTCTCCCCTGAACTCGCGCCAGCAATATCCGACGGACGATTAAAATTCTTCATCGACCTGCCGATGTTCAAGGAACGCTATAACCTGGACGACATGCCGGACCCGTCGGACGAAAAGACGTTCCAAGCGGCTATATTGGACTTGAAACAGCTATCGGAGCCGGAGCACGCGCTCTGGCATAAGCTGCATAAGGAGCTGATAGGAATCCGCAAACAGGAAATTGTTCCAAGACTCAAAGGCGTAAAGGTGGACGGGGCGGGTTTCGAAATGCAGGGGGACGCGGCGTTCAAGGCCTGGTGGGCGTTAAACGACGGAAACATGCTGACCCTGGTTGCCAACCTGGGGCCTGAGGTCTCAGGCGTACCGGAGTTCCCCGGCTATGCTCCGCTGCACCTGACGGAGCGCGGACTCGTCGAAGAGATGAGCGCGGGCAGGATGCCGTCATGGTCGGTTGCCTGGTTCCTCGGAAAATTAACCGGAGGAGTGGATGCTGGACAACGACAAGCTTAGAAAACTCTCCGGGCTATGCGGGATAAACCTCGAGTACTGGGACATATGGGGCAACCTCCACGCGGTTTCCGAGGAGACTCAAGCTTCGCTTCTGGCCGGAATGGGCTACCCTCTTAATTCCCCGGAAGAGCTGGACCGTGCGCTTGAAGAGTGCGAAAACCGCCCGCTACGCAAACTTGTCCCGCCGGTACACGTACAAAAGATAAGCCAGAAAACGTCCGTGACGGTGACGCTGCCGGAGGATATGAGAGAGCGGCAATTAAGATGGCGTTTCGAGCTTGAAGAGGGCGAAAGCTTCTATGGCGTTTTCAGCTCCGTCTCATCAGAGCCTGTCGAAATCCGAAATGCGGGCGGGAAAAACTACTACCGCTACATACTGGAAATCGACGCCGCTCCCCCTGCCGGTTACCACTATTTTTATATAGGCTACGAGGGAGGCGCGGAACACCGGTGCCGGATGATAGTAGTCCCTGCAGAGTGTTATACTCCGGACGCTTTAAAAGGCGACCGGAGAACCTGGGGCGTCTCGGCGCAGCTCTATGCGCTTAAGTCCAAACGGAACTGGGGCATCGGCGATTTCACCGACCTGGAGGATTTTATCGGGATTTGGGCCGGCCAGGGCGCGGCGATGGTCGGAGTGAACCCGCTTCACGCCATGTACCCGCACAAACCTGAAAGGGCAAGCCCGTACGGCCCGTCGTCCAGGCTGTTCCTGAACGTGATGTATATAGACGTGGAGGCCGTGCAGGAATTTAACGAAAGCATCGATGCTCGGGCGCTTTTTTCGTCGCCCGGTTTCCAGGCGAAGCTCCGCTTGCTCCGGGAATCCGACATGCTCGACAACGCCGGAGTATATCAGGCGAAGCTTTCCATGCTTGAGATACTGTACAGGCAGTTCAGGCAGGGCCATCTAAATGCCGGGACCGAGCGCGCGGAATCCTTCCGGGAATTCCAGCGCGAGAAGGGGGACAAGTTATTCAGGCACTGTCTTTTCGATGCGCTTAATGAAAAGTTCGTCTTTGAAAACCCGGAAGTAGATGGATGGAAAGACTGGCCGCTTGAGTACCGGGACCCTTTTTCTGACGCGGTAAAGCAATACGCGGAAGAGAACCTGGAAAGGATCGAATATTTCGAGTACATGCAATGGCAGGCGCATGTGCAGTTAGATACGGTGGGCGCGCGCTCCATGGAACTGGGGCTTGGAGTGGGGCTTTATCAGGACCTTGCCGTCGGATGCCACCATAACGGCTCGGACACGTGGGTAAATCAGGGCGTACATACGCGCGGCTGTTATATCGGCTCTCCGCCGGACGATTTCAATTTCAAGGGGCAGGTATGGTATCTCACGCCGTTCAATCCAAATGCCCTGAGAGAAGAAGGTTACGCCCCGTTCATAGAAGTGCTGCGCGAGGCCATGAGGAGCGCGGGCGCGTTACGGATAGACCACATCATGGCGTTCACCCGGCTCTTCTGGGTGCCGGCGGACAAAAGCGCCCTGGAAGGCGCATACGTAAGTTACCCCCTTGACGATTTAATCGGCATACTGGCGCTTGAGAGCCAGAGGAACAGGTGCCTCATAATCGGGGAGGACCTGGGCACCGTGCCGGCATACCTGCCGCCGCTCCTTACGGAATACGGGATATTGTCATACCGCGTATTCTACCTGGAGCGGGACGAGACCGCGCACAGGCCCCCCTCGGCGTATCCGGAACAGGCGATGGTCGTGGTCGATACGCACGACCTGCCGACGCTTATAGGATACTGGCAGGGACGCGACCTGCTGCTGAGAAAAGAGCATAACGCTTATCCCTCGGACGACCTGCGGGAAAGGCAGGTGCTGGCGCGTTCGAAGGACAGGACGTCTATACTTGTCGCGCTGGAGAACCAGGGCCTTCTCCCTGAGGGGATAAGCACGGAGGACCCGAAGACGGTTCCGGAGATGTCGGAAGACCTGATACTCGCCATCCATGCCTACCTGGCAAGGACGCCGTCCAAAATATTCATGGTCGCAATCGACGACGTTACAAACGAGGCGGACCAGGTAAACCTTCCGGGGACGGCTGGTGTGCATAACTGGCGGAGGAAGCTGTCGATGGACTTGGACGCGCTGAAAGAGTCGGCGTTCATGGCTAGGCTTGCTTCCATGCTCCGGAAAGAACGGGGAGCGCTTACGGCACAGGCTAAGGCGGACAGGCTTAAAAGCCTCGGGGCCCAGATACCGCGGGCGACATACAGGCTCCAGTTAAACGGGGGTTTTACGTTTATCCAGGCCGCCGAAGTCGTCCCATACTTAAGCGAGCTTGGGATAAGCCACTGCTACACTTCGCCGTATTTAAAGACGAGGAGAGGCAGCCTGCACGGCTACGACATCATAGACCATAACGCCCTGAACCCGGAGATCGGCTCATGGGAGGAATATGAGCGGTTCGCGGGGGAACTGAAAAATCGCGGCATGGGCCAGGTGCTGGACCTGGTCCCGAACCACATGGCGGTGATGGGGGACGACAACCTATTGTGGCTGGACGTGCTGGAGAACGGGCAGGCGTCGGTATACGCCGGTTTTTTCGACATAGACTGGCAGCCGGTAAACCCCGAACTCCGGGGGAAGATACATGTGCCGGTGTTGGAAGACCAGTACGGGAACGTCCTGGAGAAGGGGGAGTTCAAACTGGTCTTCGACCCTCCGAAGGGCGAGTTTTCGGTATATTACTGGGAGCATCGTTT
>JBARKJ010000082.1:0-8633 GCA_049801375.1 Nitrospirota bacterium | reverse complement strand
CGCCCGGACTACTGTGCCGGGGTAGGCTGCTCTAACTTGTCCAGGCTGGAGGTATCTATCTCATACCCGAAACGCCAGCCGGCCCGCCTTATGAAATGCTGTATGTCCGGTAAGGTCGTAGCCTTCTCGAAGAAAATCTTTTTAACACCGTCCTCGGTCTCTATCAGCATGTGGTAGCTTGCCCTGAATACGACGACCAGGCTCCAGACCCCCGATACGATCATCAGCCATAAGACGACCGGGATTATCGGGATATTCATATTATCCGGGTCTATGTCTATGGGCCCTATGACGGTGCTGGCAAGCCAGGATACCGTCAACCCTATGACCCCGAGCGCAATCAGGACAAAACCCATAAAGAACTGGAAGAACGGGTACTTAGCCGTAGTATCGTACACGACGCTAATGCGGCGTATATGCTCTCTCGGGACGGTGACGACCGTCTTGATCCCGCATACTTCGCAGATCGTGGCGCCGGATATCTCTACCCGCGAGCACCTGATCTTATCGCCGCAGTTTTCCATTTTCCTCGGACGTAGGATGAAGATTTAGAGCACGAAACCCTATCCCGTCAGCCCGCACCTACTATACAAATATACAGCATCATATGATAATTTTCAATATAGTATTTATTCGCCAACGAAGGCCTTTGCCGCCTCAGCAGTCTCGGCGTCTATCTCCACGTCCTTCTTAAGACCTGAGAATATTGCGGAGAGCACCGTCAGAAGCAAAAGCACGCCGACCACGACGACGAAGCCGTGCATGAACGCGTTGTCCTTGATGGGGACGGGGATGCTGGCGTTCCTGAATACGTGCTGGATGTGCGTATATCCCTGGCCTTTCAGGTAATTATGCTCCAGTTTGGCGAATATCAGCCCTGAAATATCCACGCCGAAAATCAGCCCTAAGGACCTCATCATGTTCAGTATGCCCCCGGCAAGCCCCAGTTTTTCCTTCGGGGCCGCACCCATGATTGCGCTGTTGTTGGGGGGAGTGAACATGCCCATGCCCACGCCAAGGAGTACCAGTTCGCCGATCAGCATCGGCAGATGCGACTGCGCCCCCAGGAACAGAAGGGAGAAACAGGCGGCCGAGGCCACCAGCATCCCGCCAGCCGTCATCAGCCGCGCCCCATGCTTGTCGGAGATATGGCCTGCGAACGGGGCCACGACAGCCATTGCAAGCGGGATGGGGGTGAGGAGTGAGCCAGCCAGCGCCGGGCTGTAATTAAGCACGTTCTCGAAGTAAAACGGCATCAGGAACAGTACCGTGAACAAGACGTAATAAGACATCATGCCGGTAAGGTTCCCCAGGGTGAACGTCCAGTTCTTAAACAGCGACAGGTCAATCAGCGGACTCTTCACCTTCAGTTCCGTAAGTATGAACAGGGGCAGGAGGACAGCCGCGGCTATAAAGCAGCCGACTACCATCGTGGACCCCCAGCCAAACTTCTCCACGTTGTTGAATGCAAGCACGAGGGCCGCGAGGCCGGAAGCGAAGAGCGCCGTGCCGAGATAGTCGATTTTCTCTCTTACAGCCGACTTCACGTCCGCGGGCAGGATGAACAGGGCGGCAATAGTGCCCAGTATGCCTATCGGAAGGTTGATGTAGAATACGGCGCGCCAGCCGACCGAGGCTATCAGGATGCCGCCGACGAAGGGGCCAACGGCCATTGCTATGGCCTGGACGGCGCCCTGGATGCCTATCGCCCTGCCGCGCTCGTTGCCGGGAAACGCCTGCGTAATCAGGGCGACGGAGTTCGCCTGGAGAAGACCCGCACCGACGGCCTGAAGGACGCGCGCCGCGATTATGAAGGATGCGGAGGTAGCCATCCCGCAGAAAAGCGAGCCTATGGTAAAGACTACAAAACCGGTGTTGTACAGTTTCGACCTGCCGAACATATCGGCGAGCCTTCCGAAAAACGGAAGGAATACGGTCAAGGTAAGCATGTAGGCAATCGCTACCCACTCGATGACCGCCATGTTAGTGTTGAATTCGGTTTTGAGAGTCGGCATTGCCACGTTTACGATGCTGACGTCCAGGGCCGACATTGTGGCCCCTATGAGGACGTTGATAAGGATGAACCACTTCCATGTGGGACGCGACTTAAAATACGGATGAGGAAACTGAAAAATCTTACTCATTTTCTTGATCAACCCTTTCCAAGTTAAGTATTTTAAAAAAGTCCTAATTTACGAGCATCAACTCCTCGAATACCCATTCCTTCAGGCCGGTCCTCCTTTCCGATATTTTACCGTCCTTTATGGCGAGCTTGTCAACCAGGAGGCCGTTCTTCCTGATATCGGCTTCCACATGGTTTCCAGAGGGCGTTAAAACGACCGATACATCCTTGTCGTGATGTTGCCGGACGTAGTATCCAAGAGCGAGGGCCGACAGGCCGGGAGCGCTGACAGGCGAGCATATGCCCGCCCCCGCCGAAGCGGACGCGCTCTGAGCGGCGAAGGGGCTTCCGGCACGAGGCCGTGCAAATGCGAACGCGCCGACGTATCCGGCAAGCAGAAGCACCAGTACGAACGTAGCCATCCCCGCGGTCTCCTGGTTGAAACCGCTCAGGAAGCCGGTCGAGATGACTACCGCGCCCGCGGCTTCATGGTCTATTATCCCGGCCGCTTGGCCCTTCCTCATGGCGGACAACAGCGCCGCCAGTATGTTGATTCCCAGCAGGATTATTATGACCACCATAAAGCCGTGCATGAAGGCGTCGGCTTTAAGAGGGACGGGGATGTTCGAGCTGCCGCTGAATATGCGGGTAGAGTTCGGGAATCCCTTCTGGGCAAGGTAGCCGTGTTCCAGGGTGGTGAATACCATCCCGGTAATGTTCACCCCGAAGATGAGCCCAAGGGAGCGGGTCATGTTGAGCAGGCCGCCCGCCATGCCGAGCTTCTCGCTGGGAGCTGCGCCCATTATGGCGCTGTTATTGGAGGTGGAAAATAACCCCATGCCGATACCCAGGAATATCATCGTGCCGACTACGCCCGTTATCCGCGCAGACCCGCCTAAGTAGAGCAGCCAGAGACAGCCCACCGCCGAGACGAGCATGCCCGCGGTCGTCATGACCCTGGAGCCGTATTTGTCCGATATCCGGCCCGAGAGCGGGGCGGACACCGCCATGGCCAGAAGGAGCGGGGTCAACAGAAGGCCGGTGAGAGTCGTGCCGTAGCCCTTAACCCTTTCCAGGTAAAAGGGCATGAGGAACATCACGGCGAAAAGGACGTAGTAAGAGAGCATCCCGCTTATGTTGCCGAGGAGGAACGTGGAGTTCCTGAAAAGACCCAGGTCTATCAGCGGGTGCTTGACCTTAAGCTCCGTATAGACGAAAAGGCCGAGAAGCACAACGCCGCTTACCGCGTATGCGATTATGTAATCGGAGCCCCAGCCGAGCTTCACGGCCTCGTTCAAGGCGAGCAGGAGACCGGCGAGTCCGGATGCGAAAAGCGCCGCCCCAAGGTAGTCCACCTTCTCCTTGGGCTTCCTCTCGCATTTCGGAAGGATCAGCATGGCGGCCACGGTGCCTATGATACCGATGGGGATATTCAGATAAAAGATGGCGCGCCAGCCGACGGCGGTAATCAGCACACCGCCGAGCACCGGGGCGACGGCCATGGAAACGGCCTGCACCGCCCCCTGGATGCCTATTGCCTTCCCCCTCTCCTTAGCCGGGAACGCATGTGTTATAATTCCAATGGAGTTTGCCTGAAGCAGTCCGGCCCCGACCGCCTGTATCGTACGGGAAGCGATCAGCATGCCCGCGCTCGTGGACAGGCCGCAAAAAAGCGAGCCCACGGAGAAGATGATAAAGCCGACGTTATAGAGCCGAGTCCTGCCGTACATGTCGGCAAGCCTTCCGAAAAGCGGCAGGAAGACGGTGAGGGCGAGCATGTAGGCCATCGATACCCACTCGATGGTGGCCATGGACGTCGCGAACGTGGTCTTGAGTGTGGGCATCGCCACGCTGACGATGCTTAAATCCAGGGCCGACATCGTGGCCCCAAGCAGAACAGTTGAAAGGATTAGCCATTTCCGGCTGGTATGGATTGCAATCTGGCCCCGCAGCCTCGGGAAAAACTCGGTCATAATGTCTCACACCTCTTCGTATATAATTTCAGGCGCAACCTCGCTGGTTGCTCCGGAAGAGCCCGCCCTAATGATAATAATATAGCCCCAAAAGGGTACTGATTTCAAGCAAATTAAGAACCTTTACCAATAAGGTCCGAAAAAACTTCTGAATGGCTTCACGGGTCAACCTCCTTATTCATCCATAAATTGATTTTCGCGACAATAATAAAAAGGTCGCGTCCACAACAATGGAATGCCGCAAGGTTAATTACAAAAGCAATTTTATGGGACTTTTAGGAAACTTCGGGCGGAGGCCTGGCAAAGATATAAACGGTTAGAAGCGGACTATACCTTGAAAGGTTCGGTTCGAGTGGTGAATATGCCTTGTCTGGAACATAATCCAAATAGCTTTTGGATGGCCCGATGTCTATTAAGATGACATTGGCATGATCCGCCGAGGACTCTACAAGGCTCTTTAATATTGGTTTTGGGTGAGGATTGGTCCTGTAATTTGGAAGGTTCACTCCCAAAAAAACGAGAAAGAAACATACAGGTACGATTACAAAAACAAGCCTTTTAATCATCGCCACTCTATATAATCATAATTCAAACGATTTTTCAACTATTTTCAACTATTAATATAATCCCTATGGGGTATAGTTTCAAGCAAATTGCGAGGAATTACCGATAAAAAAATTAAATAAACGAATAAAAAATGTTGAATTCGGGCTATCGGGGGGTTATTATCCGGGGGAATTATGCCGGTTATAATAATAAGGAGGGCCGACATCCGACCCGCCAGAGCGGGTGCCCCGGTACAGCCCCTACGATAAGGTAATTAATGACCCCCGACCTTAAAGAACTCTCCGACAAAATAGCGGCCCACTCGCGCATACTGGACGATATCCGGAGCGAGGTGAAGAAGGTCATCGTCGGGCAGGACGTCATGCTTGACAGGCTGCTGGCCGGCCTGCTCACGCGCGGGCATATCCTCCTTGAAGGCGTCCCCGGCCTTGCCAAGACACTCTGCATAAAATCCCTGGCGGCCGCGCTTGACCTCGGCTTCTCGCGCATACAGTTCACGCCGGACCTGCTCCCCGCGGACTTGATCGGCACCCGCGTCTATAACCAGGCAACCGGAGAGTTCTCCACTAAGAAGGGGCCGATATTCACGAACCTCCTGCTTGCGGACGAGATTAACCGCGCCCCGGCTAAGGTGCAGTCCGCGCTGCTGGAAGTCATGCAGGAGATGCAGGTGACCATCGGCCCGGACACCTTCAGGCTTGAACACCCCTTCCTCGTGATGGCCACTCAGAACCCTATCGAAAGCGAGGGGACGTATCGCCTGCCGGAGGCGCAGGTGGACAGGTTCATGCTGAAGGTGAAGGTGGGCTACCCGACGAAAGACGAGGAATTGCGGATAATCGACCGAATGTCCGGGGGACAGGAAATCCCCGTCGGCAAGGTCGCCGAGGCGCGCGAGATATTCCTCTGCCGGGAGCTGGTGGATTCCGTGTACGTGGACGAGAAAGTGAAACGCTATATTGTTGACCTGGTCTTCGCCACGCGCGACCCGGAGGCGCACGGCCTGGATATAAAGAACCTGATCGAGTACGGCGCGTCGCCCAGGGCGTCGATATATCTCACCCTCGCGGCAAAGGCGGAGGCGATGATGCGGGGCCGGGCCTACGCAACACCGGACGACGTGAAAGAGATGGCGACCGACGTGCTGCGCCACCGCATCACCATGACCTACGAGGCAGAGGCCGAAGACATTACGCCGGAGGCAATAATAGGCAGGATAATGGCAAAAGTCCCCACCCCGTAATCTCTGAACGATATCCTCATCTTTTCCTTCCAATCCGTATTGCGGTTCCTGTTACATTTTAAACATTATTAATTTAGTTTAATTATTTTCTTGACATTAATCGCAGTTAAGATTTATAAAGCGCATATATGCGTGAAATTATATGCGCTTTTTTGCGCAATTTCCGCTGTTTTCGGTAATAGAAAGGGGGACAAAATGCTTGGGAAGAGCAGTAAGATTTGCGGCTTTATCGCGGCATCGTCTTTTTCATTGTTAACGATATTATCCGGAGCCGCACAGGCGGGTGAAACGACCCTTCAGAGCGCGCCGCTAAACCCGAATTTCGTCAAGGCCATAACCAAGATGCAGGCCGCCAAGGCGGCCGGGACCTGGAAGCCGAACGTCGCCAAAGGCGGGCACGGCCTCGGGCGCCTCCCGGACCGGATAGACCACTCCTACCTCCTGACCGCGGCCAAAAAAGAGCGTGCCGCCTCTATTCAAAGGAATGGCGCGGCCGCTGCCACAACCACAATGCCAGCCATCTACGACCTTCGCACGCTGGGCAAGATAGGCTCCGTGAAAAACCAGGGCGATTGCGGAAGCTGCTGGGACTTCGCGGCGATGGCCTCGCTCGAATCCACCCTGCCCAAGGGCACCGCCTTCTCGGAAAACGACGTCCTCGACTCGGACGGCTTCACACTGGGACCTAACGACGGGGGCGACGATTCAATGGTAATAGCGTATCTAACCCGGTGGGGCGGGCCTAAAACGGAGACCCAGTATCCTTACCAGTACCAATGGCCAGAAGCGCCGGTCGCGGACACCTCCACGGCCAACACCTCCGTCCACGTCCAGGACGTATATATGGTCGCGCCGGACCCGTATGACATAAAGCATGCCATATGGACCAATAAGGGGGCGCTCACCCTGAGTTTCTATTATGACGACTCGCTTTATTACCAGAACGTCCCTGGGTTCTCTAACGTCCCTTCCGCCGCCACGATCGCATGCTTCTATAACCCATACGTCAGTAATGACTACTTCAGTCTCCTTCCTAACGGCGGCGGGCACGAGGTGGCAGTGATCGGCTGGGACGACACCTATCCGGCGAGCAAGTTTACGCCCACGGGAAATACGCCGCCGGGCGACGGCGCCTACCTCTGCCGGAACGAGTGGGGCGCGTACTGGGGTTCCAAGTGCGGAAATGGCCCACAGTGCACACAGGGCGGCTATTTCTACATATCATACTATGACAAGTCCATAATTAATTATGGCGGGCCCGCCTATTTCTATAAGCCCTCGCCCGCGAGCGCTTACACCACGGTTTATCAATACGACCCGCTGGGACAGACGAGGCCTTGGAGCTACATTGACGGCAGTGGCAAGCTGCTCCCTGACGCGTGGATAGCAAACGTCTTCAAGGCGGACAATGCGGGCTCCAAGATAAAGGCTGTCGGCTTTTATGTAAACGACGCCACCGCGTCCTACGAAATTAAAATATACGACAACGTCCAGACGGACGGCAACGGCAATATTACCGACCCGACGAACGGCACGCTGGTGTGTGATCAGCTAGGAGGAGTTCAGGAGAATGGGACAGCGTCCGTGCCCGCAGGCTATCATACGATCGCGCTGAAAACGCCCGCAAAGGTCACCGCCGGCGATAACTTCTCTGTCGTGGTCCACCTGAAAAACGACCAGGGCGACGGTTATCCGATTGCGATTGAAGACCAGATCAATAATGACTCCTACGGCTACAGCGACCGCGCATACTCTACGCCCGGCTAGAGCTTTGACTCATACTACGGCTCAGGGGACTGGACTGACTTTTATTATATCGACAGTTACACCGACCCAACGAGCGGCATCACGACCTACTACAACGGCAACATCTGCCTGAAGGCATACGCCGGGCATTAGGATTTTCACGACTCCATCTCAAAACCCCCTCTTATGTTTTTTAAGAGGGGGTTTTTTTATTGAAGCCCGCTCTCTTGACTGCCCCCCCGCAAGTGGTAAACTTTTATAGGCTACTGCACAAGGAGGCGCGGCATGGGCAAATTCGTGAGACTGGGAATAGGGATACTGGCGGGCGCGGCGGCGGGCATTGCAATTTTTGCATTCCTCAGGAAGCGGGAAGTATTGCCTGAAAACAAGCAGTCTTTCGCTGAAGCCGCGGAAGAGAGCGAAATTTAAAAATCACACCAGCGGCACCCTTCCATGCCCTACCGGCTCCGCGATTTGAATGGCCTTCGATATGAATTTCTTCGCCGCCCTGACTGAGTCCTCGACCGATAGACCTCTCGCAAGCCCCGCCGTGACCGCCGCCGAATAGACGCAGCCCGCGCCGTGGATTTCCTTGGCAACGCGCCTGCCCGCAAAGTGAATAAAATTTTTTCCGTCGAACAGCACGTCAACCGCTTCGCCCGCGCCCCCGGCCAACGGGCTACCAGCCACCGGGCCGCCGTTAGCCAAACGTCTCCACCCGGTCACCGGGTCGCCCGGCAGGTGTCCGCCCTTGATAAGCACGTTTTTCGGCCCAAGCTTTCGTATCCTCGCCGCCGCCTCTTCCACGTCCTTCAGCGACCTTATTTCCATTCCTGAAAGCTTTTCGGCCTCAGCTATGTTCGGCATGACGACAAGCGCGAGCGGGAACAGTCCGCCGATTAGCGCTTCCTCCGCGTCCTTCTTAAGGAGCCGCTTCCCGCTCGAAGAAATCGTCACCGGGTCCACCACCAGATTTAAAAGC
>JBARKJ010000081.1:0-19248 GCA_049801375.1 Nitrospirota bacterium | reverse complement strand
GACGGTAGCCCTGTTGCCGTCGACCTTGACCCAGGAATGTTCCTTGTGATATTTCAAATCATCAGGGTTCATGCTCTCACCTCCAAAGTGCAATAGACAGTCTTAAATGGATTCAATATAAAGTCGGTAAATAATATCTACGAGGTTTTTTAAAGTCAAGCCAAAAATCCCTGCGTCAACAATCCGTCTCCCGCTTTTTTCAAGAGGGCGATGTTTTTCTTTATCTCCGGCAAAAACGGCATGACATACACATGCTTTACGCCAGATAGCCGTCTTATCGCTTCCGGATTGGTCAATGATGCCGCGTCCGGCTTATTTTTGCGGCCCTGATTCAGGATTATAGCAGAAATTTCGATTTTACGTGCCCTAGCCGCGCTTACCGTCAACAGCGTGTGGTTTATGGTGCCCAGGCCCGCCTCCGCGACGATAATCAGCGGTATCCCAAGCTCCGCAATCAAGTCGAGATACAGCTTCTTCCCCGCCAGCGGGACCATCAGCCCCCCCGCGCCCTCCACGAGTACCAAGTCGCTCTGCTCCCGGATAATTTCAAAATTTTTGCGGATAAGGTTCAGGTCTATCCTCGCACCCGCCGCCCCTGCCGCCCCTGCCCTCTCAGCGGCGATAGCGGGCGCAAGCGGCTCCGGGAACCGGTAGGGGCAGATTAAATCCAGCGGGAGTCCTGAGCCGGAGGCTTTTTTCAGGAACGCGGCGTCTTTGGGATATAAATCGAGTCCGACGCCCCTCATTTTAGAAAATTTCCCCGCGCGTCCAGCGTCCGAATACCTGCGGGCCTCGGCGGCGGTCATCTCCCGGCACCCGGTCTCGGCGGGCTTCATCACGCCGACCTTCACCCCCCGAGCGCTGAGTGCGGCGGCTATCGCGCCCGCGACAATCGTCTTTCCGACGCCGGTGTCCGTGCCGGTGATGAAATACATTTTTATGTCTCGGCCTTGTTTCACTAAAGGGGATAAAATTGGTGCCACATTACCCGGTTGCATTTGAAAGGAATATTTGAAACTATTTTTACTTTAGCTATTTCTGCATTTTTAGGTATTTCTGGCTCAAATCTAGCATCCAAGTCACTATCCGCACTACCAAGAATATTCGCTATAAAAATCCTACCGTCTTCAGAAAATAAAATCACTTTAACTCTGGCAACATGGTCGCCGCCATTTTTATAAAATTTGATATCAGGCTCGCCTTCATGATGCATGATGCTGCTAGCAACACGGCTACTGTCATAAAGTCTGATAGACGTATATGGTGGCAGTGTATCCCAATCTTTACCGACTTGCCCTAATTCAATCTTAATCGAACCAGACTTGTTCTTTCGCTTAATAGGCTTCTCTAAATGAAATTCAACCCCCTGCTTGTCAACTATAAAGGGCGTATTTGCTATTATTGTCTCTGAAGGTTTAAAGCATCCTGTTAAAAATACACAAACCATCAAGGACAAAAATAGCTTCTTATCTCTTGATAGAAGTATTATTCTATTGGCCAAAATATTTCTTACTTGAGCCACCATTTATTCCCCCAGGTACGCCTTGCGCACCTTCTCGTTTTCCAGCAGTTCCTTCGCCGGGCCTTCGAGAGTAATTTTTCCCGTCTCCAGGACGTATGCGCGGTCGGCTAAGTTCAACGCCACCTTCGCGTTCTGTTCCACAAGGAGCACCGTCACGCCGCGCTGGTTTATATCCTTTATGATCTTGAAAATCTTGGTTACGATTATCGGCGCGAGGCCGAGCGACGGCTCATCGAGGAGCAGAAGCCGGGGCGAAGACATCAGCGCGCGGCCTATCGCAAGCATCTGCTGTTCGCCACCGGAGAGGGTCCCGCCCTGCTGGGACTGCCGCTCAGCTAACACCGGGAACAGGTCGTAGACTTCCCTTAAGTTCTTCTCCGCGAGCGCGCTGTCCTTAACCGTGTAAGCGCCCATTTCCAGGTTTTCCTTGACGCTTAAGCGGGAGAATATCCTGCGGCCTTCCGGGACCTGGGACAGCCCCAGTTTCACTATCTCGTGCGGGGGCAGCCCGTCTATCCTTTTTCCGTTATACGTGATGCTCCCGCCGCCGGTTTTATTCACGCCGGAGATGGTCATAAGCGTCGTGGTTTTGCCCGCGCCGTTCGCGCCCAGGAGCGAGACTATCTCCCCTTCGTTGACCGTGAGCGACACGCCTTTAAGCGCCTCTATCGGCCCGTAGAACGCGCGCACGCCGTCTAAGTTAAGCATCGCCCGCCTCTTTGCCGAGATACGCCTCTATGACCTTGGGGTCGTTCTGGATCTGGGCTGGAAGCCCCTCGGCAATCTTCACCCCGTGGTCGAGCACCACGACCTTGTCCGATATACCCATCACCACCTTCATGTCGTGCTCGATTAAAAGGATGGCGACGCCCATGTCCCGGATGCGCCCGATAAGCCCGATTAACTCCGCACTTTCCTGCGGGTTCATGCCTGCCGCGGGCTCGTCAAGGAGTAAGAGCTTGGGCTTTGCCGCGAGGGCGCGCGCAATCTCAAGCCGCCGCTGGTATCCGTACGGCAGGTTTCGCGCCCACTCGTCCTTTGCGTCCAGAAGCCCCACGAACTGGAGGATATTCAGGGCGTTCTCGGCCATCTCCCGTTCCTCCGCGCGCACGCCCGGCGTCCGGAGGAGTGCGCCTATCACGCCGGATTTCGTCCGGCAGTGCTGGCCTACCAGGACATTCTCCATCGCGGTCATCTCGCCGAACAGCCGGATGTTCTGGAACGTGCGGGCCATGCCGAGCGCGGTAATCCTGTGGGGCGGCAGGCCGGTAATGTCTTTCGTCTCGAAAGTGACGGTGCCGGCGGTCGGTGGGGCGACGCCTGTGACGCAGTTGAAGAAAGTCGTCTTGCCCGCGCCGTTAGGTCCGATAAGTCCGACGATTTCTTTGTGTCCGATGCGCAGGTGTATGTCTTCGATGGCGCGCAGGCCCCCGAAAGTCTTGGTAAGGCTGGCGGCATTCAAAAGACAGTCGTTCATCTGGGGGCTATTCTTTTACGGGAGGGTTGACGAGGAATTCGTCCGGGATTTCAGGCCCATTTTTTATTACCACTCTGCGGCCGTACACTTCGATTTTCCCCTCGGCGAAAAGCCTTACCGCCTCCGGGTATATCCTGTGCTCCTGCTTCAGTATCCTTGCGGAAAGCGCGTCTTCGGTGTCGCCTAGAAATACCGGCACGACCGCCTGGATAATTATGGGGCCGGTATCCATCCCCGTATCGACAAAATGCACGGTGCATCCGGAAAATCTCGCGCCGTATTCTATGGCCTTCCTCTGGACGTGCAGGCCGGGGAACGACGGCAGGAGCGCGGGGTGTATGTTCATCATCTTATTTTTATATGCCTCGACCAGCGCCGGAGAAACAAGCCGTAGAAATCCCGCGAGCAGGACAAGCCCTGCGTCGTATCTTTGCAGTACCTCGATTATTTTTTCGTCATAGTCTGCGCGGTCATTAAAGGCTTTCGGGTCTATGAACTCCGCCGCGATGCCGTTATCCCTGGCGCGAGTCAGGGCGTAAGCGTCCGCCGCGTCGCTTATGCATACGGCAATCTCGGCGTTTATTTTTCTGGCCTTCACGGCGTCGATTATGGCTTGGAAGTTCGAGCCGCGCCCGGAGGCCAGTACGCCTATCTTAAGCATTTTTTGCCCGCCATTTCGAGACTGCAAACGCTCGTCTTTTCGCCGCCGCTTCAGTCAACGTACTCGACACCTTTTTCGCCGGAGATGATGTCGCCGATAATATACGCCCTCTCTCCGAGTGCTTCCGCTTTCTTCGCGAAGGAATCCGCCTCTTCCCGGCCTATGACGGCAATCAGGCCGATGCCCATATTGAAATCGCGCAGCATCTCCGCTTCGTCGATGCGGCCCTTCTCCCGGATGAATTTGAATACGGGCAGGATTTCCCAGCTCCCTCTGCGGACACGCGCGCGGCAACCTTCCGGGAATACCCTGGGGAGGTTCTCCGTAATGCCGCCGCCGGTGATATGGGCCAGCCCCTTCACGCCGAAGTCGTTTATCAGGGCGAGGACGTTTTTGACGTATATCCTGGTCGGGGTCAACAGTTCGTCCGCGACCGTCTTGTTAAGTTCGGGCACGAATGTATCAATCTTCAGCCCCGCCGCATCGAAGAAGACCTTCCTCGCGAGAGAGTAGCCGTTCGAGTGCAGGCCCGACGACGCAAGGCCGACTAACATATCGCCCGGCCTGATTTTGCTCCCGTCGATAATTTTAGATTTTTCTGCTATCCCGACCGCGAACCCGGCTAAGTCGTACTCACCCTCGGCGTAGAAACCCGGCATCTCCGCCGTCTCTCCGCCGATGAGCGCGCACCCGGCCTGCCTGCATCCCTCGGCTATCCCGGCGACAACTTTCGAATGCCTTTCCGGCTCAAGTTTCCCGCATGCGAAATAATCGAGGAAGAATAGCGGCTCAGCTCCCGTGACGAGTATGTCGTTCACGGACATGGCGACAAGGTCTATGCCCACGGTGTCGTGCCTGTCCGCCATGAACGCGGCCCGAAGCTTCGTCCCGACGCCGTCCGTGCCGGAGACCAGGACCGGCTCTTTATACCCGCCCTTCAGCCCGAACAGCCCGCCGAAACCGCCGATGTCCGTCAGCACCTCCGGGCGGAAAGTGGACTTCACGAACGGCTTAATTAGACCCACGAATTTGTTCCCGGCGTCTATGTCCACGCCCGCGGATTTATATGTCAGTTTATCGTCCATTTACAAGAGTCTCATGAAATCATCAAGCGTAATATTGGCATCCCGGATAATAGCACGGAGAAGCCCTTTGTCAATCTCTTTATGTAGGGGGACCGTTACAGGCTTGTGTTCAGGGTTTGTATCGTCAATAAGGCGGACATGGCTGCCTTTCTGCCTTACGGATACATAGCCGATTTTTTCGAGCGCGCGTATTACTTCTTTACCGGAAACAACGGGCAGCGGCGGGGTCATATCTCGACCGCAACCTCGCTTAGAAATGTCGTCGTGGGATGAGGCCTGGGTTCTCCTCTTTCGTCCATTACCTCAAGGCAGAGGGCGATAGCCTCTTTTATATTTTCAAGCGCTCCGGGTACTGTATCGCCCTGGCTGTAACAGCCTTCGATAGAGGGGCAGGAGGCAATGAATTTCCCGCTTTCGCCCTCGGTAATAACAACAGGATAAACTCCCAGCATAAGCACCTCTTAACTCTTATTATAGATAAAAATTTTTTAAGTTCAAGGAACTATTTTAAAAGTTCCCGGCGCGGCGTCCCCGGCGGATATTTTTATACGTTTGCCGGTGGCGTTATACACTGCATCTATATTCGAGCTTCCGATGCCTTTGTAAATCGACAGCTCCCTTTCATTTACTATGAACCTCGGCGCATCGCCCTCGAAACCTTCCAGCGCCTTCAGCATCTTCTTCAGCGCAATCCTTGATTTCACAAGGTGCCCGAACGAGGGATGGTACGGCCCCGCCAGGAGCGATTTTTCCAGTTCCTCGCCCGGCTGGAGGCCCAGGCGTATTACCCTTATCTCCGCCGCGCCGAATATTTCCAGAGCTTCCGCACAAAGCTCTACCGCCTCGTCCAGTGCCAGGGGGCTGTACTCGCCACGCCGCCACATATCCGCCAGCTCGGAACCTTCCACTACCAGCGCGGGGTATATACGCACGAAGTCGGGAGCGAGCTTCACGGTCTCCGATACGGTATGCAGAAATTTCTCCCGGTCGTCTCCCGGAAGCCCCGCCATCAGCTGGATTCCCAGTTCCAGCCCCGCGTCCTTAACGGTCCGTGCGGCCAGTATCGCGTCGGCGGCGGTATGTCCGCGCCCGGATTTTTTCAGCACGCCGCCGTCAAGGGACTGCACCCCCAGTTCCACCGTCCGCACACCGTGCTCTTTAAGGAACCGCGCCGTCCTCTCGTCCATCCCGTCCGGCCTCGTGGAGAGCCGGATGCCCGACGCCCGCTTTTCGGCAATGAAGCGCTCGGCGATCGATAAATATTTTTCCTGTTCAGGCCCCGGTATCGCGGTGAACGTGCCGCCGTAAAATGCGATTACGGCTTCAGGCATATCAAGAGAGAGGGACCCATCCAGATAATTTAAAACTTCTTCGGGAGACGGGGCGTGAGAGGCGCCTGAGATATTTTTCTGGTTGCAGAAAACGCAGAGGTGGGGGCATCCCATGTGCGGGATGAAAACGGGGACTATAAACTCCTTGCGGGAAGACATATGGGCTTAACGGCCAGTGACCGGCTCATTTTTTAAGAGTTTCCAGCGCAACCTGCGCTGCGTGCTGTTCGGCCTCTTTCTTGCTCTTGCCGCTGCCCTTGCCAAGCGGCCTACCCTCGGCCTCTATCTCCACCTCGAATATCTTCTGGTGGTCCGGCCCGGTCTCGTTCACGACGGTATATTTCGGCAGTTCGCCGAACCTGCTCTGGCAGGCCTCCTGCAACTCCGTCTTGTAATCGTACACCATGCCGCCGGCGACCATCGCCTTTATGTCTTTCTCGAAGTTGTTCCGGATGAAATGATACGCCTCGTCCAGCCCGGCGTCCAGGTAGACGGCGGCGATAATCGCCTCCACCGCGTTGGCCAGGAGAGAGGGCTTCTCGCGTCCGCCGGTCAGCTCCTCGCCTTTTCCCAGGAACAGGTATTCCCCAAGCCCCAGCCTTGTCGCTACCTTGAAGAGGTTCGGCTCGCTCACCACCACCGCGCGGAGCTTCGAGAGGTCGCCCTCCGGGGAGTCCGGGCAGAGCTTCATGATGAAGTCGCTGATTATGAAATCGAGGACGGTGTCGCCAAGGAACTCCAGGCGCTCGTTATGCCCGGCCATTCCAAGGCGGTTCTCGTTGGCGTACGACTTGTGGGTCAACGCCTGGATTAGGAGGGAAGGCTGGTGGAAATTATATTCCAGCCTTTTTTCGAGGTCACGGACCTTCTCGTAAATCATTGCCTGGACTAACCCGTGAACTTCTTGAAGATAAGACAGCCGTTGGTGCCGCCGAACCCGAAAGAATTGGACAGCGCGGCCTTAACTTCCATATCGCGCGCGGTGTTCGGGACGTAGTCCAGGTCGCACAGCGGGTCAGGGGTCTCGTAGTTTATGGTCGGGGGTATCTTCCCTTCCATTATGGTCTTCACGGAGACGATCGCCTCCACGCCGCCAGCCGCGCCGAGCAGATGGCCCGTCATGGACTTGGTCGAGCTTACCGGCACCTTGTACGCCCTCTCGCCCAGCGCCGATTTTATGGCCATCGTTTCGAACTCGTCGTTGAACTTGGTGGAGGTGCCGTGGGCGTTGACATAGCTTATGTCTTCGGGGTTCATAGAGGCGTCCTTCATCGCCATTTTGATACACCTCGCCGCGCCCTCGCCGTTGGGGGCCGGCGCGGTCAGGTGATAGGCGTCTCCGGAAAGGCCGTATCCGGCAAGCTCCGCCAGGATATTGGCCCCTCTAGCCTTGGCGTGCTCAAGCTCTTCGAGCACCATAAGCCCCGCGCCCTCGCCCATGATAAACCCGTCCCTGTCCGCATCGAAGGGGCGGCTTGCCCGCTGTGGCTCGTCGTTCCTCGTGGAAAGGGCTTTCATCGCGTTGAACCCGCCTATGCCCATCGGCGTGACGCAGGCCTCGGTGCCGCCGGCTATCATGGCGTCCGCGTCGCCGCGCTGGATGATTTTAAACGCGTCGCCGATATTGTGCGTGCCGGTTGCGCAGGCGGTGACGACGGCGGAGTTCGGCCCCTTGGCGCCGAAGATGATGGATATGTGTCCGGATGCGAGGTTCACGATGAGCATCGGGATAAAGAACGGGGTAATCTTCCTGGGCCCCTTCTCAAGCGTAATGGCATGGTATTTCTCGATGGCGATAAGGCCGCCCATGCCGGAGCCGACCATTACGCCGACACGCTCCGCATTGGCCTCGGTGACCTGCAGCCCGGACTGTTCCATCGCCATCCTCGAAGCCGCGATCGCCAGATGGATGAAACGGTCCATCTTCTTTATCTCTTTGGCCTCGATGTAGAGCGCGGGGTCGAAACCCTTCACTTCGCCGGCGATTTTCGTGGCGAAAGCCTCGGCGTCAAACTGGGTGATAAGACCGACGCCGCTTTTGCCTTCCAGCATTGCGGACCACGTCTCATCGACCCCGATGCCGAGCGGGGTTACCGCGCCCATGCCAGTTACAACTACCCTTCTCTTCTCCAAAAATAATCTCCGTATTAAGCTGGGGCGTTTTTAGACCTTGCCCGTGATGTAGTCTATCGCATTCTGGACGGTAGCTATCTTCTCCGCCTCTTCTTCGGGTATCTCGATGCCGAACTCTTCCTCGAAAGCCATGATCAGCTCGACGGTGTCGAGAGAGTCCGCGCCGAGGTCGTCGATAAAGGATGCCTGGGAAGTCACTTCGCCCTCTTCAACACCGAGCTGCTCGGCTATTATCTTCTTCACTTTCGCGTCAACTGACATTATCTCACCTCCGTATTAATGAATAACAAAAGTTTAAACTTTGATTGCTTCGCTCCGCCCGCGACGATACGGCACGCGGGGCCACCTACATATACATCCCGCCGTTGACATGTATCACCTGGCCCGTAATGTACGCCGCCGCGCCGGAGGCCAGAAACTTCACCGCCGCCGCCACGTCATCCGCCGTACCGAGCCTTGTCAGCGGTATCTGCTTGATAAGCTCTTCGCGCACCTTCTCCGGCAGTGCCTGCGTCATCGCGGTGTCTATAAAGCCGGGCGCCACGGCGTTCGCCGTGATATTGCGTGAGGCGTACTCCCGCGCGATGGTCTTCGTAAGGCCGATGAGCCCTGCCTTAGACGCGACATAATTGGCCTGGCCCGCGTTCCCCATTGCGCCGACGATTGACGCGATGTTTATTATCGTCCCGCTCCTGGCCTTGGACATGTGCTTTATCGCCGCCTTCGCGCAGTTGAACGAGCCTTTCAGGTTGACGTCTATTACCAGGTCCCACTCCTCTTCTTTCATGCGTATTATGAGGTTGTCGCGGGTAATACCTGCGTTATTCACCAGCACGTCCAGCTTGCCGAGCTTGGCCGCGGCCTCGTCCACCATTGCAGTAGCCGACGCGCCGTCCGCGACGTTGCCCACGATGGAGAACGCCCTTACGCCCAGGGCTTCAATCTCTTTTGCGGCCTCGGCTGCCTTCTCGCCGTTCACGTCCGAAATGGCTACGTCCGCCCCGGCCTTCGCAAGAGCAATCGCTATGGCCTTCCCTATGCCCTGCGCGGCCCCGGTGACGAGCGCCGTCTTGCCTTGTAAGTGCATATGCCTCCAAAAGTAGCAGTCAGATTATAAAAATACTCGTTTAAAAGTCAAGTTAATTCTTGGGAGCTACCCTGCAACCGATGCTTAAGTAATCGAGGGTGGTGTTGAGGGAAACAGCATCTTCCACATGCCTTATCTCGGCTTCTTTAGTAATCCTTTTGACAAGCCCGGAGAGCACCTTGCCCGGCCCGACTTCGACCAGCGTATCGGCCCCGCATTTTATCAGGGAGTTAACGCAGTCCTCCCACAGGAGCGGCATCGTAAGCTGTTTAATCAGCGCCTCTTCCACATCCTGCGCCTTCTGTATTAACCTGCCTGAGGCGTTGGAAGCGACCGGGTAATCGAGGTCCCTGATCCCCGCTTCTTTAAGCACGTCTTTAAGCCTTTCAGCCGCGGGCGCCATCAGCGGGCAGTGCGAAGGGACGCTCACCGCAAGCGGGATTACCCTCTTCGCGCCCATCGCCTGGCATAGCTCCGACGCTTTTTCCACCGCCGCCCTCTCCCCCGCTATCACCACCTGGCCGGGGGAATTATAATTTGCCGGCGCGACGATGCCGATGGACGACGCCTCGGCACAGGCTTCTTTTATCTTTTGGGCATCGAGGCCCAGGACCGCCGCCATCAGCCCTTTTCCCTCTGGCACGGCCTCCTGCATGAACTTCCCGCGCTTCTTTGCTATCGCCGCCGCCTGTCCTGCCGTAAGACCCCCTGCCGCCGCGACTGCCGTAAGCTCGCCCAAAGAATGGCCCGCCGCCGCGACCGGTTTTATGTGCATCGCGCCAAGCACGGACAGGACCGCGAGGCTCGCCGTCAGTATCGCGGGCTGGGTGTTCTCCGTCCGGTTCAGTTCGCCCTCAGGCCCTTCGAAACAAAGCTTCGCCAGGTCCACGCCGGTAGCGCTCGACGCCTCGTCGAAAATTGCACGCGCCTCGGGATATTCGCTATACAGGCCCTTCACCATCCCGACATACTGCGAGCCCTGGCCGGGGAATATGAATGCTGGACCCTTAAGCCGGTCAACCGGTGCCATCAGCCCCTCATCTCCTTAAGCTTCTTCGCAAACGCCGGGAGCACTGCGAAAACGTCGCCCACGATGCCTATATCGGCCACGTTGAATATCGGGGCGTCAGGGTCCTTGTTTATCGCGATTATCATATCGGAGGACTGCATTCCCGCGAGGTGCTGAATTGCGCCGGATATCCCGCAGGCGATATAGAGCTTCGGACTTACCGTCCGCCCGGTCTGGCCTATCTGGTGCGGGTACGGCACCCAGCCGGAGTCCACCGCCGCGCGCGTCGCGCCTACCACTCCGCCAAGCATGTCCGCGATCTCTTTCAGTAGAGCAAATCCTTTATCTGACCCCATTCCGCGTCCGCCGGCTACGATTATCTCCGCCTCTGAAATATTTATCTTATGCCCGGCTTCCTCTATGGTCTCGATAAGCTTGGTCTTCGAGGTCAAGGGGCTTCCCGGGGCTTCTTTTATAATCTCGCCCGCCCTTGTACTATCCGCCGGGAGGCGCTTCATCACGCCGGGACGCACGGTCGCCATCTGGGGCCGGTTATCGGGGCATGCGATTGTCGCCATGATATTGCCGCCGAACGCCGGGCGGGTCTGGAGCAGGATTTTCTTTTCGGTATCTATGCCAAGAGCCGTGCAGTCCGCTGTAAGACCAGTGCGTACACGGGTCGCGACGATTGGGACGAATGCGCGGCCTATCGATGTCGCGCCAGCTAAGACTATCTCCGGCTTGTATTTTTCTATCAGCCCTGACAGAGCGTCGGCATAAGCATCCTCGTGGAACTCGTTCAACAGGGGGTCTTCTATCAGGTAAACCTTATCCGCACCAGCTTCTGTCAATGACTTGGCGCCCTCACTCATCCCGGTCCCGAAAAGGACGGCCGAGAGGTCCTCGCCAAGGGAGTCGGCCAGACGCCGTCCCTCGCCCAGGAGCTCGAACGCCACGGGGACTATTTTATTATTCCTCTGCTCCGCGAATACCCAGACGCCCCTGTACGCCGAGAGGTCCGCCGCAGGCTTACTTTTGACTTCCTCGACCATCTCGATGGCGAAGGAGGGGCAGATGTCCACGCAGGTCCCGCAGAGCGTGCATTTATCGCCGATGACGGCCTTCTCGTCCTTCATCTCGATTGCCCCGAACGGGCATTCGCTGACGCAGGCTTCGCATCCGACGCAGAGGTCTACTTTTACGATAATTCCCATTTAGCTTGTTTCTCTTGTAAGATAAATAATAATACGGTCCAGCTCGTTCGATGCAAGGCCTGCCATTTTCCAGCCTGCCTGGCCTAATTGATTCAATTCTTTCTCATTCTTTTCTTTATCTACATCCTGGCTAACATATTGACAAATGATTTTATATTCGTATTTCATTTATCCACCGGAATTATATAACTTTTAATTCCCTCAGCTTTTCGGCAAGCTTCGCCGCCTGCTGCTCCGGCGTGCCCTCTATTTTTTCACGGTTCCCTTTGGGCGGCGGAGAGAAGACTTTCATCACCTTGGTGGGCGAACCGGCGAGTCCAATTTTCTCCGCTTCGGCTCCAAGCGCTTCGGCGCCAAGGGGTTGTATATCCAGAGACTTCGCTTTCATCTTGCCTTTCAGGGACGGCATCCGGGGAGTGTTGATCTCCTTCACCACGGTTATCACCGCGGGGAGTCTCACCTCCACCACTTCGTACCCGTCCTCGATCAACCGTTCCACCTTCATCTTGCCGTCCAAGACTTCCACGACCTTGCGGACGTATGCGACGAACGGCAGTCCCAGGTTCTCGGCGACGCCCGGCCCGACCTGCGCCGTGTCGCCGTCAATCGCCTGCTTCCCGCAGATGACGAGGTCGAGCGGGCCGAGCTTTTTAAGCCCAAGCCCAAGCGTATAGGAAGTGGCCCAGGTATCCGCCCCGGCAAAAGCGCGGTCGGAGATAAGCAGGACCTCGTCCGCACCCATCGCCACCACGTGCCTCAAGACTTCGCCGGCCTGGGGCGGCCCCATCGTCACGGCTGTCACCTTCCCGCCGTGCTTCTCCTTCAGGCGTATGGCCTCCTCTATGGCGTAACCGTCGAACGGGTTCAGGATGGAAGGCACGCCTTCGCGCATCATCGTGCCGGTGGCCTTGTCTATCTTTACGTTTGAGGCGTCAGGTACCTGTTTTACGCAGACCGCAATGTTCATTTTTATTTATTTTTTCCTCGCGGCGGCTTCTTTAATTATGGCCGTCCCGATAACGTTCCTCTGTATCTGGTTCGTGCCTTCGTATATCTGGAGTATCTTCGCGTCGCGCATCATCTTCTCGACCGGGTATTCGCGCATGTAGCCGTAGCCGCCCATTATCTGGACCGCGTCTACCGTCACCTTCATCGCCACGTCCGATGCGAAAAGCTTCGCCATCGCCGACGCCTTGGATACGTCCTTCGGGTCCGAGTCTATATATCTCGCCACGGAATATACCAGCGCCCTCGCGGCCTCCGTCTGCGTGTCCATGTCCGCCAGCATGTGCTGTATGGCCTGGAAGGATATGATGGGCTGGTCGAACTGCCGCCTCTCTCTCGCATAGTCCACGCACTCGTCTATCGCGCCCTGGGCCAGGCCGACCCCCTGCGCGCCGATGCCGGGGCGGGACTTATCCAGCGTCTTCATAGCGACCAGGAAGCCCATGCCCTCTTTCGAGAGCAGGTTCTCTTTTGGTATCCGGCAGTTCTCGAATACAAGCTCGCGGGTCGCGGAAGCGCGGATGCCCATCTTCTTCTCTTTCTTGCCGAACGAAAACCCGGGCGTGCCCTTTTCCACGATGAACGCGGATGCGCCGCGGCTGCCCTTGGAGGGGTTCGTCATGGCGATGACCGTATAGATCTCCGCCTCGCCGCCGTTGGTTATCCACTGCTTCGTTCCGTTGAGCACGTACTCGTTTCCGTCCAGGACCGCCGTCGTGCGGGTCCCTCCGGCGTCCGAGCCCGCGCCGGCCTCCGTAAGCCCGAAGGCCGCGAGCTTCTCGCCGGACGCTATCTGAGGCAGGTATTTCTTTTTCTGTTCTTCGGAGCCAAAAAGCAGTATGGGATAAGCGCCCAGGCCGCTTGCCGCGAAGCTGACCGAGACGCCGATGCAGGCGCGGGACAGCTCCTCAACCGCAAGGCAGTTCTCGAACGCCCCTCCGCCCAGGCCGCCGTACTCCTCCGGGATATACACGCCGAACAGGTCCGACTGGGCCAGCACCTTCATTATCTCCCAGGGAAATTCCTCTTTCTCGTCCAGCTCCGCCCTTACGGGCTTCACCTTTTCCCGCGCTATCTGCCGGGCGAGGTTCTGTATCTCTGTTTGAGTCTCAGTTAAGAAATAATCCATCAAGTCTCCCTTGGAAGATACGCTTTTTACGAGTTAATAGATGCAATTACCATTTAATCAATGCCGACGCCCAGGACAGCCCGCCGCCGAAGGCTTCGAGGATTACGTTCTTTCCGGGGCCGATGCGGCCGTCCCGGACTGCTTCGTCGAGTGCGATCGGGATGGACGCCGCTGATGTGTTGCCGTACCTGTCGAGCGTCACCACAACCTTCTCCATCGGTATGCCAAGGCGTTTCGCCGTCGCCTGTATTATCCGGAGGTTCGCCTGGTGCGGCACCACCATGTCGATATCGGACGCCTTGAGCCCGTTGCACTCAAGCGCCTCGTTCACGACCTCCTCCAGGGCGCGGACGGCAATTTTGAAGGTCTCGTTGCCGCGCATCTTGATGAAGTGCATCCTCTCTTCGATGCTGTGCAGGCTTGCGGGATGAAGCGACCCGCCGCCGGGCATGAACAACAGGTCTCCCTGCTTCCCGTTCGTGTGCAGGTGGGTGGAATAAATGCCGGACCCGTTATCCGACTTGCCGATTATCGCGGCGCCCGCGCCGTCTCCGAAAAGGACGCAGGTGTTCCTGTCCGTCCAGTCGGTTATCTTGGAAAGCGTCTCCGTCCCGACGACCAGCGCGTTTTTATATGCGCCGGCCTTTATAAAATTATCCGCCGTGGCAAGCGCGAATATGAAGCCCGAGCACGCGGCTGATATGTCGAATGCGATGGCGTTCTTTGCCCCCAGCTTCGCCTGGAGGATGCAGGCGGTGGCGGGGAAGAGCATGTCGGGCGTTACCGTGGCGACGATTATCAGCTCTAACTGGGAGGCCTTCATGTCCGCCGCCTTGAGCGCCTTCTTCGCGGCCTCGAATGCCAGGTCCGAGGAGGCGACGTCCTTGTCCGCTATCCTCCTCTCGCGGATGCCGGTCCTCTCGACAATCCACTGGTCGGCGGTGTCCACCATCTTCTCCAGGTCGTGGTTGGTAAGCACCATTTCAGGCGCGTACGACCCGGTCCCCAGAACCTTGGACCTTATCATTTAAGTATGCCTTCTTTTTCGTGGGCGGCGGCGGGCGGAAGTCCTGCGACCATCAGCTCGATGTCTTCCTGGATGTGCCGGTTCACCTGCTTCGCGTGGAAGTCCCGTGCGGCCTTTATAGCGTTCTTTATGGCCTTGGGAGTGGAATGGCCGTGGCTTATTATGCAGATCCCGTTGATGCCCAAAAGCGGAGCGCCCCCATACTCGGAGTAATCTATTTTCTTCTTGAAGTTCCTGAACGCTCCACGAAGCAGCATATACCCTACCTGGCCACCTATCGCTTCTTCTATCTCGTGCCTGAGGAGCGCGTTCATGGCCTCGGCCAGGCCCTCGCTTATCTTCAGGGCCACGTTCCCTATGAACCCGTCGCAGACGACTATGTCCGTCCTGCCGTTGAAGATGTCCCTGCCTTCGACGTTGCCGATGAAGTTCAACCCGCTGCCTTTCAGCAGCTTGAACGTCTCTTTCGTCAGCTCGTTGCCCTTGGTGTCCTCCTCGCCGATTGACAGAAGGCCCACCTTCGGCTTCGTCACGCCCAGCACCTTGCGGGAGAACACGTCGCCCATCACGGCGAACTGGTGCAGGTGGACGGCCTTGCAGTCCACGTTGGCGCCGACGTCAATGACGAGCGAGAAGCCGTTTATGTTCGGGAGCCTCGCCGCTATCGCCGGGCGCTCGACGCCTTTCATGGTGCCGAGGACGAAAAGGGCGGAAGCCATCGCCGCGCCGGAGTTTCCCGCGCTGACGACCGCGACCGCCTCGCCCGCCTTGACCAAGTCGGCGGCAACCCTTATCGAAGAGTCCTTCTTCTTGCGGAGCACGACGTTGGCGTGGTCGCTCATTTCCACGGTCTGCGAGGTGTGGCGGACCTTGATGTCGAGCCCGGAGGTGTCGCAAAGCGCAAGCTCGCGGTTAACCTTACTCTGGTCGCCGACCAGAATAATGCCGACCCCCAGCTCGCGCGCCGCCTCCACCGCGCCTTTTACGGCTGCCTCTGGGGCGAAATCACCCCCCATGGCATCTACGGCTATCCTCATGCGGTCCAGCGTCAGATCTCTTCGATTTTAACGACCTCGCGGCCCTTGTAGGTCCCGCAGCTCATGCACACGCGGTGGGGCAGCTTAGGTTCGTGGCACTGCGGACAGACCCCGACGTTCGGGGGATGAAGGATCTTGTGAGTCCTCCGCTTGCCTGTCCTGGCTTTGGAGGTTTTATTAGTTGGGTTTGCCATCTACAGCTTCTCCTTTTTTCTACTTTTCCAGAAGGTCTTTCAAGCCCGACAGGCCCGGGTGTCCCGTCGGCGGTTCGCACTCGCACTGAGCTAAGTTAAGGTCCTGTCCGCAGTACTGGCAGAGCCCCCGGCAGTCTTCCATGCAAAGCGGCTTCATCGGGACCTGCAGGAGGACCTGCTCGCGCAGGAAATCCTTAAAGTCAATTACGCCGTTTTTATAAAACTCAACCTCGAGGTCTCCCGCGTGGAGTTCCCTCTCCTCTTCTCTAGGCAGGGACTCCGCCGGGACCATGTCCAGTTTGAACTGGGCCGATATCCGGACCTCGAAAGGCTTCCCGCACCTGGAACAGGCAAGCTCTACATCTGCCTGCATGTCTCCGGTAAGGTAAACCGTCGTCTCGATCTTCTTCAGCGAAAAAGACGCCTGGACCTGCGAGGAGACTCTTACCTCTTCGCCAAGGCCCTCGAAATCCGCAGCTTCGTAGGTCAGGTCAAGCTTCAGACCCTCATCGGGGATGTCAACGACCTTTATTTCCATGACCCTCTCCCGAAAAAGGGCGCAAAAAAACACCTATCCTTCCCAGGCGGCCGAAGCCTTCCGGGGAAGTGGCATAAAGAGCTAAAAAAACAGAAGGATTATACAAGCGGGCCACCATGTTGTCAAGTAAATTAAGTCAAACCAGCCTGCCGTACCAATGTAAAAAAGCCGAGCCGCAGAATATTGCCGCCATCGCCCCGGCGACCAGGAACGGACCGAACGGTATGGGCGTTTTTCTTTTCATTCCCTTGAACACCATAAGCCAGATGCCGACAACGGCGCCAAGCAGCGAACCCACGAAAATCGTCAGGAGGACCCCCTTCCACCCCAGGAAGGCCCCGATCATAGCGATGAGCTTTATGTCGCCTCCGCCCATCCCTCCGCGGCTTAAGACGGCTATTAAATAGAATATCCCCCCGCCCACCACCATGCCAAGCAGGGAATTTATAAAACCTATATGCCAGGGGACAGCGGGGTTCCTGAGCACCAGCGGCCCCAGGATAAGCCCCAGGACGATTCCAGGAAGGGTTATCCCGTCCGGTATTATCTGGTGCTCCAGGTCTATGAAGGTCACGACGATAAAAGCTGAAATAAGGGCCATTATCAGAAAGCTGGCGGGACGGAACCCGAAACGGTGAAGCGCGGCAACGTAAAACAGAGCGTTTAAAAGCTCTATGAGGGGATATCTGGGTGAAATCCCGGCGCCGCAGTGGGCGCATCTCCCGCGCAGGAGTATATAGCTTAAGACGGGGATGTTGTGCCATGGCTTTATTTTACTCCCGCAGTTCGGGCAGGCGGACGGCGGGGATACGATTGACCTTCTCCTCGGGACCCGGTATATGCAGACGTTCAGGAAGCTCCCGACGACGAGCCCGATTAAAAAGACCTCGATATACTCCAGATAGACGAAAATTTCCACTTAAGCGTCCTCTTCCCCAAGCGATATCTTCTGGATATTCAGTTTGATTGAGGCGATCTCTTCCCGGACCTCGGTTATCTCAGTTAACGCCTGCAGCACGTCCTGGTCCTTCATCACGCCGTGGCTCTTCTGCTCCCAGAGGAAATAGACGCGCTCGCCGAGCCTCTTGCACGCCTTCTCCTCTTTTATCTCAAGGCCCCCCTTGTCGATAAGGAGCCTCGCTATCGCGGCCTCTATCCGCATCCTCTCCGAGATGACCTTCGATACCCCCATCACCTTCTCTATCCCGCCATCCATGCTTTTTTTAACTCGGTCCCAGAGTATCATTAGAATACCTCTATGAAAAAGAAAAGATATTTTTTCACTATTCTATCTCAATCCCAAATTTCGATATTCCGCTTCTGTTAATTCCGTTAATTTCGGCATTTTCTCAGGATAAAACCAAAACCGAGCGGCATTAACTGACAAAAGTCTTTTGTTCTTATCCGTCAGCTTCGGCAACTCAACTATCGTCCCTTTTTTCTGAAACAAGTCACGAGGAAGCTCTCCAGTCGGACTGACTTGATATTGGGGAAATGACCCATATCCTGGTTTAAAAATTGTAAACACGGGCGGACTTGGTTCTCTTAAAACCGGTATCATAAATTCACCATTTTTATCAGTCAAAACTTCTTTTGTATCGGCGAAGCTGTCCACCGGACCGCTGCCGAGAGCAAATGAGCTTTTTTTAAAGATGGCGACCACAACCGCTCCCTCAATAGGCTGTTTGGTCTCGGCATCGATTACCTTTCCATGCCACGGCCCTTGTTCATTCGCGCAACCAACGCTTGAAACGAATAACATCGACAGGGCAAGAAGAAAAATAAGCTTTCTCATGATTACCTCGCTAACAATGAAAGCATTCAAAATATTGCCTGCCGATGCTGATTTCATAATATGAAATCAACTGATTTTTATAAGCTCCAGCCTGTCTTTCCACTTATCCTTAAGCGCGAGTCCAAGAACCCGTCCCGTTTCCGACTGAAGCTTCGGGTCCTTATCAATTATAGCGGAAGCCTCCTTGCGCGCGGCCTCAATTATTTTATAATCGCGGATTATGTCGCCGTAGCTTATCTCCGGCAGCCCGGACTGCTTCGTCCCGAAGAACTCGCCGGGGCCGCGGAGCCTTAAATCGTCTTCCGCTATATCGAACCCGGAGGTATGTTTGAGCATCGCCTGGAGCCTTTCGCGCGAGTTTTCCGTCATTTTCTCCGCCATCAGGATGCAGTAGGACTGCTCCGCCCCGCGCCCCACCCTGCCCCGGAGCTGATGGAGCTGGGAAAGGCCGAAGCGCTCCGCGTGCTCTATCATCATTACCGTCGCCTCGGGCACGTCCACGCCCACCTCTATAACCGTAGTCGCCACAAGCAGCCTGATTTTACCGGAACGGAAATCCTCCATCACGGACTCCTTCTCGTCCGGCTTCATCCTGCCGTGCAGGAGGCCGACGGGGTATTCCTTAAAAATCTCCGCAAGCTTTTCCGCCCCCTCCTTGGCCGCCTTCAGGTCGCTTTTCTCGGACTCCTCGACCAGCGGATACACCACATATCCCCGCGCGCCCCGCTCAAGCTCGCGCTTCATCAGCCGATATGCTTCCGCGCGCCCGGAGACATCGAAAAGCTTCGTCCGCACCGGGCTTCGCCCCGGCGGGAGCGATTCGATAGTCGAGAAATCGAGGTCTCCATATACCGTGAGCGCAAGCGTCCTTGGTATAGGAGTCGCGGTCATGACCAGGACGTCCGGCTGAGGGCCCAGGCCCTCTTTACCACCCTCGCCCGCGTTGCCGCCCCTGCCCGAGGCCGGTCCACCGGCTTTGCCGGATAATCCGGCCCTCTGCATGA
>JBARKJ010000080.1:0-11960 GCA_049801375.1 Nitrospirota bacterium | reverse complement strand
GACCGCTTCAGAAACCAGCCGTTCCTGAAAAAAGACGCAGGGCCGGAAGCGAATGAGCAGGAGCCGGAAAGCGAAGGCCGGGAACCATTGGAAACGGTGCTTGCGGCGGAATAAAGATATCGAGCACTACGCATTATCCGAGTACTACGTACTATCCGAGCACCACGCACTATCCGAGTATTACGCATTACCCTATTATCCATAGCATTCTTAAAAGGAGAATTCCGTAATGACCGTTAAAGTGTTCGTGAAAGACGGATGCAGCAAGTGCCCTGCGGCGAAGGCGGTTGCGGGGAAGCTCAAGGAAGATGGGATAGAGGTCCAGGAGTACTCGATGGAGACGGCGGAGGGCCTGGCGGAAGGCGTGTTCTATGGAGTAATGTCCACTCCGACCATGATGGTCGTGAACAGCGAGGACGAGCCGGTCAGTTCGTGGCGGGGAGTCGTGCCCGCGCCGGAGGAAGTGAAGAACGCGATAGTTTAATAAAAAAGGCCGCCATTGCTGGCGGCCTTTTACATAGCCCACCGGGACTACCAGTTTACGACGCTGTCCGCGTCGAAGATCATCTGGATTATTCCCTTGTAGTCCACCTTGTTGCCGCAGGAGACGCCGCGCGCGTCGGCATCCTCCGTGCAGCATGCGCTGGCCCCGTCGCCCGTGCAGGAAAACACGCCGTCCTGCAGGAAGACCACCTTAACGTCGTCGCCCGCCTTCTTCTGGGACTCGACTATCTGCAGGGGGTACGCGTCTCCCTTCCGCCTTATCAGGTGCAGTATCTTCACTCTCGCCCCCCTTTAATACGTAATAATGGCCTTGGCGTCCTTCAGGAGCGATGCGACCTGCTCCGTGGACATTACCTCAGGCTCCCAGTTAAATTCCGTCACGCCGCGCTCATCCGCGGACTGCTTGTCCACCACGAGCTGGAACTCCAGCTCTTTCAGCATCTCCAGGTGCTTGTTCCAGTCGAAACCTTCCAGCACCGGCTTTCCCTTTGCAGCAACAGTATACACCCCGTCCTCGACGAACAGCATCGTCAGCGGGTCGTCCCCCATGCTGAGTCCCACGCAGGAGCGCAGGGCCTCGAAGTTCCTCACGGACGAGAAGGGGGAGCGCCGCATCATTATCACTAAATTATCGCCCATTTTATCCCCCTCTAACAGAACGTGATTAGTTTATCTACTTCGGATATTATCCCCGAGAATATGTACTGGCTCGCGGACGCAATCCCGAGCTCCTTCTCATGCTCCTCCGGGATCTTCCTCTCGCCGGCATTGTGGTGGCACTGCGATATCTTCACGCCCTTCGGTATCAGGGCGGTGATGGACTCGCAGTACGAGTTGAACGCGCCGTCGCACATCATGAAAATCTGGACTTCCTTGCCCGACTCCAGCGCGGCCTCGCAGAGCTTTGCGACGGTATGCCTGTCTTCGCTCTCCGGGCTGGTAGTCAGCAGGATGCCAAGCTTATTTCCAGCCATCTCCAGAACCCCCTTTTAGACTATCCCTTTTGGATTGTTATCTTCCAGACGGCGTCTCCCGCCTTGTCCACGCCCAGCACCTTGTGCCCGGCCTCGTTCGCCCACCTGGGTATCTCTTCGCTCGAGAGCGGGTAGTCCAGGATAACCACGACCTGGTCTCCGGAAGCCATCTTGGAATTTACGAACTTCTTGGTCTTGACTGTCGCGTACGGACAGACTTCGCCTTTCACGTCCAATTCAAAATTCGCCATCACGCACCTCCATTTTTTGACATTAAAACGCCGATATATTTCATCTCCTGCCGCCGTTCTCTCTTGCCCGCTTCAAAAGCGCCCGCCCGACCAGCTCGCCCAGCTGTTCCATCTCAACGGGCTTGTACATGTAATAAAACACGCCCTGCTCCATTATACGGCTTCCCGTGGCGACAGTATAGTCGTCGGAGATTACTATAACCGGCAGGGACGGCCTGCACCTCTTTACTATCTGGACCGTCTTCGCCGGATGCAGGCCTTTAAGGTTGGTATCGATTATGACAAGGTCCAGCTCCCGTCCGATAACCTCCAGGATAAGCTCCGACGCCTCAGTGACGCCGGTCACTTCTCTTTTATACTTAGCGGCTATGAACCCTTTCATGGATTCAACCGCTGCCGCATCGAAACTCCCTACCAGGACTCCGCCCTCTAAATTAACTTTTGCCATATGCACCTGCTGAATGCTACTACAACCCGCACAACATGGTGCTTGCAAAAGGGTTGCCAGAGGGCTGGCTATGTAACTAGTTGAAAAATATGAATTAACAAAACTAACGCAATTATGCGGCCCGCCCGGCTTGTGGCTTTTCTGCCCCAGTTATCCCAAAGCTGTCCCAACCTGATAATACCGCTCAACTTGCCTTAAATCCCATCCCTGAGCGCTTTAATCAACTCCTGGAGGTCCAGCTTATCCTCCTCGGCGACCACCTTCAGGCTTCTCGCGCCGCCGCAGCAGGAGTCCACGTTGAACCGGTTGAATACCCCCATGGTGTTGGGATATTTCCTGATTATCTCGTTAAGGCTCATCTCCTGAGTGATTTCATCTTCCATATTTTTGACGCCTCTCGGCTTCCTTGCATTTTTTCAGAACCTTCCGGACACTCTCCATGCTCTCTCCCGGCTTTACCGGAGAGAAACACGCGTTCGCCGAACATATGTAGAGCGTCGGCGTGTTTTCGTGCCCGTATCCCAGTTCTTTAATCCGGTCCTTATCCCTATCCGCTTCAAGCGGCACGGCCACGCGGTCCGGGTCTTCAAACCGGTACGACTCATCCAGCAGTTCGCCAAACCCCGGCTCGGACTTTCTGCCCACAACAAAGAACTGGCAGGTCGTGGAGACCAGCCTCGCGGCGGCGAGTGCCACGGGGGCAGACAACGCCGGGTATTTGCGGTAAGCCGGTATAAAAGGGACTACCGTTTTTTTGGCCGCCTCCCGATACCTGTCACGTCCCGTCAGGGATTGAAGCGTGAGCAGCAGCTCGGACATCTTCGCGTTCTCTGCCTGCGGCTTCTTTTTATTCTGAAGCCAACCCGGCGGCGTCTTATCGTACCAGAAACCGTAAAACCCGTAGTCATTAGGGTCGTAAAATTTCCTGTCACAGATTTCGCCGATATCCACGGCAAAATCAAGATACTTCGCGTCTGCCGTAGCCTCGTACGCACGCGCCGCCGCAAGACCCGGCAACACCTGGTCGGACAGGGCAAGCCACCCGCCCGCACCGGCGAAGTGCGCTACCCCCACTTTTTTATTATATAAATTATTAATTACATAATCCAGCGAATTCAGGGCGGTAGCGAGATATTCTCTTTTGCCGGTCACCCGGTATGCCTCAAGGAACGCGAGGGCCGCCTTACCGTTCCCGTCCGCGAAGATTGTACTGTCGGGCTGTAGTCCTTCGGTCCTGCTGTTCATGAACGCGCGCGCCTTTTCGTCCAGCAGGTATTTGCGCAAAAAAAGGGCCGAGGACTCTCCTATCCTTAAATATTCCTTGTCCCCGTACGTCTCGTATGCCGTCAGGTACGTAATTATCAGCTCCGAGTTCAGCCCGAGGAGCTTCTCCTTGTGAGGGCTCTTCCAATCCGGCGTATCGGAATATCTGAAAAAACCTCCCTCAGTACGGTCAAATAATCCCGCCGCCATGCCGTCAAGCGCGGTCTCGGCCATCGGCTTCGGGTCAATGCCGTCCTGGTATTCCGGGTGCGTCGAGACGTAAAGCAGAAAGTCCAGCGCCTCCGGCATGGGGAACTTCTTCCGCCCGATACCGCCGTAGACATGGTCCCACCGCGCAGCCAGCGCGGCGAGCGTCCCCTCCGGCATTTTTTCCAGAGGATACTCTTCCTTTGCCGGCTTCGGGCCGGTTATATTGGAAGAATTCCTCAGGGCCCCGTCTATGAGGCTTTTATTTTTTTCATAGTTCTTCGCCAGCATGGTGATTAAATTTTTAAGTTCGGGAGCTGTCATGGCGTTGGCCGAGGCCAGGACATAACCGTCGGGGTTCAGTATGGACAAAGACGGAAGTCCCCCCCGGCCATACTGCTCGTACACATCGGGCCTCCTGTCGGCGTCGTTGTAAACGGGGATATAATTTTTTTCTATTATTTCCGCAGTCTCCGGGTCGGATGGAAAGCCGCGTCCCGGCTCGCCGGGCCACGCGCTCCATCTGGACGAGATTTCCAGGAACACCAGCTTATTTTCGGCCCGGGCCCTCGCAAAAGCGGCGTCCGACCAGGGGACCCAGTCTATTTTGGTAACTGTATTTTTATCATTGGATGCGTAGGCAGCGTGAGAAGGCTGGGCTTGAACGGCCCGGGGGGCGGAGGGGGCGGATGTGGCGGATGCGTCAGATTCGGCGGCAGGGCCGGGGGGGGCGATGGGACCTTCAAGCCGCTGCCGGATACCGGGCGGGTCAGCCGCAACGGGGCGGGCGGGCATACCGGCGTGGTTCTCCGCGGCGCATGAAGTCAACGTCCCCGCGAGCGCGGCAACCATTAAAAAAAATAAAAGCCACTTCGTCCCGCTTTTTATGTATTTCATAAAAAGTCACCGGGTCCCGGTTTAAAGCGCCATTAAAGTGTCTGGGGCTCTTCCGGCGCGGTCTGGTCTTCCTGGCTGCCGCCGTTGTCCTGGTCATCCTGCCCGGGCGTCTGATCCCCATCCTCCGGTGCGGGCGTGACGTTCTCGTCCTGGTCCGGCGGCGCGACGCTCTCGTCCGGTGCGGGCGCGGGGGCGACTCCTTGGTTCTCATCCGGCGTCACGCTCTGGTCCTGCGACGGGGCGGGCGCCGGCGCGGCCTGTTCTTCGGAGAAGCTCATGCCGGACATCAGGAATAACGCCGCGGCAACGGCGGATGCGGTAAACAGTAATTTCAGATACTTCATGTCAAGCCTCCCTGGTTGGAATGGTATTTCCTTCAGCGGATTTGCCTTTTCTGTCCAGCCAGCCCTGCAGGATAACCTGGGCCGCGAGCATGTCGATGACCGTCTTCCTCTTGGCGCGGGATGCCCCGCCTTCAATAAGCGCCTTCTGGGCCAGCACCGTCGAAAGCCTCTCGTCGTATGCTTCCACCGGCAGGCCGAAGCGTTTTTTAAGCATCTCCGCGAACGCGAGCGCCTTCTCGGCCTGCGGGCCCAGAGAGCCGTCCATGTTCTTCGGAAGCCCTATTATAATACGTTCCGCCTCATATTCCTCGATAATCTTCAAAAGCGCGGCCATGTCCTTCTCCTTCGATTGCCGCCTGATTACCAGCACGCCCTGCGCCGAAATCCCAAGCCCGTCGGACACCGCCACGCCGATCGTCTTCTCCCCCACGTCCAGCCCCAGCACCCGCATCAGAGCCTGCCGGAGCGGATGATGCCCCATACCAGCCAGAGGCCGAGGAACACAGCGATAATATAGCCGATGATACCGAGCGAGGGGAAACCGAACATCAAAGGCCCCCTCCCCGCATGGATAATGACGGACGAGGCGATTATTATCCCGGTAATAATCACCGCGAAAGAAATCCTGTTGGTCGAGCGGTCGAACTCGGTGATGAACCTCGACAGGTGCAATACGTCCAGGTTTACTTTTATGTCCTCTTTTATTATCTTCCTTAAGATAGTCCTTATGTGGCTCGGCAGGTGCAGGTAGAAATCGGCCTGGTCCTCCGCGGCCTTCTTCAGCTTATTGCCGATTTTACCCGGCGCGTATTTACCCATCACCAGCTTGCGGGCGTACGGCTTCGCGGCCTCCATGAAATTGAAGTCCGGGTCCAGCTCCCGCCCCAGACTCTCCATTATAAGGAGCGCCTTGTTCATCAGTATGAGCTCGCGCGGGAACTGAAGGCCGTGCTTTGTCGCGATGCTGGTTATCCGTTCCAGGTAATCGGAGAGCTTTATCTGTCCGAGTCTCTTTGAGTAGAGCGGTTCTATCAGGTCCACCAGGTCCGTCTTGAACCCGCGCCTGAAGGTCTCCAGGTCCACGTCGTCGGATACGAAACCCATGTATATATACTGCCGCACCAGCTTGTCGAAGTCCTTGTCCACGAGCGCCAGGAAGGTATCGGCTATCACCTCGCGGTTCTCCTCGGTGAGCCTCCCCACGATACCGAAATCGAACAGCCCGATTTTCCCGTCTTCCATTACGAACATGTTGCCGGGATGAGGGTCCGCATGGAAGAAGCCTTCATCGAAGACCTGCTTGAAGAAGGCGTTCGCGCCGTTTTCCGCCAGGACGTGGCGGTCGAACCCAGCTAGGTCCAGCTCGGCAATCATGTTTATCCGTATCCCGGTTATCCTCTCCATCGTCAGCACTTTTTTGCTGGAATGGCCCCCGAAGACCTTCGGTATGTAGATGGTCCCGCTCCCCCGGAAAATTTCCGCAAACTTAAGCGCGTTGTCCGCCTCCATGCCGAAATCCATCTCGCGGCGCACCGTGCGGGCGAACTCCTCCACGATGGCGGTAGGGTTATATACACGCGCCTCCGGGATGTGCTTCTCGAGCAGCGCGGCCAGCCCTTTTAATATCTGGATGTCCTGTTCGATATTCTCCTGGATACCGGGCCGCTGGACTTTCACGACAACGTCCGTGCCGTCAGTTAAAGTGGCGTGATGCACCTGGGCTATGGATGCGGCGGCGGCGGGGACTTCCTCGAAGGACAAAAACAGGCTCGCCAGCGGCGCGCCAAGCTCGGATTCGATAATCCTCCTGGCGTCCTCGAACGGGAACGGAGGGACCTCGTCCTGGAGCTTTTTAAATTCGTTGGCGTATGCGGCGGTGATCAAGTCCGGGCGTCCGGACAGGACCTGGCCGAGCTTGATGAAGGTAGGCCCCAGTTCCTCGAACGCCTCCCGAAGCCGCACCGGGACTCGGCTTCTCTCCGGCTCCGGGAGCCTCGCGAACCTGCGCCGGAAAGGAAGCGCGCGGTTCAGTTCGAGCTGGGCGATTATATGGCCGAACCCCTTCCCAAGGAATACCTGGGAGATGTGGCGCAGCCTCGCGATGTTTTTATAACGCCGACCTAAAATAAATGATCTCAGGGGCATTTAAATTATGCTACGTCTTCGTTACTCGCCTTTATCTCTGCTTCCAGTTTCTTCACGCGGACGGAGAGCTGCTGGACTTTCTTGGAAAGCGCGTTCATCTCGTCCCTAGACGCCACGTTCAGCTTGTCCAGGGCCATGTTCATGCTTTCGGAAGCCATCTTGCTCATGTCCTGCGTGGAGGTCTTCGCGCGCTCCATCCACTCCTTCATAAGCTTGGCCCCTTCACGCTCGTTGAGCTCGCCTTTTTTCACGAGGTCATCGACGAGTTCCTCCACCTTCTCCTGCACCCCGAGCCCGGCAAGAAGCGCTTTGCGCACCATGTCGTAGACCATCAGCCACCTCCGAATTTAAACAGGGGAGAAAACCGTTCTTTTCTTTCACGGGAAAGAAAAGAACCAAAAGAAAGCGGGACAGTTTAAAAGTTTTTGGCGTTACCTTTTTCCAAAAAGGTAACAGGGTCTTTTAACGAACAAGTTGAGCCCCCTTACGTTACCTCAAAGAGGACCCTCCCCAATGCCGGACCCGCCCGCCGGACGAAATCGTAGACCAAGTCCAGCGCCTCCGGGAGCCTGGACGGATCCTTCCCGCCGGCCTGCGCCATATCCGGCCTCCCGCCTCCGCCACCGCCGACCGTCTTTGCCGTTTCCTTAATTATATCACCGGCTTTTATTCTGTCCACCAAATCTTTGGTAACCATGCAGACAAGCGACACCTTTCCGTCCTTAGCGGAACCGAGCAAGACCACTCCGGAACCTATCTTATCCCGGAATTTATCGCCCAACGCCCGAAGTTCGTCCATGTCCCTGTCGTCTTCCAGCCAGGACAGGACCTTTATGCCGTTGATCTCCTTAAGCCGGTCGGATGTGAACGGGTCCGCTCCCGTGGATTTACCCCTTGCGTCCCTTAGCTGTTTCTTTAGTTCCCTGACGTCGTCGGAGAGCCGTTTTACCTTCTCCGCGACTTTCAAATCCGGGGATTTTATTACGGCAGCGACTTCCATCAGCTCTTTCTCGTGCCCTCTCACAAGCTGGTACGCCCCAAAGCCCGTGACGGCTTCGATCCTGCGCACGCCGGCCGCGACGCCCGATTCGGAGACCAGCTTGAACAGGCCGACATAGGCGGTATTGTCCAGGTGCGTCCCGCCGCAGAGTTCCTGCGAGAAATCCCCGACCTTTACGACACGCACTCTATCTCCATATTTCTCTCCGAACAGCGCCATGGCCCCGGTCTTCAGCGCCTCGGCGGTATCCATCTCGGTCACAGTCATCGGAAGCCCTTCGAGTATCTTCTCGTTCATCAGCTCCTCCACGCGCTCTTTTTCGTGAGCGGTGAGAGGCGCGAAATGCGTGAAATCAAACCTGAGCCTGTCCGGAGCGACCAGCGAGCCGGACTGCTTTACATGGTCGCCCAGCAGGTAGCGCAGCACCGCATGGAGCAGATGCGTCGCGGTATGGTTCCGCTCCGTCGCCTGCCTTAAACCTTCGTCCACCTTGCCCGATATCTTATCTCCTACCTTTACCACTCCCCGCTCCACCTTACCTTTATGGACATGGAGCCTCGGGAGCGGCTTCACCGTATCGGTTACTTCAAACCGCGCGGAATCGCTGAAAAGCGCGCCCCAGTCGCCGACCTGCCCGCCGGACTCGGCGTAGAACGGGGTCCTGTCGAGGATTATATCAGCTTCGTCACCCTCGGCTACAGACTCCACCAGTTTTCCGCCCTTTATTATGGCCAATACTTTGGACTCGGATTCGGTGCTCTCATACCCCATGAAGGTGGTTGGTCCCGTCTTCTCCAGCGCAAGCCGGTAAACCTCCTTCACGCGCTCTTCGCCGAAAGTGGCCTGGGACGCCTTCGCCTTCGCCTTCTGGGACTCCATCGCCCGCTCATAGCCGTCTATATCGAGGGTTAAACCCTGCTCCACTGCGACGTCGTTCACCAGGTCCATCGGGAACCCGTACGTATCGTAGAGCTTGAACAACTCATCACCAGGCAGGGTCTTGGAGCCTTTGGCGGCGGCGGACTTTATTATATCGTTCAGCATCTTCGTGCCGTATTCCAGCGTCCCGATGAAACGCTCTTCCTCGACAAGCACGAGCCGCGCTATGTACTCGCGCGAGTCCTTAAGCTCCGGATACACTCCGCCCATCATGTCCACGACGTTCCCGGTGAGCCTGTAAAGGAACGGGCGGTCCAGGCCAAGGAGCTTCCCGTGGCGCATCCCGCGGCGCATCACGCGCCGGAGCACGTAGCCTCTCCCCTCGTTGGACGGGATGACCCCTTCCGCGATTAAAAAGCTCATCGCGCGTAAGTGGTCTGCGATTACACGCATCGAGACGTCTTTATGCGTGTCGTCTCCATAGCTTATGCCCGCCGTGTCCGCGACCGCGTGAATCAGGGGTAGAAACAGGTCCGTCTCGTAGTTAGAGCGTTTTCCCTGTACGACTGCGGCCAGCCTCTCAAGGCCCATCCCGGTATCTATGCTCGGCTTCGGGAGCGAGTGGAGATTCCCCTTGATGTCCCGGTCGAACTGCATGAACACGAGGTTCCATATCTCGAGGTATCTGTCGCAGTCGCATTTCCCGATGCCGCAGTCCGGTCCGCAGGAAAAGTCCTCTCCCTGGTCGATGAGTATCTCCGAGCACGGGCCGCACGGGCCGGTATCGGCCATCTGCCAGAAGTTGTCTTTATCGCCGAGTCTCAAAATACGGCTTTCGGGAACGCCAATTAGATCTTTCCAGAGGTTGTACGCCTCGTCGTCGTCCTTATATACCGTCACCCACAGCTTGTCCTTGGGGAGTTTGTAAACCTCCGTCAGAAGTTCCCATGCAAATTTGACCGCGTCTTTTTTGAAGTAGTCCCCGAAGGAAAAATTGCCGAGCATCTCGAAAAAAGTATGGTGCCTCGCGGTGCGGCCAACGTTCTCCAGGTCGTTATGCTTCCCGCCCGCGCGTACGCATTTCTGTGCGGTCACGGCGCGGAAGTAATCGCGCTTCTCCTCGCCCAAAAAGACGCTCTTGAACTGCACCATGCCCGCGTTGGTGAAGATAAGCGTCGGGTCCTTCTCCGGCACGAGAGATGAGGACTTCACGTGCTCGTGCCCCTTCGAGACGAAGTAGTCGATGAATGCCTGACGTAGTTCGCTTGCGGTCAAAGTAATATCTCCTTATTTATAAAATTTCAAAAGGGCGCACCCCGCCCCTTAAGCATAAGAATCCATTATAAAATTTTTGATTTAAAAAAGCAACTTGGGAATGAGGCGGAAATCTATGGCCGGATATATAAATTAATCGCTTCTTCAATATTTTTTCTTGCCTCTTCTTCCGTATATCCGAAGCTCTGGCATCCGGGAAGCTCAGGGCAATAAGCCACAAAAATATCTTCGTCTTTTTCTACAAGAGTGCGTATTTTCATAAACAATAACGAACAGCCTCATAAATCAAGAAATTCGAAGATGCGGTCGTTGATAGATAATAAATTCGCGATCCCGATTTTCATTTAACTTAAAGATATACGAGCGATGATTACCACGAACAATATGCGATATAAACCTGTTGTTTTGACATAGGTGCTGCCAATCAAACAGCCAGATACGGTCCAAAGAGTAATCATCCAGTAAGTGCACAAACGCGAGTTGTGTTGGGCAATCCTCACCCTCATATTTTGGAATAGCGCTCGTCTGCTGCCATCCAGAACCGTTTCCCTTTCTCGCTTTTACAGAAATTCGCTGATTATTTGTCTCAACATCATGTTCATTCTGGTCATTAACCAATTTCCCATCTAGGAGGGATTTTACATATATCTCGCCGAGCCACCCTACTAATTCATTTCCTTTTAAAGGTTTTCCGTCTGCATATTGTATCAAGTTTTCTCGTATCTCTTTCTGCAAAGAAGCTAACTTATTAAAATCCGGCTGTAATAGAGACAGCATATCCTCAAGAGCATTCATATTCATTTATTTACTCCCCCGCCAAGTCCAGCCCGGCAAGCTTTATACCAGCCGGGCCTCGGTATGCCGAGCGGCTGACTTTTTCGGATGAGAACCACGCCCTGCGGAAGGCGTCCTGGATTACGCCGGAGACGCTTCCGCCCTTGATGGGCACGCGCCTGCCGCCTTCGATGCGGTAGCCGGTGCGTATTTCGCCTGAGAAGTTTCCGGTTATCTGGTTCGGCTCGAAGGTGGAGAAACGGAGCAGCAGATAGGTCCCGTCCGCGAGCAGGTCGTCCATGCTCGATGCGCCAACCTCCACCTCAACATTTGCAAACGCGCCCGTCGCCTCACCGCCCAGGTAGTCCGAGTACCGCTTGTCCAGCGTGCGCTTTTTGAATATGTTTTCCCGTATGACTTCGACGCGTTTTCTGGCCAGCCCGTTGTCGTCGAACGGCCCGCTCTTCATCATGCCTGGAAGCTGAGGGTTACTAAACATTGTCAGAAGCTCGCCCTCCGGCGCATCGATTACCGGCTTGTCTTTCTCGAACCGGCTCCAGCCCTGATACGCGGAAGACCCTCCGGCGTGGGAGACGAAGGTATTAAAAAGCGTATCCAGCGCCTCCTCCGCGAACACCACGTCCGCCTTGCCGTTCTCCGGGAGGACCGCCGTCAGGGAATCCTTTGCATACTGCGCGTACTTCCGGAGCGTCTCTCCCGCATGGAGGTCCTTGTATAACCGGACGGTCTTGTACCCGGACGACTCCACTTCCGCGTGCCCTTCGCCGGTTAACAGGACGAAATCAAACATCATGTCGGTATCAGACGAAGAGCTTTTAAGCCCGAGGGAATTCTCCAGCTCGTACACGGTGTAATTTGCGAAAAGCTCGGAGGACGAAAGCCGCACTCCTTCGAGTTCGCCCACAGCGTGCAGTATTTCCTCCTGCACCTTCCGGACTATCTTGTCCGGGTTTAAGACTATCGAATCGTCCTTTATCT
>JBARKJ010000079.1:0-2367 GCA_049801375.1 Nitrospirota bacterium | reverse complement strand
GGCAAGAGCATACGTGAAGAGAACTCGGACCCTTACGGCCCCATGCGCTCCTTCGCCCGCAAGTCCTCCGGGAGGCATTGATGGCAAATCTCGCGCACGAACTGAAGGCGATATACGTCATCTCCTTCCGGGAGCTTCGGAAGTTCGTCCGGGAAAAAAGCCGCATCATGGGCACGATGGCCCGTCCGATATTGTGGCTTTTCGTGCTGGGCGGCGGGATGGGCAGGATTGTCACCCTCCCCGGAGGCATAAGTTACACCCAGTTCCTTTTCCCCGGGATATTGGGGTTTACCATCCTTTTTGCGTCCATATTCTCCGCCATATCGATAGTCTGGGACAGGGAGTTCGGTTTTTTAAAAGAGATACTCGTCGCACCCATATCCAGGTTTTCGGTAGTCGCGGGCAAGGCCATGGCCGGCACGTCCATATCCATATTCCAGGTGCTCATCATGTCTGTTTTTATACCGGTACTTGGAATAAAAATAGGTTTCATTCAATTCCTGCTGCTGTTAATGTCGGCGGGGCTGCTTGCTTTTTCGATGACCTGCTTCGGGATACTCGTAGCCGCAAGCATGAGGTCCTATGAAGGGTTCAACGTCGTAATGAATTTAATAGTAATGCCGATGTACTTTCTGTCAGGCGCGATGTATCCGATAAGGCGTCTGCCCTCCGTACTTCGGGAGCTGACCCGTGCAAATCCTTTGACATACGGGATTGACGCAATGAAGAACATATTGGGCGCGTCTTTCAGGCCTGAGTATCCTGTCCTGACCGACCTTGCGGTTTTACTGGGGTTTTTAGTCGTAACGGCCACATTGGCAAATTTATCTTTCAGAAGAGCGGCCTGAGGATTGACTTCCCGTCCCCGTTGCCTTACAATTTTACTATCATGGTTCGATTAAAAGTAAATGAGCGGTTCGTGGAATTCAAGGAGCCGCCGAAGCTTATGGAGGTCCGCGCCAAGTATAAACCCGGCTCGGACCTTACTATTTTAAATGGCTTCCCCACCCAGGAAAACCCTGTCCTGCACGATGGAGATAACATCGTTTTCATCAGGAAAGGGGCCATGCCTTCCAGGGAAGAGCTGGAGTCCCTGATGATGGCGCGCCATACCCCCGGCGTGCACGAGGTGGTCAAGAAGGCGCGCGTGGGGGTAGCGGGGCTTGGAGGGCTCGGCTCGGTCGTCGCCGTTGCCCTGGCGCGGCTGGGAGTCGGGGAACTGGTCATCGTGGACTACGACATGGTGGAGCCCAGCAACCTGAACCGGCAGCAGTATTTCATAGACCAGATAGGCAAGCCCAAGACCGAGGCGATGGAAGAGAACCTGCGCAGGATAAACCCTTACGTAAAGGTAACGTCGCACAAGACGGTCCTGACGGAGAAGAATATCCCGGAATATTTCTGCAAGGTAAGCGTGCTTGTTGAGGCATTCGACAAGGCGGAGACGAAGGCGATGCTCTTAAACACCATGGCCGAGCGCTGTCCGGACGTGCCGGTGGTGACCGCCTCCGGCGTGGCGGGGCATGGGCCTTCCAATTCGATAAAGACAATGCCTTTCGGCAAATATTTCATAGTCGGCGACCAGGAGTCTGAGGCGGCGGCGGGCCAGGGGCTGATGGCGCCCAGGGTAGGCGTCGCGGCGCACCATCAGGCGAATTGCGTCCTTAGAATTTTATTGGGTGAACCAGGAGAATAGCCACTTACCACCAGTTTAAAAGTTTTTGGCGTTACCTTTTTCCCAAAAAGGTAACAGGAGTTTAGTTTTTCGGAGGCGATTGTTGAGAAATTTTTTAAACGACGTGGAGGACGCGCTTAAGGAGGCGAAGGCCCCTTCCCGCCTGGAAATTGACGATATCCTCTCTCGTGCGGCCGAGCTTAAGGGGCTGTCCATCCGGGACGCGGCGGCGCTTTTGATGGCCGAAGACGTAGACGCCGTGAAGACCATCTGTGAGAAGGCGGCGGAGGTCAAGGAGGCCGTGTTCGGCCCGCGCGTGGTGCTTTTCGCCCCGTTATATTTATCAAACTACTGCTCCAACGACTGCCTGTACTGCGGTTTCAGGAAGTCCAATTCCCTGGCCCGCAGAAAGGCCCTGTCCCCGGACGAGGCGGTGGAGCAGGCGAACATCCTGTCACGCATGGGTTTCAAAAGGATAATATTAGTGGCGGGCGAGCACCCGCTACATTCCGGCGTGGATTATCTGGTCAAGGTCGCGCAGGAAATTTACTCTCGTACGGACGTGCGGATACTGCACGTTAATTCCGCCCCGGTTTCGGTGGAGGATTTCAGGAAAATAAAGGCGGCGGGCTACGGCGTGTATCAATGCTTTCAGGAGACCTACCACAGGCCAACTTACAAAACCCTGCACC
>JBARKJ010000078.1:0-27109 GCA_049801375.1 Nitrospirota bacterium | reverse complement strand
TGCCGAAAGCGAACTGGAAGAGGCCGAAGCGGTCGAACCTCTGCACGCGGTAGTTTCCCTGGTCCACGACGTACATGTTCTCCTGGTCGTCTACCGCGATGGCGATCGGGGTATCGAAAAGCCCGATACCCAGGCCGAAACCGCCGAAGGAGAGGTCGAGTTTATACGGCGCGGGGCCGGGTGCGGCCTGAGGTTCTTCCGGCGGAGGCTCCGGACGCGGCCTCGCGGGAGAAGACTGCGGCAGGGCGTCGGCTACTGTTTCCGCGGCGGCCGTCGTCGTCTTGGAGACATTCGCGTCAGGGGTAGCGGCAACCGTCGTCGTCTTGGAGATATTCGCGTCAGGGGTAGCGGCAACCGTCGTCACCTTCGAGGTTTTCGTGTCGGGGGCCTTTGTAACGCCCCCCATGCCCATCATCCCGCCTTTCATGCCAGCAAGCACGGACTGCGGTTTTTTCGGCGCGGGTTTCTGTTCGGGTTTCTGTTCGGTATTGTCGGCGGTATTGGCTGGTGTTTTAGGTTGGGACTGCTCTACCGGGGCGGCCACGGGGATGTTCTCGGCGGAGCGGCCGACCACGACCCTGTTGTGCCCGCATCCCACGAGCAAGAGGGCGAAGGCGGCATACGCCGTTATAGTTTTTATGGTCTTGAGGGACAGCGGCATTCTTGTATACTCCGGCTTTTGGTCGGCGCTTTAAGGCACGATAGGCTCAGGCGTTATGCCTGCGGAACTGCTCCCTCCCGCCGGCGGCGGACTGGCTACTGCCGGCTGGTTAGAGACGCCGGAATCACTGCTTTTCGCCTTTGCGAGATTTTCCAGCTGCTGCTTCCGTGCAAGCTCCGCGGCCTTCTTTCCCGTGACCTTCTTGTCCTTCACTTCGCCAGCCAGGTCGCTGACGAGGTTTGCCATGACGTCCCGCGCCACCTCGATAATCGTGGGGCCGTCGGAAAGCCCAAGGGCCTCGCTGACGCTTCCGCCGCCTTCCTTGGACGAGTCCCCGAGCCAGAGTATCTCACCCGTGTCCACGTCTATCATGCGGAGCGATACGGCGAACTGGGCGCCTTTGTTGGAGCGCTCGGAATATTCTTCCACGGTGCCGAATATCACGGCCTGCACGCCCAGGTTATCCCCGAGAGTCTTCAGGGCGTCCTTGCCGATATTATCGGTTTCCCGAAGCTTCAGCTTCTTCATCACCTCGACCATCTGGCCTTCGTCAACGACATCCTTGAAGACGCCCGCAACATATAGCTCGGTGATGAAAAGCTCCCGAGCCTTAAGCCCCGCGTCCTTGTCCTTGGATACGTTCACGAAAGGCATTACCGCGACGACGCGGTTAGGCCCCCACTCCGGGTACGTGACGTATGTGGACTCGGCGATAGGTTTGGAAAAAAGGCGGGTAGTGCCGCCGCCGCAGCCAACGAGGAAAAAGACGGACAAGCTAATGGCGGCAACAAGTTTGATACTACTTCTAATGAAACTCATAAAGCTTTTCTCCTACATGAAACCCCTCTGTCTTTGTAACACAAATGCAACGAATTTTCAATAAAAATATGGCATTATTAAAGCTTTTTAAGGACTCGATAACCCATTATTTCCGAAGATTTAATGAAATAAAAATACCCTGCGAATCGTTCCTGTCCTGTGAGAATACCTTCGAATAATCGTATCTCGCCTGAAGGCTGAAAGCCAGGTTCCTCAACCTGAGAGTAAGGCCGTATTGCGTCGCGAAGCTCATGGTGGCGGGAGCCGACGTAGAGGTTTGATACATAACGTTAAAATTCAGGGAATGAGGCTGGCTGGCCCAGCTTCCCTGGACAGAATACGAACTTGTCGATGCGGTCGGCGTAGCGGAGCCGGAGGTGGTGTTGAAAGTGGCTTCCGCGCTGAGGACCGTGCCCGGCAGCGGCCTTGCCAGGGAAAGCCTTACGTCCGCGTTATTCTGGGTAGTGGAGGTGCTGGCCGTATTGCCTCCGCCGGTCCAGTTCATCCTGTACATGTCGGCAATGTCCAGCAGCAGCCTCTGGTGGAGGTTCAGCCTGAACGTCAGGGGGACAACCGCCTCCGTACTGGTGGCGGACGGCGCGCCGGAACTGGTCGTCAGGGTATAGTCCGCATAGGGGCTGAGCGCGAGATTTCTTATCGGGCCGATGTTCGTTATAAACCGGAACTGGTTGGACGAGTTGCTGGTGCCTGCCGAAACGGCTGTATGCACGAGCGATTCAGACAGGGCCATGTTTAAAAACTGCGCCGGGTGCGCGGATAAAAGCCAGTCCAGGTTGTCCTGCGAGTCCGAAGTCGTGGCGGTCCCCTGAGCGCTGGTGGAGTCCATCCTCCTCTCGTACCTGGAGTTGAACGTGAAAATACCGACGTTGTGGTTCAGGTTCATTCCAGCGAGCGCCTGGCTGCTGGATGTCGGGCCGAGCCCGGTATTCGCGTCGTGCAGGACGTATGAGCCGTAGACGCGAAGGTATTTCGGGAAAGCGTAATTCGCCGAGCCGAAGTACGTATCCTCCTTGTCCGTCGTGGCAGGGGCGGCATTCTGGAAGGTCTGGCCCAGCGTGTACAAATAACTTCCGGAGAGCTGTGCGCCTTTTATGGGGACGTATGACCCGCGCAGTTCCGACGTCGAGATATAGGCCTTCGACAGGGTCTGGCCGGCGGTTGCCGTCTGCGTGTAGTTATAATCTTCGCGCGCGCCAAGGTCCAGCCTGTCGCCTATCCTTTTGGCGACGGCGGCCTGGGCGGCCACGGTCGTCTGGTCCTGGACGATGCCGGTCATTTTGTCCGTAGTCTGCTGGTCCCCGTAATCGCCGTTAAACGTCAATATGCCCAGCCTGTAATTCGCGGCCGCCTGAAAATTCCCTGTCTGAGTGTCGCTGTTTTGAGTACCGCTCGTAGACTGGCTCTGTTGCAGCAGGTCATACCTGAGCCTGATTGACGGAAGGGCCCCAAGCGTAATCGAGGAGTCCGCGAACGCATCGGTTGACTTGGTCCTCTGAGTCTGCGTCTGCGAGTTCGATATGATGTTGGTGGTATTGTCCACGACCCTGTAGCCGAACCCTAACTGAGCTGCCTTCGTGGCCATCCTGATGTTCAGGTCCGGATCAAGCTCGAAACTGCTCCCCGCATTGGTGGTGTTGTTTATGGCGTCCAGGCGGAATATCCCCGTAATCGTCAGCTTGGAACTCGGTGCGGACAGCACGTTGAAATCAAAACCGAATTTCTCCTGGGCCGTGCTGGTGGTGATGCCGCCGCTGGTCGAATCGTTCTCCTGATAGGCAAAGTCGGTGCCGTAGGTTATCGAGGCTGACGCGGCGTTCGGGGCGGCAAACAAGGACAAAAGCGCCGCGATCCCGGCCAGGTATTTTAACCGGGAACAAAAAGACCACATTTTCCGGGGGGAGGATAGCAACATTTTCACAAGGGGCTCCCGGCATGCCGAAACGGCTACTTCACCGTGCCGATCTCCTTTCCCTCCATGACGTTAAAGCCTTGGCCGACCGTTATATTATCCAGAGTGCCGGTGGCGGGAGAACGCACGGTCATATCGCCAAGGGGCGTACCCACCACGGCCAGCGGCTCGCCTTTCCCTACCCGGTCGCCGACTCCCTTAAGCCATGTCTTTACTGTCAACTCCGTGAACTGGCCGTTGTCGTACACCATCGGCGCGACGACGCGGTAAAGCGCCGCCTTCAGCTCCTCAGCCGTCGGGGCCCTGGATGCCGCCTGGATTTCCATCGTCGCGGTCCCTGCCGTCTGGCCGGCGGTATATGTAAAGTCGGCCTCTCCGCCCGTCCCCGTGACCCCAGACGCCGCTGAGGAACCAGTGCCGGAAGCCCCGCCGGAACCGGATATAGCCCCGTTTACCGGCCCGCCGTCAAGCGTCATCGAGACCTGGACGCCTTCCGTGGGGTTCCCGTTCACGTCGGCAAGCTTGACGGATATTTTCGAACTGCTCACGCCGTCGGCCGGCAGTTCGTCCGGGCTTGCCGCCGGGTATATCCTGGCCGGGGCGTCCGCAAGGAGCAGGACTTCTGCATTGCCGGAGGAGCCGGTCGAGGCCTCGGACGCGGCGATAAAGGTCTCCCCGGCCTTCGTCCCGGCTATATAAAATACCTGGGCGCGGCCTGCGGCGTCCGTCGCCGCGGAGGCGTGGTTAAGCCTTCCACCGGCTCCGGAGATGATGAAAACCACCGTCTTTCCCTGCACGGGTTTGCCCGAAAGCGACGTAAGGGTCGCGACGACGTTCGCCCGGCTTACGCCGTCCGCGGTCATGCAAGGTTCGTCTGCCCCGCCCGCACCACCCGGGATAGTGAAATCAGGCGTCACCTTGAGCTGGAGTGTGTACGCGGGCGCGAGCGCCATCGCCATGGCCTTGACGGAGGGACCGGCGGAGATTAATTTAACGCTGACGGATGACGATATGCCGGTGATGACCGGCGTCATCCCCACGCTCCCCGTGGAATAATCGCGCGCCACCACCATCGCGGTCTTCGCGGCTATCCCGGAAGTATACGTGGCCGTCATCTTCCCCCAGTTGTCCGTGAGGTTGTCGAAATCCGCCCGGAGCGTGCCCAGAAGGTCGATTTCCGCCTTTTGCGCCGAGGGAGAGATGTCCGTCTGGTACGCTCCGCTGCCGGCGGTGCCGGTGTATTCCGGCGGCGGCTCGAGCATGATGGTAAGACGCCTGTCCTTCACCGGCTGGCCGTCGGCGTCCGTTACCACAAAGGTTATCTTCGCCTGGCTCTTCCCATCCGCCGGAAGGCTGGAAATCGAGGACTGGACGGCTATATTGCAGGAGGTATCCACCACCACGGGCGCGGGCGCCTTCACCGGGTCCGAGGCCATCCCCCCCGGGCCCTCCAGATAACCGGCCAGATATACGGACTGGAGGGGGTCGCCCGACGTCCCGGCGCTGTCCCCCGGCTTTACCGTATACGAGCCTTTATAAACTCCCGGCGTCTCTTCCTTCATCGGGACTTTGCATATACCGTCGCCAAGACAGAAGTAGGCCTTGTTCCCCGGGTCGCCGTCTATCGTAACGTCAAATTTTTTCCCGGCCGTCAGCCTGCCGGAGGGCCCGAGCACAACCGCTATATCGTCGTTTATGTCGCGGGCAACGGGTTTTTTCCCCGTCGCCGTCTTCGCGGTTGCCATCGGAGCGTCAACCGATACGAAGGTGGCGGAGTTGGTGAAATGGGTGCTGCCGTCGGCGGCCCTGAAGCTAACGGCCACCCTGTTCTTGAAGGTGCCGTCGCCCTGTTTTACCGTCCATGCGCCCTTATATATACCCGCGGGGCCTTCCGTCAGGGCGCCTTCCCGTACCGCGTCTCCAATGCCGAATGCCGCCTTGCCGCCGGGCGACGTTTTTACCGTCACGGTGAGCGTGTCTCCGGGTTTCAGCGTCTTGCCGCCGGAGTCTTCCGCCACCGAATCTATGCCCGACACATGTCCCGCGGCCGGGACATTGACCTCTAAGTTGTCGCTTATGGCTATTTCCTCGCCGGAGGGGTCGGTAAAGGCCAGGACGTAATAGTATTTGCTCCCGGCTTTGACCGCATCGTCGATATACGAGGATATGCACGTGTTGATATTCGACGACAACGGGGTCAGACCCCTGGTGCCGACTATCCTGGAGACGTCCCGGTACAGTTTGAAATATCCTGTGTCGGAGGCGGACCGGGGCCAGTTAATGCCCACCCGGTCGCTCTCCAGTATTCCTGTGTACACCCCTGAAAGGGCAGGCTTCTTTCGTCCCAGAAAATTTAAATCGGCGTTCGTATTCGCGGCGGCCTTGCCCCCGCTGTTGTCGGACAGCGTCGCGGAGGCGAAACCGTCTTTTACCCGGACGCCGCGCGCGACGGCGTACGCGCCCTGGTAAACGCCCGGAGTGATCTCCTTCATGGACCTGTTCCGGAGAAGCCCCTTTATATCGAAGGCGGCCTTCTTCCCGGGCGTGCCGTTAAGTATAAACAGCGCCTTATCGCCCGCGTACTCCACTTGCCCGGAGGCGTCGGAGGTGAAGGACTGTATCTCCGGTATCACGTACGGCTCGTTCGTCCCGGCTATTATCCCCACCGGTTTGGTCGGTTTGCTCTTTGCGCCGTTTTGCATGACCGTGCAGATTTCATAAAAATACGCGCTTTTGTTTTGAAGGCCCTTGTCTTCATAGACGAGCCCCGTCACAGTGCTTTTATTTATTTTTTTATAAGACCCCAACTCCCTGGAGGACCGGAAGATGTCATACCCTGCGATCTTCGATGCATCGACATTCGTGGGCGCCTTCCACACCAGCCTTATACCTGGTTTGGTATCCTTCCCGGCGGACGCATCCGCGGCCTTCGCGGGCGGCACTGCCGCGGCCTTCGCGGACTGCACTCCGGTAAATACCAGAAGCGCGAGCGCGAGCGCGGATAATAGAACTGTTTTTGCCCTTCCCATAACTGCTCCTTCTACTGCAGAGGCGTTGCCGTAACCCCCTGGGGCACGCCGGTATCGTTGCTCGTCACAGGCTCGCGGTACCACCTCATCCCGGCGGTGCCGGGCACGTCTCCGGCGGCATGACAGGTCGCGGTGCACCTGGAAGCCGCATATCCGCTCCCGCCGACCCAGCTGTAGCTGGGGGTTACGGACTTGTTCGTCAGCGCGGAGAAAGTCCCCAGGGCGAATGCGTCGTAGACCATCTTGCGCTGATGCGTGCCGTGGGGGTCGTGGCATGTCTTGCAGGTGATGCGTGAATCGCCTGACCCGTCGGCGTCGGAGTCGTAAATCAGAATGCCACCCTGACGCTTGACGCTCCCGTAGTCGTCCATGTGGTTCCAGTGGATGTTGGTGGGCACGTCGCCCGTCGAGGTGATGTCCCAGTTCCCGCCGTAGAGCCCCGCCGCCGTCGATGTATTCCGGAAATCGGTACCCCATGCCGGGTAAGAGATCGGCGCATGGACGTGTTTCGATGAGGCTTTCCCTCCGGGGGGCGTCCCCAGTATCGTCATTTCGCTGTGGCAGGAGAAGCAGAGGCCTACCTGCGATGACGAATAATTGCCGAGGAGCGGGACGGTGTTGGAGGCGGCGCCCATCCTGAAGGCGGACCGGTAATTATTTGAGGCGGCCTTGTACGCGAAAGTGGCGTCTCCTATGTGTTGCGTGCTGATGCCGTGGCAATCGGTGCAGAGGAAACCAAGGGGCACCATCCCGTGGCCGGTCACGTCGTAGCCGTAGGTAATGCCGTCGCCGACCACATTCGGCGCGGTCATGTCGGCCCCGCCGGTGCCGGCGGCGGTGTTCACGATGGACGAGCCGTCGTGGCAGCTTTCGCACCAGGAATTTTCCGACCTTAAAGCCGGGGCGGACCCCCAGTTCGCCTTGGCCGTCGCCGCTCCGTTTCCGTGGCACCTGTTGCACGCGGTGGTCGAAGCGAGGCCCTTCCCGTCCCTGAAGGTGACGACCCCGCCCGCGTGCCCGACATTGCGGCCAATGGAAGAGTTGTCGGGATGGCAGTCCTCGCAGGCCGCTTTCGGGCCCCAGACGGCTGAAAGGTGGACGCTGTGGTTCAGAAGCCCGGAGGGGGTCACGGCGTGACAGGTGCCGCAGGCGCCGGTCGAGCTGTCGGTCCACACGGGGGTATTGGACTTGTTCCCGCCGGTGAAATTGCCGTGGCAGTAGGTATTCGAGCAGGACTGGGCCCCGCCCGTCGTATTGCCCGCGCTGAAGGTATAGCCGCTTATCGGGGAAAACCCGTCGAACTTGCCGCTGGTATAGACGTTGAAGGCCGCGAACTTGACGTCTATCTTCTTGTTCGTAAGCCCGGTGTCGCTCATCCCACCCTTGTGGCACGTGCTGCAGGCGTAGCCGGCGCCGCCGTTCACGGAATAGTTATGGAAGGCGTGCATGCCGGCGGAGGTCTCCCCGGTAGGCGGATAACCGTTTTTCAGCGAACGGCCCACCAGCGTCTGCTGGCTAGTGGGCGGGTCTCCGTGACAGGAGCCGCAGTTGCCTTTGGTGGAGAAGCCGTATGCGTGGTTGTGGCAGAGCGTGCAGTTCGAGCCGGGGTTATGCGACGTGGAGGCGGTGTTTTTATGGTATAGGGTCTGGGTATGGCAGACTTCACATACGGACGTATGGGTTGGATATTCATTGCCCATGGAGTTCGCTCCGGTCATTGCCCTGAAGATTACCGTCCTGGTCCCGCTGTTCGGCGTGCTGATCGACGAGCGGACCATAAACCCGTTCTGGCCCGGCATGAACGAGCCGTTCCAGTATTGGTGCGGGTTGTGGCACGTGGTGCACTGGACGACAAAGGCCGAATACTTCGTGGAATATCCGGAAAATTTCATCTCGCGCGTCGAGTGCGTCACCACGGTCTCGGCGGTATGGGCCGAAGTCTTCGCCCAGGACGGGGCAGCGGAGGACGCGCTGTGGCAGTCGAGGCATAGATATATTCCGGGATACTCCCCTCCGGCAAGCTGGTCCTGCGACTGCGCCTTTGCCTGGGACAGGTCCCTCCCGGACGCCCATAGTCTCTTGCCGGAGTCGGAATGGGACGAATGGCACCCGGCGCATACGTCGCTGCCGTAGCTGTAGCCGTTAATGTCCGTAAAATTATGCCTCGCTTCCGCGCCGCCTATCGCCGCCCAGGAAATCCCCGACAGGAGGATGACCGCCGCTGCCGTCAAAGCCTGGATAATGGACTTCATTTGCCTCACGCGGCCTCCCTCAATACCCGATGTGGCAGAGTTGGCAGAGCGGCGCGAATTCAATGTCCTTGAGCGTGCGGATCCGGTAAGGGTCCGGCAGGCCGTTTTGCTCCGTCGGGTCTTTCAAGTCGGCGCGCTTCAGGACTAAAAACCCTCCCCTGCTGTCGGCTTCATGGACGGTGTGGCACGACTCGCAGTTCACGTGCTTATTGAAAGTCGCGGTAGCGGGAGGGAGCATATCCGTCATGGCGGACGCGTCGGCGTTCATAAGCGGATGGGTAAACCCTTCTCCGCGTGCGTCTACATTTGTCCTGGGCGTCAGGCCGTGGCAGCCCGTGCAGAGGTATTTATCGGTCCTTTCCTCGCTGCCCCGGTCGCCGCCGATTATATAGTCCTGCACGTCGCTCGGGAGCCATTCCTTGAAGCTGCCCGCCCTCGCGAGGAGTCCCGAGACGAGGTCCTGCGTCTGGAATCCCGGCGCAAGCGTAGGGCCCAGATAAGGAGACTGGTCTGCGTTCCCGGCGGTGATGTTGCCGACGCCGAAGTTGTGGCACGAACAGCATTCCATCTCTTTTCCCGACGGCCCCCCGTATTCCGAGATCAGCCCGGACTCCGGCCATTTGCCGATGTGCGACGGAGGGTATTGGTCGTAGTATCCCGCCTGCCCATCCGGGGTGACGTTCCCGTACACATCCATGTAATCTATCCTGGACGCGGTCGGGTCCCCGAGGAAATGGGTTCCCTTCCAGTTATCGTCCGTCTGCCAGGTCGGGTTGAATTTGGGATGGCACATCGCGCATATGTCGCAGGCGTCGCCCTTGGTGCAGTCTATCACCAGTATCGGAGTGCAGCTTGCGTTGTGGGCCCTGTGGCAGCTTGAGCAGTAAAGGTTCCCGTTCACGGGCTTGCCGTAGGTGATGCCGGCGGGGAAAGTGGACGGTATCGTTATCTGCCTGGTGCTCGCGTGCGGCTCGCCGGAGTTGAGAAGGTTGCCCCCGCTGATGTCCCCGACCGGGTGGTGCGGGAAGGGGACGGAGTGACACGACTCGCAGAACGTAGCCGAAGCAGCATCCGGTCTGAGTATCGGGGAGTTCTTAATGGACCCGTGCGGTTTGTGGCAGGTCGTGCACAGGACCTCTCCGTTCTTGCCGAAGACCCAGCCGTCCGGCTCTTTTATCTGGACTATCCTGCCCTTTCCGTTGCAGATGTCATCGTCGGCGGGATGATAGCTCCTGGGCACGATCGTCCCGCCGGGGTTGGGATATGGAGGAGAAGGCAGCTTGTCCGCCCTCTGGCCCCTGTGGCAGCCCTCGCAGAAATGGTCCGAGTTATCCTTCACCGGGTCAACGGATAAAAGCTTGTAATACGGGCCGGTCGGCGCTTTCCCGTGTATGCTGTGGCATGTTACGCATTCGATGGTCCCGTCGTTGCCCTTGGAAAGATGACCCCCCAGCGTCCAGTGCACTCCGTCCGTGTCCTTGCCGTCCGCGCTGGGATACGGGAGCGGGAAGGGCACCTTGAAATCGGGTATGACGAAGATTGGCGAAGGGCCCTCGGTCTCGTCCTTGGGAAGCTTGTGGACGGGATGAGTCCCCTCGGCGTTGTTTATGCCGAAGCCGGAGTTCTCGCGGTTCTTGTGGCACTTCTCGCACAGGTCCACCATATTGACCCGCAGGAAAGGCCTGATTGTGTCGTCGTGCGGGTTGTGGCAGGTGCTGCATTCGATGTTGTCCTGGCTGCCGTTCGTGTACGGGAGGCCGGAGCCGGATACGTCGTCCCCGGCCGGCAGTTCGCTTAAGTTAAGGCCATGGCTTTTGGGGTTGAAAACGGTCTGGGACGCGTCGACGTTCGGTGAGACGATTGTCACGCCGTCATGGCACGAATAGCATAAGGGCCCCACCCTGCCCCAGCCCTTGAGCGACGGCGGGGCCGTCGCCCAGAGCGTCGCGCCTTTCGCTTTGTGCGGCACGTGACAGTAGTTGCACACATTTTTGCTTTCCGGGTCTATCCCCGGCATGGAGTATTTCTGCGCCGCTATGTCGTGCGGAGAGCCGATTATTCCCGCGAACGTTTTCGTCCCGGAAACCAGCACGACAAGGACGGCTAAGATAAGGAGGAAAAACTTTTTCACTGCTCGTTGACCTGTCTTATCTGGATGCGGTTCACCAGCTTCTCGACCACATATATCCGCTTATTTCTATCCACGGCTATACCGTTCGGGGTGGCTATGTCCAGTTGCTTGCCCCTCTCGTCCCCGAGGACGTAGAGGAACTTGCCCTTCTTGTCGAATACCTGTATCACGTTGGCCATCGAGTCCGCGACGTATATCTTCCCGGTATCGTCGATGCTTATGCCCTTCGGCCTGCCGAACAAGCCCGCGATGTTTCCGTACCCGCCGAACGTAAAGAGGAAGCGCCCGTCCTTGTTGAACACCTGGATCCGCGCGTTCAGACAGTCCGCCACGTAGAAGTTTCCGTCCCCGCCGAACAGGGCGAAAGTGGGCGAGAGGAACTTGCCCTCCTCCCTCCCCTTCCCGCCGAACGTCTTTATATACTTCCCGTTCGCCGAATAAATCTCTATGCAGTCGTTGAAGTTGTCCACCATGTACAGGCGGCCGTCCGGCGAGAAAATTCCCTTGATTATGCCGAAGACCTTTACCGGCGCTTTAAGCCCCAGGTCGACCGCTATCGCCTTGCCGTCTTCGAGCATTTTTTTATACATGATGAGGCGGCCGGCCCTGTCGAACTTCTGTATCTTGCCGGCGTAAGCGTCCACCGCGAGGACGCTCCCCGCCCCGTCCACGTCGACTCCCAGCAGTTTCTCGAACTTGCCTTCCCTGGCCCCGTAACCGCCAATGGCCTTGAAGAACCTGCCCGACGGCTTGAATATCTGGATCAGGCTGTCGCCGGTATCCGATATGTATATATATCCTCCCGGGCCAAGCACAATGTCGGTCGGCGAGAAAAAGCGCTGCTGGTCCTTGCCTTTCAGGATAAACCCGACGGGCCTCGTAGACCTGACCACCAGCTTGGGCGGAGGCGGGGGCGCCTTTGGCATTCCGGGACCGCCACGGCCGGCTTGTTCCTCGGGCAGGACATAGCGGACGGCCTTGACCTCGCCCAAATTCGTCTCTTTGAAATCCTTATCCAGGGCGGTAATGGCGTAATAGTAGGTAGTGCCTTCCTTGACGTCCGTATCGGTAAGGTTGGTGTCCTGTGTGGAGCCTATAAGCTGGAAATCTTTCTGAGGGTTCAGGCTCCTGTAAACGTTGTACGCGAGGACGCTCGACGAAGCGGAGGGGTTCCAGGCAAGCCTTATTTTTTCCCTCTCCACCAGCGCGCCGACCCACTCCGGGGGCCTTGCCGGCACGAGCGCCCCGGTCACCGGTATCCTTATGTAACGCTCTTCCGAATAGTCCGATTCCTTGGTGCCCGTTCCCACCGACTTAAGGACGTAGTAGTACGTCTCTCCCGGCAGCACCCCGGGATCGATATAAGAGATGTCGGTAGTGACGGCTTTTAATTGATAGTCCTTGCCGCTTGTGACAGACCGGTATATCTTGTAGCGGATGGCGCCCGGGACCGGCACCCATTTAAGCCCCACCTTCCCTGCGGTAGTATAGATACCTACCCAGACGGGGGGCTTTTGGGGAAGCTGGGCGGAAAATACGGTGATAGCCTTGAGGAAAAACAAGAACAAAACTACAGTCAAGGGTATCAGCTTCTTCCTTGACGCAAGCTCACTGCTCATTATTGCAAAAACCTCACGCAAACCTTACAGCGATTTTAGGAGCTGCTCGTTTATTTTAATGCGGTATTTCTCATGGAGCGATTTATAAAGCGCCTCCACGCGGTCCGACCGCTTGACCAGCAAAACCCTTTGTTTCATTTTATCTTCGACCTCGGACAGCGGCGGCGCGGTATCGGTTTTATTCTTGGTCACCCTGACTATTTCATATCCCAGCGGGCCCTTGATAACCCCGCTAATCTCGCCGGCCTTCATTTTTAAGAGAGTGCTCTTCATCGGCTCCCTCAGCTCCTCAGGGTCGATAAAGCCGACCTCGCCTCCATCCTTCCTGGACGACTGGTCGATCGATTTCTCTTTTGCGAGCTGGCCGAAATCTTTTCCGCTTTTCAGTTCGGCGAGGGCCGCCTTCGCCTGGTCCTCGGTCGGCAGCACAATGTGGCTCACATCCGCGAGGGTCCTCTGGCCGTATTCCTTCTTGTATTTTTCGTAGCTGTCGTTGATGTCTTTCTGGCTCGCCTCGTTACCGCCGGTCATTTGTTCCAGATAATATTCCGCCAACACCTGTTCCGTCTTCATCTTGAGCTCCTTCTGGAACTCAGGGTCGTTCTGGAGCCCCCTCGCCCTCGCCTCCTCCGCGTAAAGGATGTCGTTAATCTTGCCGTTGAGCGCATCCTTCAGGGTCCGGGCGTTCATCATCTCGTGCGGGAAATGATAGCCTTCTTTTTGCTTTTCAAAGAGGCGCGGGTCCATGGTGACTTTCATCCCGTCGACGTCCGCACCTGTATAGATGGTTTCTCCGTCGGAATTTTTTTGCGAATAGACTTTTATTTTGGCCTTGGTGCGGAGCTTGTCCAGCAATTCGGCCATCTCCCCGTCCAGCTTCTGCTTCTTCAGCCCGTCCAGGACCTCTTTTTCACGCCTCTTCCAAAGCTCTTCCGGGTCGTCTTTCGACTGCACCCGCATCACCGTATAACCGATATCGGTCTTCATCGCCGGAGTAAGCTCGCCCGGTTTCATGCGGTTAAGGACCGCCCTTACGCCGACCGGGTAAAGCGAATTGTCGAGGCTTATGTCCCTGCTGACATCTTCCTTGAACATCGAATATTTTTTCGCGACGTCTTGAAACCCGGCGCCTTTTTGAATCTCGGAAATCGCCGACTGCGCGTCGTCCATCGTCGGGGTTATTATCATCATGACGTGTATTACCGTCTTTAAGTCCGCCTGCTTTTTTACGGCGTCTATCTCGTTTTGGTCGATCACCGTTTTATTATAGACGTCCCTCCTCAACAGGTCGGGCAGACTTTCGTCATAAAACGCTTCGAGGCCCCAACGGACCTGGGTAGCCCCGAGCATCCCTTTCGAGGCCGCTTCCCTGGCAAGGATCTTCGTGTCGATCATCCTCCAGAGAACCGACTCCCTGTCCTCCAGCTTCGGAGGCGCCTGGCCGGTGACAATCTTATAATCCTCAACGGTAATCTGATTGTTGTCGACCGTGGCGAGCACTCCATTGCCGAGGTCGTTGCTCCTGATGCAGCCCTGGCTCAAAATGACCAGGGTTAAAAGCCCCGCCAGACATGCCGGCAACCCTTTTTTTTGCCTTAGGAAACTCATTTAGTCCAACCCCTCAACACGTAATCGCGGAAGATACGAATGCACAGTTTAAACCTTTGGCATGATACAGGAATCGCTTTCCCAAGTCAATTTATAACTGCGCGATTTTCCTCTTTATGCCCACCCTTAACCACTCTTCCCGAAGGCCATTCATGTGTAAGGCGCATCGCATAAATGGCAGTAGTTCATATTTGCGGCGGAAAAAAAGGAGGGCCTCGCGGCCCTCCTTTCTTTATGGCTTATCCGTTATACGGATGACCTATTAATAGCTGTGACACTTCGTGCAGAAGCTGCCGTTGTCGTTCGGCACGTCCGCGAACTCGAGTATCGTCGGCACGTCAGGTCCGGACGCCTTGCCGCGCACGCTGATGTGGCTGGCGTTCGAGTAGCTGAACTTGGACGCATTGTGCGGCCTGTGGCAGCTGTCGCAGTCCATCGAGTTGGTGGCGGGGTAAGATACCGCGCCCATGGTCGTGTCGGACGAGCCGCCGTTCACGGGCGGACGTTTGCCAGCGCCGGACGGACCGTTGTTTGCGTACGAGCCGTAGGTCGCAGTATCGGTCGTATCGGTCGTCATGAGAGCGTTCGTATAACCAGCCGCCAGCCTGCCGACGTCCTGCGCCTTCGTGATCGACCAGGCGGTCATCGGGTGCATGTTCGGCGGGGTAATGTCGTTCGGACCAAGTCCGCCCTTGCCGTTGCCTATGATGACAGCCGCGGAAACCGGGCCAGCGGTGCCGTAGCCCGCACCGGCGGCCTGCGCATCGGCCGTGCCCTGGTTGTGGCAGCCCACGCAGAACTCGGAGCCGACCGTCTGGGCGTTGGCCTGGGTCAGTCCAGCGCCGCCCTTGGAGGTGTCGGAGGTTGCGCTGTAGCTGTCATCCCTGTAGTCCTGCAGGAGGAGGTTGTTCTCCCAGCCGGAGGACATGTTCGCCAACGCCGCCGTCCGGCCTATGTTGCCGAGAACCGAGTGGCAGGACTCGCAGCCGACGAACAGGATGCTGCCGTTGCTGGGAGTATTGGGAGTGAAACTGGCAGTGCCTTCCGTAACGTTGACTGCGCCCGGAAGCACGGTCCCGTACTTCGAGAAGTCTCTCCTGTTGCCGAGATGGTCAGGAAGCATGGGGCCAGGATTGCCAGCGCCAGAATTCCAGTAGGTGGTCTTGACGTTGATGCCGACCGGTCCACCATTGGAGGCGATGGCGCCCATGTAATGCGTTTGCGCGCCAGTCCCTTCGCCGCCGGCGACCACCGGCGTACCCAGGCGGTTGATCGGAGCCGGGTTACTTCCGGGCTCTATCAGGCTGGTGCCAAGGAAATGGCAGCTTGTGCAGCCGCTGGTGGCGCCGCCGGTGTTAGCAAGCGCGGTGGCAGGACCGGAGACTGCCTGGTTCCAGGGAACCTGGGCCGCGCCGACCGAGCCGGTGTTGTCGCCGGCAACAACGTAGAACGTGAACCCGTTGTGGGCCATGCCGCCCGCGGTACCGCCCAAGGTGCCAGTGTGGCAGGCGGTGCAATCGAGCGTCGAGCCCGCAAGGTTGTATATGTTGGAGTGGTGCCCGAGCGGTGCTACCGACGGATGGCACGATTTGCACCAGAGGCCCGGGTCGCCGTTCTGCCTTCTCAGCCTGGCGCCAGCCCTGTGGGCGCTGTGGCAGGAGGTGCAGATGATCTGGGGTCCGGTGACCCCGCCGGTGGTCACGGTGCCGCCCCTCGGCCATACCATAGCCGACCTGTCCACCGTCATACGGGGGTCAGGGGTAGCAAAGTTGCGGGTTGGGCCCGACCATCCAATGATGAAGGTCGAGATGGCGCCGGGCGATATCGCGCCGTCGATCGGGTGGTCTCCGCCGGCGACGACGCTGCCCACCCTCGTATTCCACCTGCCGCCGGCAGCATTCGCCTGGCCGTGGCAGGTCTCGCAGAGGTCTGCCCTGGCGTCTGCGCCGGTGCCGGTGTTGGCAACTGCCAGAAGCCATGTGCCCTTAGCGGTGCCGCCGTTCATAGCGGTGGCGTCCGCCGCCGGGTTATGCACCGCATGGCAGGTCTGGCAGCCTATGTAGTTGTTGGGGTCAGTGCCAGACGTCTCGCCGGCAACACCGGTAGGCGTGGTTATGGGCGTCGCATCGGTGCCGCCGGCGCCGCCGAGGAACTTGCCGCCGAGAGACCAGCCTTTGAGGGCGCCGTTATTGACGCCGTACGGGAATGCGGTCGTAAGTGCGCCGCCTGTAGCCAGGGCTTGGTAATAGCCCACTTCCTGAGCGTTATTGTCGCCGTAAAGGATATTGACGGGATGGTTATGGGTCCAGGTGCCTACACCACCCTGATCTGGGGTGTTGCTGGCGCCGGTGGTCAAATTGTCGGTCGCGGTGAGGGCGGTCGTTCCGGACGACTCTCTCGTGGAATGACACTCACCGCAGAAATCGGAAATCGGTTCACCCATGGTGACGGCGCGGAGGAAGGGCCTGCTGCCCGTACCGTTTCCGGGGCCGTCCTGATGCGGGTTGTGGCAAGATGTGCATTCCATCTTGACCTGGTTGGTGTACGGCTTGCCGGCGATTCCGCCAGCCGGTATGGTCTGGGGATCGAGGGCGTTGGCACCAGTCGCAAGGGTGGCCATGACGTTGCTGTGGGAAGTATCGGAATAGGCAAACGAATCCATAAGGTGCACCACCAGGCCACCCTTGTTCTGGATTGTGTGCAGTCCGCCGGCGGAAAGATGGCAGGTGCCGCAGAGGGCGCCGATCTTCTTCGGGGTGGACCAGTTTGCGAAGGGCAAGGAAGCGGGTGATGCATTCCACAGACGCTTGCTGCCTACCGCGGCGTGCGGGACGTGGCAGGCTTCGCAGAGGCCGTATGTGCTGCCGGCTACCCCCGTCACGTCGTGCGGCGAACCCAGGATCGAGGCGAACGCCGGGTAGGCCGTGAGGGCCAGCGCCGCTGCGATTAGAACCGTTAATAATCTTTTCATGGAGCTCTCCTGCTGTTATCGGTTGATTTTTAATGCATAAAATTGCACAAAAAACTAAATATCTATCGCCTTCCTCCCTTTCACCTCCAATCTTTGTTTATGCTGTTTTTACTAAAAATCTCAGTTCTCAAAAATTTGATACCTACTTGACGGTCGGCACGATATCCACGAGCCCGTCCTGAAGCTGGAATACCGAAACCCGTCCCATCATCCCTTCCACTACGTAAAGCCTGTTCTTGCTGCCCAGGGCTATGCCGTCCGACATAGCGATAGGTAATGGACCGTCCTTCGTCTCATTGCAGAGCGCATAAAGGAACTTGCCGTCCGGGGTGAATGCCTGTATGTTGGGGGATTGTCCCATCCCGGCGAATATATTGCCGTTTTCATCAATGGCGACCCCCGTGGGGATATAGAACTCGCCCGCGCCCTGGCCGTATTTCCCTATGAAGTTCCTGAACTTCCCGTTCCTGTCTATGACCTGGTACCTCGCCTGGCCGGTATCCATGACCACAAGGTCTCCGTTATTGAGGATTGCTGAATACGCGGGCCCATTTATCAGGAGCTTGGCGTGGTATTTCCTCTTTTCTTCCTCGGTCCTGCCCCCCGTCCAGTCCGTCACGTGCTTGTTCTCGGAGTCGTAGACATGTATGGTGTCTGCCTGGGGGTCGCTTATATAGATATAGCCGTTTTTGGCTATTGAAATCATATCGTTCCTGGCGTGGACGCCGATGTCCTTGAGCATGGGTATATTGGTCTCGTCGGTATTTATCGTTCCCAGCGGCTTGCCCGTGAAATCGAATATACTTACAATCGAGCCTGCGCCGTCACTTACATAGATGTTCCCGCCCTGGCCTATTGCCACCCCCATGGCGTTACCGAACTTGTCCTGGCCGTCAACACCGTCCTTACGGATGCCAAACTGGAAATCGCCGTCGAGGTTATAGACCAGGACGCCGCCATAAGTACTGGAGGTGACGTACATATGGCCGACCGCCTCGTCAATCGCGACGTCCACGCACAGTTTTGGAGCCGCTTCCGGATGTCTTTCCAGGTCGCTCTCCTTGGGTATCCGGAACAGGAGCTTCGCGGGCCTCATCTTTGTGGGCTGGACCTCTGCCGCCTTTTTCTCCTCAGCCTTGACCTGGGCGAGGGAGGGGATGGAAGCCGATATCTCGTTGGAATACTTCGTCTCGTTGAACTGGCTGTCCACGGTTGTGGCGGCGTAGTAGTAGGTCGTGCCCGGCTGTACGTCGGAATCCTCGAAAGTGTCCGTGGAAGAAGAACCGATGAGGGCGAAATCCTTGCCTTTTACCTTGGACCGGTAAACGTTCACCCCGACCATGTCGGTCCCGACCGCATTTTCCCACATGATCCCGACGGAGTATTTATTGCCGGGGGCTTCCTTTATGTGGGCTGCGACGAGTTTGGGGGTCTTGAGGGGGATAAAGACCTTCTTGACTTCTTTAACGGTCGTGAGGGCCCATTCGGGCGTCTTTGCCGTCTCTTTCCCGCCGACGACGGCCGCGACGGAATAACGGTAGGTCTTGCCGGAGGGGACGTCCTTGTCTATGAACCTGCTGACTTTGGGCGAGCCGATAACTTTGGGCTTTGCCTTGCCTTCGGCCCGGTATACCTTGTATTCCGATGCGCCGGGGACGGGCGACCACTGCATCATGACGTTCTTGTCGGAAAGCTTCGGATATCCGCCGAGAAACTGGATTTCTCCGGCATAAGCGGCCGCGGTGCTTAAAAGCGCCCCGAAAATCGCCGCAAAAAACATTAACTTGAAGCCGTGCGTAGAACTCTTCATTTCACTTACCTCCAACTTGTAAAAAACCCCACGTTCAGGATTTTTTACTGTATAGGACTTCACCTAAAAGAAGTATGCAATTCCCATGCCTGTGATTTATTAATAGTTTTTTCCTCTTCGGCGCGGGAGCCTTAAAGAACCCGCCCGTCAAAAGGTTATACCGATAACTTTAGGAAACCGGGTAATTATGGACTTCTAAAAGCATCCCCACACCTCCCTCCAATTAAAACCGCCTAAACAACCGGCCGTAGATTATAATTGATACTCATAATATTTTTGGCCGCGTAAGCTACCGCTTATAACCGGTGCGCATTAATCACGCGCTGTTGCGCGCAATAGCTCAGCTAATTCCCGGCACCTTGGAGCTGTCTTTGCAGTAAAACCGCCCACCGGTCCAATTGCTCGTTCCTGAATCCAAGCTTTCCGGCCATCAGATAAGCCCTGTAAGCTTCCCGCAGGCGCCCTTCGCTTGCCGCGGTCTGGGACCATACGGCCGCTTCCCAGCCGTAGATATCCAGTATCCCTTCTACCGCGAAGGCCTTATTGGTGCTGTCGTCCATCGCCCCCCGCAGGCAGTAGCGGTCCCATATCCTCCCGAGCGGGTCCGGATTTCCCGGCGGCACCATCCAGACGAGCCCTTGAGGCAACAGGTAATTCATCGGTATATTCAGCTGAGCCGCGGAAGAGAAATCGAAATATACGGAGGTCTTTTCCTTCAGCCTGCCCACCATCCCGTCCACGTTTTTACGGAGGTCCGCCAAGGGGGCGCGCGGAGAAAAAGCGACGCCGTACCTACTGTACATCTCGGCTTCGCGGTCGTTCATATACCAGCCGTACGTGAGGATTTCGGAATGGATAAACAGGACGTCGTCCCTGTATTTCTCGACGCCCTGCCTGTACCAGACCGGGAAGACGCCGTTGTCGCCCCATGAGAATATGACGCTGAAAGGCTTCACCGACTTAAGCTCGTTCCCCGCAATGTCATACGCAAAGAAGTTCTCCCTGTTGTCCATCCCGGCGTAATTGGAAACAAGAGAAGCCGCTGGCAGCACGAACAGCAAAGACGCGGCGGCGGCCGGTATGACGGACGATTTTTTCGGAAGCTTCTCCCAGAGCATCCGGACTAAGGCGGCCAGCGCGGGTATAAGGAAAATAAAGACCGGGTTGTAATATTTTCCCAGGAGGCCCATATTTTTTACCGCGACGTCGCCCAAGGTCAGGAACGTCAGGCAGAAATAATAAAATGCCCCGGCGAACAGCATGAACAAAAGCCAGCGCCTGCCCCGAAGCAAGTATATGAGCGCCGCCGACACCAGCGCGCCCGCCGCCCCCGCGGCCGTCCTTGCCCAGGTCAAGGACGACGAGATGTTGCCAAGGAACGACCTGAACATGACGCCGTACTTATCCCACTTCATGACCCATATGATATTGTCGAAGGTATCCGGCCGGCCCAGGTCGATAATCGGCCCTGCCTGTCCGCGGAGCGGCAGGTACAGGACGGAAGACCAGGCCAGGACGAACAGCCCCGCCGAGACCATGAAGACGGGGGCGCGCCTGCCTCTCGCGTGGGACAGGTAGTAGACTGCATAAGCCGGGACGATGAAATAGGCGGTCTCATGCCCCACAAACGACAGGCCCATGAAAAAGGCGGACAGGTGAAGCCACCTGACATCCCGCGACTCCTCGAACCTTAACAGGGAGTAAGCGGTTACGGCCAGGAGGAATATCGACAGGGTGCGGACCGCGGTGATGACCGAGACGCCCCAGAAATTGCTGTAGAATGCGAACGACAGCGCGCTGGCGGCGGCAAGCAGTCCCGCAAAGGGCATATCCCGGAGGGCGCCCCTGACCATCAGGAAGAGGACGTAAACGGAGCAGGCGGCAAAGAAGGCGGACATGACGTTAAGCCGGTAGGCGACGTTACCCAGGGGCAGGAAGGTGAACGCCTTACCCAGGATGCAGAACAGCGGATATCCGGGGGGGTGCGGTATTCCCAGCGACCAGGCGGCGGTGGCCAGCTCTCCGCTGTCCCAGAAGGTTATCCCTGGCGCAAGCGTCAGGAGATAAACCGTGAACGACCCGAAAAAAACGGCAGGTCCGGCAAACGTCCTCGCCAATAATCTCAACTTGCTATCTTCCCTTGGAGCCATTTCTTTCCAGGCCCCCCTACCAGGTCGCGAGGGCCTCCGCGGCCTTCCTGTAATGCTCCGCAGCCTTGTCGAAGGTCCCCTTTTTTTCGTAAGCACGGCCCAGCTCGAAGTTCGCGCGCGCTGGTCTTGGGTTATCCTTAACCGATTCAGTTAATAGTTGAAGACCCTTGTCCACCTGTCCCTGGGTAACCAGGCACGCGCCAAGGCCCGTCTTGGCGTCACTTGATCCGGGGTTCTGCTTTAAGGCCGTCTGGAACTGATCGAGAGCCTTTGCCGTATCGCCGCTGTCAAGGAGGGCATAGCCGTATTTTATATGCGTAATGGTAAGCTCCGGCGCGGCTTCCACCGCCTGGGCAAGCTCCGCGCAGGCCTTGCCGGGCATTTTACGCTCCAGCAGCTGGTCCGCCAGCATCATGTGCCGCTCCGCCTTTGCCTTGCCCGGAGATGCTTTTTCATTTTCCTTCGGGTTAAGCTCGCTGTCAAGCTGCTCCTTCGTTATCTCGCCCAGCGCGAGCAGGACGTTGCCTTCCACCGCATCCTGATATTTCCAGTCGTGCGAAGGCACCTGCACGGCCAGTTTCCCGTCCTTGCCGACTACGCCGGTGGTGGGATAAAGGAACGCGCCCCATGCGCCGTAGACCTTTCTGCCATCGTCGTACAGGACCGGGAAAGTCAGCTTCTCCTGCTGCATGAGTCCCGCGATCTTGCCCCTCTGGTCCGTCTCCGAGACTATCGCTAAAAAAACGGCGCCTTTCGGCGAGAGCTTTGGATATAACTTCTGGAGGTCCCTGAGCGCGAGTACGGATATCTGCTGGTCCGGCCTGACGAAGATTACCACCACTACCTTCCCGGCGAGCGAAGAGAGGGAGTAGGCTTTCCCGGAGTCGTCTGTCAGGGAAAAATCAGGGGCACTCTGGCCTTCGGCCACGTTTCGAAACGCCATCGCGGCATGGCAATGTCCCGCGAGCATCGCCCCTGCGACCAGGAAGGGGATGAATACTTTTAACAGGCGTCGGGCGTACACGGCAATCTCCTCCATTGAATTCGGTTTTTCCACAACACGGTAATTTACCACTCCGTCCTTTTTTTGTCCATAATTTTCTTGGTTATTCCGTGCGGGGAGGGACTTCCTTGGACAACAAAAACCCGGCAATAACCAATAAAAAACCCGCCCTGTCGAGGGCGGGTTTTGTCTATCAGGGGTATTTACGCGGCCAGGCGTTCGGGCCCTTCCGTTAAAAAGCCCGCTGTCTTCCAGTCTTTAAGGCCGCCTTCATATTCCAGGACTTTCTCGTATCCCATGTTCAGGAGCATCTCCGAGGCCTTGGTGCTGAGCGTGCACTCGAAGCTGCCGCAATAGACTATGACCTCCGTATCCTTGGAGAAATCCTTCTGGACGCGCATGGACAGTTCGGAAATGGGTACGGAGATGGCGCCTTTTATATGCTCCTTCTCGTAATCGTCACGTTCCCGGACGTCCACCAGTGCAACCCTGCCGGGCGATTCCTGAAGTTTTCGCCTCAGCTCGTCACGGTTAATAGACCTCACCATTTTCAACCTCCAGTTAATCCTTTTTCTTAATTATAGCATATCCGCAAGCATTTAATCTTTCTATAATTATAGCATATCCTCAAGCACGCGTTCGAGCGCGGCTATCTCGTCTATGTAAAAATCCGGCTTTACACCCTCATACTCCCGGACGTCGCTCCTGACCAGCACCATCCGCATACCCGCCTTCTTGGCGCCCCAGAGGTCCCTGAACGCGTTGTCGCCCACGTAAACCGCCTCGTCCGGCTTTACCCCGAGCGCGTCCAGCGCCATCTTGAAGTATTTCGCCTCCGGCTTCCTGAAGCCGTAGTCGGAGGACAGGAAGATATGCTCGAAGAACCATCCGAGCTTCAGCTGGTTTATCTCCGGCTCCGTATAACACCTCTGCGCATCGGAGAGGAGCGCCATGGGGTACTGCTCACGCAGGCGTTCCAGCATCCCGTAAACGCCTGGGAAGGGCTCGAACTGCTTCCTGGACAGCGAACGGAAAAGCCTTGCCGCGATGAGGGCCGTCCTCGGCTCCGCCTTCCCCTCACGCCTCGCCCCGATTATTCCGGTGAAGATGCGCCGCACGTCCACGTCCGGATACTGCTCATGTCTCGCATTCAGGCATTTTTTTACGCCTTTCAGATATTCGTCCTTCAGCTCGTCCGGAGGGATGAACACGTGGCTGTACGAGAGGAATTTGCTGAGTTCCCAGTAAAGGGCCGGGTCCTGCTCGTCCGTGCGGATGTTCACGAGTGTGCCGTAGAGGTCGAATATCAGGGCTTTTATGCTCATGAAAGCTTCAGTCCCCAGGCGAGGCACTCCCTGGCCTCGGCAACGAGCTTGCGTCTGTGCTCCCTGTCCAGCCACGAGTTTCTGGCAATCCGAAGCTCGGTCAAGGCCATGTAGAAAGGGTTCCTGAGGACTACGCTCTTATAGACCTTCTCCGCGTGTTTAAACCGCCCCGCATACTCGCGCAGGAAATGCCCGATATGCCTCTCCGAGACGTACTTGTCCCCCGTGCGCCACAGGAAAGAGTGTTTCAGTTCGCCGCACACCATACCGACGTCCATCATCCGGTCGTCCGGCCTCATCCTCTCCAGGTCTATGGCTATGCAGCCCTGGCCTGCCGGGAATATGAAATTAGTGGGAGTCGCGTCGCCGTGCACCAGCACCCGGCGGTCCTCCCTCATGTAATCGCGCTCCATCCACGCATCTTTCAGCTTTAGAAATATCTTCTTCAGGTCCTCGTCCACCAGCCCTTTTCTGGCAAGTTTTAGAAGTATTCTATCAAAATAATCAGAGGAGCGCGAAAGCGAGACCGGGAAATCGGAAGCGGTCCTCTTGTGGAACTCGGAGAGGAAGAAGGCGAGGTCGGACAGCCGCGTCTTCAGTCTATCGTGTCTGCCCTCGAAAGCGGCCCTCCTGATGTAATGGTCCAGGTCGCTCCCCTCGACAAATTCCTCCATGAGTCCCAGGCCCAGGCTCTTCTCGCTTGCAAGCGGGCGGACGACGCGGTTCGGCAGGCCCACAAGCCCCAGCGCCCTCGCTTTGCGCAGGTTATGGTACTCGCCGATGAGCTTCGGCCCCTTCGTATCAGCCGAAGTGTAAAATTTGCCGATCAGGCTTACACGGGAGGCACGTTCCTGGTAGCGGTACACCAGGTTGGAGCCGAAAAGGCGGCTGACATGGAAGGTGGGGTTTTTCACCTCCAGTTCCACCTTCGGCATCACGTCCTTCACCATGTACGAATAAAGCGGGTCCGCCGTCTCCAGCGTCCCCAGGTATGCGGAACTCATTTCTCGTCCTCTCCTAACGGCCCCGTCGCCCCCACCGCCGGGGATGGGGATAAACGGGAATACATACTGAACTCGGTCTCGAAGTTCGGCGTGAATACCCCTTTTCCGAGGCTGTAATTTATCTCTTCCAGCGTCCAGAACCTTATCTCTTCTATCTCGGACGTCTGATGCGTGAACGGGCCGTCGTGCACGGCCAGGAAGCTCCGGATGTTCTCGGATTCTATTTCGTTACGGAGCGGGTAGTCGTAGAGGTATTTCAGCTCCGGCGGCTCTATCCCCAGTTCCTCCGCCATCTCGCGGAGCGCCGCCTGCTCGTAGCTCTCGCCCACGCCCAGGTGTCCGCCCACCGAGGTGTCCCACTTGCCGGGCTGGATGTCCTTGTCCTTCGAGCGCAGTTGAAGCAGAAGCTCCCCCTTTTTATTGAACACCAGCACGTGCACCGCGCGGTGGACAAGCGCGGGATTTCCGTGACATTCGCTCCTTTTTGCCTTCCCGATTACCTCGCCCTGCTCGTTCACAATTTCGAAATACTCCATCGTTCAATCTCCCGGCGCAAGGCCTTATTTCATGGGTGTGTAGATTAATTATACCTTATTTTTGTAACACAACTGTAACAACCGTTACTTTTCTTTCGGCCAATTTAAGGTTGCAAGTTCAAAAGTTTTTGGGTTACCTTTTTCCAAAAAAGGTAACAAAGGTTTAGCGTTTGGGGTTTTAGCCGTTCGGGTTTAAAACGCCTCTGAATGACAGGCGGTGGATGGGGCAGGGGCCGTGCTTTTTGATGGCCTCAAGGTGCGTCTTGCAGCCGTAGCCCTTGTGGCCGGCGAAGCCGTACTGGGGATATTCCATGTGGTAGCGGACCATTATGCGGTCGCGGGTGGTCTTTGCGATTATAGACGCGGCGGCGATCGTCGCGCTCCTTGCGTCTCCTTTTATCACCGAGCGCTGGGGGATGTCCAACTCTATGCTCATCGCGTCGAGTAAGATGAAATCCGGCGGGTTTGTCAGGTCCTGCACGGCCAGTAGCATCGCCTTTCTCGCGGCCTGCAAGATATTGATTTTGTCTATCTCTCCCGCATCGACTATGCCCACGCCGAAATCGTACGCCTCAGCGCAAATGAGGGTGCAGAGGGTGTCGCGCTGGCGTTCAGTGAGCTTCTTTGAGTCGTTTACATCCGGGATTACCTGGCCCGGTTTTAAAATAACGCAGCCCGCGACTACCGGACCGGCCAGCGGCCCGCGCCCCGCCTCGTCTACTCCGGCGATGTGGAGATAGCCCTGCCCCGCCAGGTCCGTCTCAAAAAAATAAAGGGACGGCACAAGGCCCTCCCCGAAATCGAAGCCAGATTGTTTTTTATTGTACGGCATACAACAAATTACTTCTTCGCCGCCTTCGGAGCCTTCGGAGCCTTCGCTGCTTTAGGAACCTTCGCGGGTTTCTCGGCCTTTGCCGGTTTCTCGGCCTTCTTCTTGGCCGTCGCCGCCGCCTTCCCCGCGCCTTCCGGCTTGTACTCTTTTTCTTTTATCCTGGTGGCCTTGCCGGAGAGCTCTCGCAGATAGAAGAGCTTCGCCCTCGCGACCTTGCCGCGCTTGACGACCTTGATGTCGGCAATGAGCGGGGAGTGAAGCGGGATAATCCTCTCGACGCCTTCGCCGTAGCTGACCTTGCGCACGGTGAAGGTCTCGCGGATTCCGCCGCCGGTTTTGGCTATGCAGACGCCCTCGAATACCTGTATGCGCTCTTTTTCGCCTTCTTTTACCTTAAGGGAAACCTTCAGGCTGTCCCCGATGGCGAAATCAGGGGTCGTCCTCATCTGTTCTTTTTCTATGGAATCGAGGATATTCATTTTCTTCTAAAACCTCCTTATAAAAACTTTAAGTTCATGTTACTTTTCTTTCACGGGAAAGAAAAGTAACCAAAAGAAAGCGGGACTATTTAAAAGTTTTTGGTGTTACCTTTTTCCAAAAAGGTAACGGCGTTTCCTTCCCGCGCGTCTGGCCTAAGGAAAAGAGCCGTTTATATTACCGTTCCCCCACGAGCCTGTCAAGTATAATCGCCGCCGCGGAACGGACCGGCAGGTGGTTATATGCGCTTTTGCCCCGGATGGGGGACAACCTGTAGTCGCAGGCGGCGATGAACTCTTCCGTCAGGCCCCAGCCAGTCCCGAAGGCTATGACGCATGGGCCGCTGTCTATAATTTCACGCGCCGCGTCGAAACTTATCGTGCCGCCCGGCCCCCCAGCCCCCTGGCCTTCCCGCGCCGCCGTGGCAATTACTTTCGGGGCAACGCCCGTTTTTCCCTTTATATCCGCGAGCGCGTCGGATAAATCCGGCACGACCTCTATCATCTGAAGGGCCTCGCCCCGGTTGGGGTTGTAGCCCGCGCCGAAACCATGCGTCCAGTGCCGGATTATCTTCCCGGCCAGTTCCCTCTGGGCGGGCATCGGGTTTACTATGTAATATCCGGCCAGCCCGTATGTCTTCGCGACCCGCGCCATGTCGTGCAGGTCGAGGTTCGTTATCGCGGTTGACACTATCTCGCCGTTTTTGTTCCTGACGGGATAGTGGAGTAGTGCAATATATAAATTCACAATATTATTGATTTAATTCTTTTTCCAATTCCGCTAAAAGTTTCATATCCTCCGGCGTCAGCGTCACCTTTTGAAGGAGGTCGGGCCTTTTCTCCATCGTGGCCCGGAGCGCCTCCTTGCGCCGCCAGCGGCGTATCTCGGCGTGGTTCCCGGAGAGGAGCACTTCCGGCACTTGTAGACCCCGGTAATCCGCCGGGCGCGTATA
>JBARKJ010000077.1:0-4721 GCA_049801375.1 Nitrospirota bacterium | reverse complement strand
CGGACTTAGGATCCGGTGGGCAACCATGGGGGTTCAAGTCCCCCCTCTCGCACCACACAGGAGACGATAACAAAAATGAAATTCGAAGTCGAAGACCTTGGAGCTACGAAGAAACGCCTGAAGGTGGAGATATCCGCGGACGATGTCGAAAAAGCCCTGAACAAGGCATACGCGGAATTGAATAAATCCGTCAAGATAGAGGGCTTCCGTCCGGGACACGCCCCCCGTGGGATAATGGAAAAGCGCTACGGAAAGGGCGTCGAGGCGGACATGCTGGAAAAACTGATACCGGCGCATTACTTCAAGGCGGCCCAGGAGGCGGGTATAATCCCGGTGGACAACCCCAAGTTCGACGAAGGGAATTTCGACATAAAGAAGGGCCAGCCGATCTCGTTTGTAGCGGAGGTTGAGGTCCGCCCCGACATCCAGCTCTCGGAATACAAGGAGATAGAGGTCCCGGAAGAGGAGCTTACGGTCTCGGAAGAAGAAATTTCCGAGGCGCTGGAAGAGCTGCGCGACGTTAATTCCACGCTGGAAACAGTCGCTGAAGACCGTCCGGCGGCGGACGGCGATTACGCCGTGATAGACTTCGAAGGCTTCGTCGGCGGCGCCCCAATACAAGGCGGGAAGGCGGAAAACTACGCGCTGAACCTGGGCTCCGGGAGCTTCATCCCCGGTTTCGAAGGACAGATAACCGGGATGAAAAAAGGGGATGAGAGAGAGATTAAAGTCACTTTCCCCGAAGATTACAAGAACAGGGAACTGGCCGGAAAGGAAGCGGCCTTCAAGATAAAGCTTGGCGAGATAAAGAAGAAGGTCCTGCCGGCGCTTGACGACGAGTTCGCGAAGGATACCAGAATCGCCTCGACGCTCGAAGAGCTGAAGGCGGCGGTACGGGAAGACATGCTGGCGCACAAGCGCCGGGGCTTGATCGAGAAGCAGAAGGACAAGGTAATGGAGGAGCTTGGGAAGCGCCACGACTTCGAGCTCCCCCCATCGCTGGTGGACCGGGAGTTTAAGACCCTTCAGTCGAGGCACAGGCGCGAACTGCTCTCCTCCGGGCTTAAGCCCGAAGAAGCGGGCGAGGAGATGAAGCGATTCGAGGAAGAGGCCAAAAAAGCCGCCGCCGACCGTGTGAAGGTTTCCCTGGTCCTTGCGACTATTTCGGACAGGGAAGGGATAATAATTTCCGACGCCGAGCTTGAGGCGGGCATACGCAGGCTTTCCGCCCAGACCGGGCAAAGCCCCAAGGATTTGAAGGAGTTATATTTGCGGCGGGAAGGCGGCCTGGAGGCCCTGCGGGGTATGCTGGGCGAGGAGAAGGTGCTGGAATACGTGCTTTCCCAGACAAAAAAGGTTAAAGCGGCCTAGACCGAGTCCCCTAAAAATCTTTTTTTAAGGTAAAATTAAGTTGTGGGCGTTGCTTTTCCGCCTGAAATAGTTTAAAATATCTGGGAATTGCTCAAAGTAATTCCGCTGATTTCCTGGAGGACTTAATGCTCATTCCTTACGTCATAGAGCAGACCGCGCGAGGCGAGAGGGCCTACGATATCTATTCGCGCCTGCTCAAGGACAGGATAATATTCTTAGGCACCGCAATAGACGACGACGTTGCCAACGCCGTAATCGCCCAGCTTCTGTTCCTCGAGGCGGACGACCCGGACAAGGAAATACATCTGTACGTCAATAGCCCGGGCGGCGTCGTGACCGCAGGGCTCGCCATATTCGATACCATGAACTACGTCCGGGCCCCGGTATCCACCATCTGCCTAGGCCAGGCCGCCAGCATGGGGGCGCTCCTTCTGGCCGCGGGCGAGAAGGGACGGCGGTTCTCGCTCCCGAACTCGAGGATCATGATACACCAGCCCTCGGCGGGCTTTCAGGGCCAGGCGACGGATATAGACATCCACGCAAGAGAGATACTGAGGATGAAAGAGGCCCTGAACCAGATACTCGCAAAGGCAACCGGACAGAGCATTGAGAGGATCGCGATAGATACGGACCGGGACTTCTTCATGAGCGGGATTCAGGCCAAGGATTACGGCCTGATAGACGCCGTCATCGAGAGGCTGCCGGAGACACCGGCAAAGTTATAAAACCCCCTTTGGGGGGCTTAGGCAACACCCGCACTAAATGGTAGTAGGAGGTTCTGACAGATGGAGAAGAAAACCGACAACGATAAGGCGGCGCATCACTGTTCTTTCTGCGGGAAGAGCCAGGACGAGGTCAAGAAGCTTATAGCGGGCCCGACCGTCTTTATTTGCGATGAGTGTATAGAGCTTTGCAACGACATTGTGGCGGAGGAGTGGGACGAGGAGCGCGCCTCCGGATTGCCCAAGCTCCCCAAGCCCGCGGAGATCAAGCGCTTCCTGGACGAGTACGTCATAGGCCAGGAGCGCGCCAAGAAGATACTCTCAGTGGCCGTCCACAACCACTACAAGCGTATATCGACGCCCGTAACCGAACTGGATGACGTAGAGCTCCAGAAATCCAACATACTGCTTATCGGCCCCACCGGTGTCGGCAAGACCCTGCTCGCGCAGACGCTGGCCCGGATGCTTGACGTGCCTTTCACGATCGCGGACGCTACAACCCTGACGGAAGCCGGGTACGTGGGCGAGGACGTCGAAAATATTGTCCTGAAACTCCTCCAGGCGGCTGACTATGACGCCGAGCGCGCGCAGAGGGGCATCATCTACATCGACGAGATAGACAAGATATCGCGCAAGTCGGAGAACCCGTCCATCACCCGCGACGTGTCAGGCGAAGGGGTACAGCAGGCGCTCCTTAAAATAATTGAAGGTACGGTCGCCTCAGTGCCCCCGCAAGGTGGTAGAAAACACCCGCACCAGGAGTTCATCCAGGTGGACACCTCCAACATCCTGTTCGTATGCGGCGGCGCGTTCGTCGGCCTGGACAAGATAATAGAGCACCGGGGCGGCGATAAAGTCATGGGCTTCGGCGCGGAAGTCCGCTCCAAAAAAGAGAAGGGAGTCGGCGAGGTCCTGGCCGCAGTCCAGCCCGAGGACCTTCTGAAGTTCGGCATGATACCGGAGTTCATAGGCAGGGTCCCTGTAATCGCCACTTTAGTGGAGTTGGACGAGGAAGCGCTGGTCCGGATACTCACGGAGCCGAAGAACTCGCTTATCAAGCAGTACCAGAAGCTCCTTGCTATGGAGAACGTGAAACTCAAGTTCACTGAAGGCGCAATGAAGGCCATAGCCAAGAAAGCCGTCACCCGCAAGACGGGCGCCAGGGGTCTTCGGGCGATACTGGAAGAGGTAATGTTAGACCTCATGTACGACGTGCCTTCCCAGCAGAACGTGAAGGAAGTCATTATAAACGAAGAGGTAATCAACAGCCGCGAACCCGCGATATTCCTCTACGAAAAAGAGGAAAAAGAGGCCTCGTAGGGCGCTACGCCCCCGGCGCGCGCCGATTAATCAAATTTCAAGGGCCGACCATCGTGTCGGCCCCTTTTTTATTTACGATTGACTTTATTTGCCCGCATGGTAGTATTCGATTTATTTTCTTTCGGGGATTTAAATGGATGCTTCCAAAATTAATTTCAAACTGAATTCAATTAAAAAGACATATTTGTTTCTTTCAATTATTGGAGTTATATTTATTTTTTTTAGCTTAATTTTTAAAAGGCATACCACAGCAGAATTATTTGAAGCTTCCATAAGTCCCGTTGTTGGTTTTTCCATCTATTATGGTTTAAAAAAGAACAGAGACTGGGTGATCCCATTTGTGCTGCTGGTTTCGGCAGGTGCAATTCTCCATCAATTTGGCCATTTAGATACTATTAAACATGCGTATGGTGACCCGGCTGGCCGCATTCTTCTTCCCATTGAAGCAGTGATGGAATCCGTTATTCGGATTTCATTGACGTGCTTCTTTGCCTATCAAATATATTTCTTTTCAAAAAAAGAAGTTCGTGAATTATTTAACGTCAGGGAACAAATACTTTTTTAACCGTCCGTTTCCGGCGTAGCCCCCCTTTTAATTTGACCTGAACCCTCTTTTAACTTAGAATATTTTCATGCCCGACATCGATAAGTACATCTCGCCCGAGGCGGCCCGGTACATGCGCCGCGCCATCGCCGAGGCGGGCGGCAACGAGGTATTTTTCCTCTCGTCCTGCGGGGACGACCGCCGCGTATTCAAGGCCCAGGTAATCGCGCGCGGGGACGATTCGTGCGTCCCGGCGCTCGCCCAGGGCGCGGCGGTGGGCGACGTCGTGATCCATAACCACCCCTCCGGCCTCCTCACCCCGTCCAGGCCCGACATCGAGATCGCCGGGATGCTTGGCTCGCGCGGAGTCGGCTTTTTCATCATAAATAACCAGGCCGACGAAGTATATGCGGTGGTCGAGCCTTTCGCACGCGAGTCTCTGAAGCCAATCGACATAGACGCAGTCGAGGCGGCGCTCTCCGATGGCGGGGCGTTATCGAAGGCGATGACCGGGCACGAGGCCAGAGCGGGCCAGGTGATGATGGCGCGCGAAGTCGCGCGGGCGTTCAACGAGGACAGGGTCGCGGCGCTGGAGGGCGGGACCGGCGTCGGCAAGAGCATGGCGTACCTCGTCCCCGCGCTTTACTGGATAACAAAAAACCGGGAGCGGGTCGTCGTCTCCACCAACACGATAAACCTCCAGGAACAGCTTATCGGGAAGGACATCCCGCTCCTTGGCCGGATTGGTCTTGAGCCGTTCAAGG
>JBARKJ010000076.1:0-18676 GCA_049801375.1 Nitrospirota bacterium | reverse complement strand
GCGTCGTAGCCGTGCGGTGCGTTATACCCGTCGTCCCCTGGATTATAGACCTGGGTCTGCCCTGTCTGCCATACCTGGGCAGGCCCGTTGGAGATCCCGCGCACCGGCTCCACATACATCGAGGTGTCTCCTTTACCGATAAGGAATATCTGCCCGCAGTTCATTCTTATGACCCATGCTTCCGTGGTATCCCCCACGAAGGTGGTGGACGTGTAATAGGCGTTGCCTTGCTGGAAGTTGGCGAAACCGGCATCGTTCAGCCAGGTATACTGCGGCGAGTCCGCCTTGATGAGGCTTTCCATTTCGTTTACGTTGGGGACCCGCCAATCGGTATACTGAGCGTTATAGCCAGACATGTTGTTGAACGCGCCGCTATTAAGCTTATCCACGAAATTGAAGGCGTCCTGCCAGTCCTGAAGAACTGGAGGAGTGTATCCGCTAACGTATCTGCTGGTGTAGATGCAGTCTGCGTCCTTCATCCACATGAGCCCCGTCAAGTTGTCAGTAAGCGTGCCGTCGCCGTTATCCGTGAACCTGTGGGAGGGCCATGGGAGGCCCGCCTGAATGGTTCCGTCGTCTCCGGCGCCGTAAATAGTCGTCTGCCCGGTCTGGGGGATAGACACCTCTCCAGCGAAAGAGGGCGTAATAAATATTGAAACAAAAAGGATAAATGCGGGGAAAAAGCGCAGGTAGCCGGACATGGGTGTCACCTCGAACGGGTTCGGATGTTTTTCGGGGGATACTATTTTAAGCGGAATGCTTCAGATGATTCTTATTGCGAGGATGTACATAAACTTTTCTAAAGATATTGATTTAAATCTAATATGAGTTCGTTATTTTGTCAAATTATGTACTGGGACTTATTTTTGATTGACAAAGCAACCGCACGAGAATATAATGAAAAACCTCCGAAACAGGCAATTTTTCATAACTCCCCATGCCCCTCTTAAACTTAAAGAGCAGGGCAAAATTAAAGAAAGGAAGCGCCTTTCCTTGATGGACCGGGAAAGGCTTTTTTAATTATGAAATCAGAAGAGATAAGAAATATCGCAATAATCGCCCACGTCGACCACGGGAAAACGACCCTCGTGGACGCGATGCTCTGGCAGAGCGGTACTTTCAGGGATAACCAGTCCGTGGCGGTGCGCGTGATGGACAGCATGGACCTGGAGCGCGAGAAGGGCATCACCATAATGGCCAAAAACACCGCCGTCCATTATAACGGGATAAAGATAAACATCGTCGATACTCCCGGGCATACCGATTTCGGCGGCGAGGTGGAACGGACCCTGAAAATGGTGGACGGCGTGATGCTCCTCGTGGACGCCTCCGAAGGGCCGCTCCCTCAGACAAGGTTCGTCCTTAAGAAGGCGCTTGAATGCAGGCTGTCCCCCATCGTGGTGATAAACAAGATAGACCGGCCGGACTCCCGCATCCAGGAGGTCCTCAACGAGGTATACGATCTTTTTATAGATTTGGATGCATCTGAAGAACAGTTGGAGTTCCCGGTGCTCTATACGAACGCCAAGACCGGGATCGCAAAGACCTCGCCGGACGGCGAGGGAGAGGATTTAAGGCCGCTATTCGATGAGATAATCAAAACCATACCCCCGCCCGCGGTAGATTTCAACGGCACACTTCAGTTGCAGGTCGCTTCGATAGACTACTCCGATTACGTCGGCCGCCTGGGCATCGGCAGGATATTCTCCGGGACGATAAAAAAAGGCGAGCAGGTATCGCTTTGCAAGCTGGACGGCTCCGTCCAGACCGGTAAGATTACCGCACTCTATACCTACAACGGCCTTTCAAGGTCGGAAGTGGACGAGGCTTACGCCGGGGACATCGCGGCCATTGCCGGTCTCGAAGACTTCACCATCGGCGAAACCGTTTCAAACCTTGAAAACCCCAAGGCTATGCCGCCCATCACGGTGGACGAGCCGACTCTTTCCATGAACTTCTGCGTGAATAACTCTCCGTTTGCGGGCAGAGAAGGCAAGTTTATCACGAGCAGGAACATCAAGGAGCGGCTGGAAAAAGAAATACTCTACAACGTCAGCGTCCGCATCGAGCCGACGGACACCACGGATACCTTCAAGGTGTCCGGGCGCGGAGAGCTTCAGTTGGCGATACTCATCGAGACCATGAGGCGCGAGGGGTTCGAACTGGCCGTGTCAAGGCCTGAGATAATAGAAAAAAAGATCGACGGCGTGCGCTCTGAGCCTTACGAGCTCCTGCTGGTGGACGCGCCGGAGGAACATATCGGCGTGGTGACGCAGAAGCTTGGAGTGCGAAGAGGCAAGATGATGAAAATGGTGAACCACGGCACGGGCCGGGTGCGGATGGAGTTCGAGATACCATCCAGGGGCTTAATCGGCTTCCGTTCGTCTTTCCTCTCCGACACCCGCGGCACCGGCATAATGAACACGCTCTTCATCGGGTACAGGCCGTGGTCCGGCGAGATCTCCGGACGCTCCACGGGCGCGCTTATAGCGGACAGGCGCGGCAAGGCAACCGGCTACGCGATATTCAACCTCCAGCCCCGGGGCGAGATATTCATCGAGCCTGGCCTGGAAGTCTACGAGGGCATGATAATAGGCGAGAACGCGAGAGAAGACGACATGGGCGTGAACGTCACGAAGGAGAAGAAGCTCACTAATATGCGCGCTTCCGGCTCCGACGACGCCCTCCGGCTTGTGCCGCCCCGCAAGATGAGCCTTGAGCAGGCGTTGGAATTCCTTCGGGAGGACGAACTGGTAGAGATTACGCCTGTCTCGATACGCCTTAGGAAGAAAAAAGTGGACAAGAAGATACTGGCGAGATTCTAAATTATTTCATTACCTTAAGGGCATCCAGCTTCTCCTGAAGGAAAAGCTGGAAATAGCCGTCGTATTTCCTCTGAAGCTCCGGGAGCTTCCAGTCTTCGTCGGTAATCACGTCCCGGCAGCTTTCCGAGCCGCAGAAGCATTTAAGCCTGTACGGCTTCACGCCTTCGGACGCGTGCAATATCGTCGCGTAGTCTATGCTTATCTCCTCGCCCGCGTCGATATCGCGCATAGCCACCAGGAATATCTGCCCCTTATACCCGGCATTCGGGTCGCATGAGTGGTTGATGAACGTGTCGTCTTCCTGGGAATACAGGACCAGGTCTTCGGTGATTGGCAGGCCGTAGTCGTTATATGGCTCCGGCAGCGCGGTTTCCTCCGCGCGGGTCAGGATCCAGCCGCCGTGTATCATCAGCAGCTCTCCCTTGTCTATATCCCGAACGGCAAAATTCCCCTTCCCGCAGTGGGGGGTCTCCCGCACTTCGAGCTTCGGGCTCAGCCAGCAGAATCTTTTTTCCATGGGATTAACGATATATGAAAATAAACGGGATTTCCACAAAAAATACAATTTACGCAAAAAAAATCCCCGGCCAGTTCTGCTGATCCTTAAAAGCTTTCACCTGACTTGGGGAGGGAGGTGAAATGCCAAGGGATTCGCGTCTGACCGGGGAATTCTAAGCTGCCTGTTTCCAGTCGTCTATCAATCCTTTGCCCTCAAAAAAAGCCTGCACTTCCATTATGCTGTCGCACGGGATGCGCAGTTCGCTGAAGAACGCCTCTATGGAGAGCCTGTCCGGGCTTTTTATAACCGAGTACATGCACTTTTCGTCTATGTTCGAGAAGGAATAGAGCACTTCAACCCCTTCCCTGCCGGAAGAATGTATTTCCTGCTGCAACTCCCGGCTTAAATTCGGGATGACTTGATGCTCGCATATGAACATCTTCCGCATGCCACTCACCCTTCCGCCTCCCTTTCTTTGTGAAAGAAAGTAGGCAAATAACCCCCGGTTTAAATGTTTCGCTCTTAATAAAAATATACCTTTCCGGAGCGGTTTGGTCAAGGTGAGGATAGGGATTATGAAGAAAAAAGATTTATTGCCTCCCCTAGCCTCTCGCGGGCCAGCTTGGAGTTTCTGCCTAACCTCATCAGCGGCGGAATTTTGGCGGGATGCGTCATAAAATAAACTATAAACCGCCCCCAACGCATCTTTCCTTCGTGCATGAAAAGGTTGAAATCTACCGGCAGGTCCTCGTCCAGGCCGTCGGATATCGCGCGGATGGAGACAAACGGGACGCCGGCCTCCACGCTCGCGCGTGCCGCTCCGCCGGACTCCATATCAAGCGCTATGGCCCCGCTCGTCCTGGCTATTTCTTTTTTTTCGGACGAGGTGATTACCGTTTTGGAAGCCGCGACGAACTTCCCGGTGCGGCATCTGATTTTTGAGACGGCGTCTATGAGGCCGGGGTCGCACGGATGGGTATTTTCAGGAGAGGCGCCGGTAACGATTTCCGCCGCCCCTATTACGTCTCCGGGAGAAAGCTCCGGGACAAGGGACGCGGACAACCCTACCGAAACGTATGCGCGCGCGTGGGGATAGCGGCCGAGGATTTCTTTGGCGGTCTTATATGCCCGTTCTTCGCCGATTCCGGAGACGGCCAGGACGGCCGGACTTCCACCTATCTCGCCTTCAAAACAGCCGTGCCCGGCCCGGTGGAAATTACCGCGCCTCCTGATACCTGCAATTTCAAAAGGGAAAGCCCCGGCGAAGATTAACATAATTACTGGGTTATTTCCCGAATATTTTCCTGTACGTCCCCTTCTGCCGGTTTTCCAGGCGCACTTCCTCCGTCCGGGTGCGTCCGCGGGTAACGATGGAGTGGTACGAGGAGAGCGCCCACAGCGGGAAATACTTGCTGTACATGTGGTAGCGGAGGTAGAAGACCCTGGGAAAGCCCGTCCCGGTGTAATCCTCCTCGTCCCAGTACCCGTAGCGGTTCTGGGTGCGAAGCAGATATTCTATCCCGCACTTGACTTCGTGCGAGGCGGCCTCGCCCGCGGCAATAAGCCCTATCAACGCCCACGAGGTCTGGGAGACCGTGGAGCGCCAGTCTTCGGCGTGCGGGTCGCGATACGTGTCGCAGGACTCGCCCCAGCCGCCGTCCTCGTGCTGGCGGCTCTTAAGCCACCTGACGGCCTTGCGGATGTATTCCTTGTCCATGTCTTCGCCGACCAGCTTAAGGCCGGCCAGTACGGACCACGTCCCGTAGATATAGTTCACGCCCCAGCGCCCGTACCACGAGCCATCCTGCTCCTGCTCCCTGAGGACGAAATCGTGCGCCGCCTTCGCGGGCCCGTAGGAGAGATCAAGCCCCATAAGGCCCATTATCTCAAGCGCCCGGCCGGTAAGGTCGGATGTGGACGGGTCCAGGAGCGCGCCGTGGTCGGCGAAGGGGATGTAGTTGAATATCAGCTTGTTGTTGTCCTTGTCGAACGCGCCCCAGCCGCCGTCGCTGCACTGCATTTTTACAAGCCACTCGAAGGCGGCGGTGATGCGGCGCAGCTTCTTTTCCTCCTCGAAGGTCTTTACCTTCAGGAGCGCAAGGAGCACCATCGACGTGTCGTCGTTATCGGGGTAGAACTCGTTCTCGAACTGGAAATACCAGCCGCCCGGGTCCGCGTCCGGCACCTTCACCTTCCAGTCCCCCCTGGTGGAGGTCTGCTTGCGGAAGAGCCAGTCCGCCGCATGGCGGAAGCTACCATGGTCCGACGGGAGGCCAGACTCAAAAAGCGCGTTCATGGCAATGGGCGTGTCCCAGACCGGCGAGACGCAGGGCTGGAGGTACATAGACTCGCCGCCTTCCAGTTCCACCTCCAGGTCCTCGATGGATTTAATCGCCTGCTCTAACAGAGGGTCGCCGTCCGGGTGGCCGATAAGCTTCAGCGCCACCACGGAATTGGCCATCGCCGGGTATATGCCGCCAAGTCCGCCCTCGCCCTTCATCCGCTCCACCATCCATTTATACGCCTCCGTGAAGCCTTTCGCCCGGAGCGCCTTGTTGGCGTGCTTCTCGTAGAACCTGAGGAAGCCGTCCACCGTGATGAATATGTTCTTCCAGGTAAGTAACTTTTCCTCTTTGACGAAGCGCGGGTCTCTCTCCCTGCATTTCTCCCAGTCGTCTTCCTGCTGGAACAACTCGGAGAGGCCAAGCTCGGGCGGAAGCTGGTAGACCGGCTTCTTATCGAATATCAAAAGGAGCGGGACCATGACCGTCCTGGACCAGTAGGAGACTTCGTAGATATTGAAATAAAACCAGGTCGGCAGGAGCATTATCTCCACCGGCATGCAGGGTATCCCGTCCCATGGGTACTGTCCGAACATCGCCAGCGTTATCTTCGTGAAAACGTTCGCGCGGATCAATCCGCCGCGCTTCAGGACGTTCTCGCGCGCCCGCACCATGAACGGCTCGTCAGGCGAGACTCCCGCGAGCTTTAACGCAAAATACGTCTTTATGGTTGCGGAGAGGTCGGACGGGCCGCCGCGGTAGATATACCAGCCGCCGTCCTCCATCTGTATGGACTTCAGGTAATTGGCTATCCGCTCTTCCTTCGCCTCGTCCACGCGGCCAAGGAAGCGGCGGAACATGAGGTATTCAGCCGGGATGGTGGCGTCTGCCTCAAGCTGGTCAACCCAGAACCCCTCGACAGGGTCCTGGACGCCAAGGAGATACCTCATAGCCTTATCTACCGCGCCTTCGATCTCTGTCTGAGAGATCCTGCCGCCGGTCCCTTGCAGATAAGGTTTGGCTATCTTCTCGTCCATGCCCACGTGCCTCCCTTACGATAATTCTTCAATTTTTTTAAACAGTTGAATTTGTCCGTGAAACTGGACAACCGTTCAAATTATACTTATCGATATGCTTATGTCAAGTGAAGTTCCACTTGATAAGCTCCACGACGTCCCTGAAACTTTTCCCTACTTCCTCCACGGCAGTCGGCTCGACTCCGCAATGCATCATGCAGTCGCGGCAGCGCGGGTCTTTCCTCTCCACGAATTTATCCCACTGCGTATCCTCGATGAGCTCGTGAAATGTCTTGTAATGACGGTCAGTTATGAGATAGCACGGTCCCTTCCAGCCCTGGGGGCCCACGGTGACGCTGCCCCAGGGGGTGCATTTCAGGTTCCGCTCTCCGGCCAGGAACCTCATGTAAAGCGGCGTGTTTACGAAACGGTATTTTTCGCCCATTTTGAATACTTGTTGAAACTTCTTCCAGCTCTCCTCGCGCGCCAGGAATATGTCGTTCTCCACCGCGTCGTAGGAGAAGCCGGGCGTGACCAGGAACCCGTCCACGCCGAGGGCTGTGAGCCTTTTGAACAGCTCCTCAATTTCATTTACGTCCGTCTCTTTATACAGCGTGGTATTTATAATCAGGCGATGGCCCCTGGCCTTGGCGTCGGAGATAGCCTTCGTCTGGATATCGAATATACCTTTGCGGCCCCGCGTCATCTCCTGCGTCTTTTCCAAGCCGTCTATAGAGATTGTAAACGTCAGGTACGGAGATGGCGTAAACTTGTCAAGCGATTCAGAGAGCTTTAGCGCGTTCGTGCAGAACTGGACATGCCTTTTTATGGCTATCAGCTCTTTCACGAGCGGCCCGATCTCCGGGTATATCAGGGGCTCTCCGCCGCAGATGGAGACCACCGGCGCGCCGCATTCTTTTGACGCGTCTATGCACTGCTTCAGGGTCATCATGTCCTGGAGGGTATCTTTATACTCCCTTATCCGCCCGCAGCCAATGCAGGCGAGGTTGCACAGGTGGAGCGGTTCCAGCATCATCACAAGCGGGAATTTTTTGACTCCCTTGATTTTGTTTTTGACAATGTACTTCGTCATCGAAACGTTCAACTGCACGGGGTGACGCATTAATTACTACCTCCTGCTAATAATAATCCACCGGGTCCTTCTTATGCCTTACCGCCCACCAGAATATCAGGTTGCTGGGAAGCCCCTGCCACACGTACGAATTAGGCGGGGATAAAAACCTCTTGAAAATGCCGGGCAGGGAATAGAACTCTTCGAAGCAGTTCCATACGCCGTCCTCGACCTGCTTCGGCGTCATGTTCTTAGGCGTGAACAGGCACTCCATCCCCGGGTAGCGGTCCGCCATCGGGTTTATGACGCGCCCCTCTTCTTCGAGCTTCCGCCGCATCGCCGTCCCTGTGCGCGGGGTAACGGTATTGAAGAAGGCCATGGGGGCCTTGACCTGCCTGAGGAAGTCCATCGTCTCCGCGAATATCTCCGGCGTGTCCTCGTCCAGCCCGAAGAGGAAGTTCAGGGAGTAGAATATTTTCCTCTTCTCAAGCGCCCGGAGCATCTCCGTGTATTCCCTCACGGTATTCTGCTTCTTGTTTATTGAGCCCAGGCTTTTCTGGGAGATGGACTCGATGCCGATGTTGACGTGATAGACCCCGGCCTTGACCGCAAGGTCCAGAAGCTCCTCGTCTCTCGACGTGTTTATGGTCCATAGGCAACTCCATTTGACCTTGAGAGGAATCATCGCCTTGAACAGCTCTCTAGCGTACTCGCGGTTGCCCGTGATGTTGTCGTCCACGACCTGTATCTGAACTCGTCCGCTATATAATATGCCCTGGAGGAACTGGCGATGGCCACGGAGAGGGCGACCATGTCGTAGCCGCCTTCGTAGTTTATCTCCGAGAGGCGGTCGTCCAAAAGCTCGACGTCCACCCAATCAGGGGTAAGCGCCGCCACATACGGAAGCGCCAGGCCCATTATCCAGCGCCGAGGGGTCTTGTATGGAGTCCCGTCCTTGAATACAGTGGCGGGCTGTATTATTATGAGCTTCATGCCGGCTATTTCGTGCCCGGGGCAGCTAAATTCTCGGATTCCTCCTTGTTCTGCAACTTCTTCAGCAGGTCCGCGTACGAAGACGTCCGGATTATCTTGTTGAACTGTATCCGGTAGTTGTTCACAAGCGAGACGTTCTCGATGACGATATCGTACACCCACCATTGCCCGTTCTTCATCGTCAGCTGGTAATTGACGGGGATCTCTTCGTGCCGCTGCGTGATTATCTTGGAATCCACCGTCGCGTAATCGCCGTTTATCTTTTCGCCCGTATAGAGGACCTTTTCGTTCGTATATCCCTCAATCCTGTTGATATAGGAACGCTCCAGGAGGTCGGAGAAGAGTTTCACGAACTGGTCCTGTTCCTGTGGAGTCCGCTGACGCCAGAAGGTCGCCAGAGAACGCTTCGCCATCTCCCTGTAATCGAAGACGGTCTCGGCCGTGGCCATTATTTTCGCCCTTCTCTGCTTTTCGTGGGCGGGGCCTTTGAGCTTCGGGTCTTTCAATATATCTATTACCTTGTCCGCCGCATTCTTCACCCTCTCCGTCGGCGCCCCGGCGAACGCGCTTGCGGCAAACGCCATTATAAACATGGCAGATAAAACCGCCAGATAAATTTTCATTTTCATTTCTGTTCCCCTCCCATATCCTTCTCCATTTTCTCCACTGACTTCATCGGGTTCTGATCCACGGTATATGGCACATCAGAGGCGTCCTTGCCTGTCGCGTGGTCCAGGTTCGCGATTGCCATCCGTTGATTAAATATAGCACGGAAATAATCGGCGCGTATCTTGCCGTAGGCGCTAACGGAGTCTGCGATGTCCCTGGCCTCGCCGACGCCAAGGTCGAAATTTGAAAGGGACGCCACTACCCATTGTTTCGACTTCGTGTACGCGCCGTTAAGCGACTTTATCTCACTGTCGGCCTCGACAAGCTGAAGGTATGCGTCCTTCACCTGGAAGGGTACCCCGCCCATGGCGTAAAGCTGTTTCATCTGGAGCTTCATGTATTCCGCCTTGGCCTCGTCTACCCGACCGCTCCTGATGCCGAAGTCCAGCCCCCATTTAAATCCTATCACCGCGCCGCCGTATGAATGGTTGAACTCGTCCGTGATGTAGGGGTTGTTCAAATGGTCCCTGTTCGTGGCCCCCGCGATGGAGTAGAGTCCGGCCACGAAAATCTGCGGGAAGTAGTCCGCATATTCCGCCTTTATCAGGGACTTTTTCGCCGCCAGCCCTTCCTTCAACTGGAGGAACTCAAGGCGTTCCTTCATCGCCATCTTCTGGTAGAAATCGTAGTCCTCCAGATTTACCTGGGCCGGTTCCAGGAACTGGTCCTTTATTTCTATATCCTTGCCCACATTGTTGGTCAGAAGCTGAAGGCCGAAGTACGCCTTGTTTATGCCCTGGTCCGCCAACGCCATATATTGTTCCAGTTCGCCCTGGTACGTCTGGAGTTTGTAAAGGTCCACCTCGTCCACGTTAGGCGCGCCCGCGTTAAGCTGGCGCTGGACCTTGTCCGTGGACTTGTCCAGCTGCTCTTTTATGTCCTGAAGGAGGCCTTTCAGTTCCCGCCCGAGGAGCAGGCCGTAGTATGCCTCCTTCACCTGCAATTCGACTTCGGTGGCCTTCAGTCTCGCCCCGGCCTCGTACGCCTTCACGGCGTGGCCCGCGGCATCCCGGTAGGATTGTATTTTCCCAAATGTATAGATAGGCTGGATGAGGACGACGTCGGCATTGCCGAACACGCCGTCATATGAGGGCTTGTTTATGTTGGTGGTGCTCTCGGGGTTGCCGTCTCTGCCGTCAAGGAGCCTGGCGCGCGGGGACAGGCTTCCGTACGCGGTTAAATCGACCGTCGCCCACCGGGAGGCGTCGGCCTGCTCCTTCTTGTCGCGGTAAACTTCGGCATCGAACTCCGATTCTTTTATCTCGGCGTTCACCTTGACCGCGAGCCTTATCGCGTCGTCCAGGGAAAGGACTATTTTTTCCTGCGAGAATGCGGCAGGTATTGATGTAAAAAGGACGAGCGCCACGGCGACCGTGGAAAACAAAACTTTAGAAAGCCCGTTATGCATTGAACCCCCCTTTCGATGCAACCGCTTAATCTATACTTTCCCGAATATGTAATTTGCTATAAGACTCTCGAAGTCTATGGCCGACTCCGTCTCCCGCAGCGTCCCTCCGGCCGCCATCATCTTGTCGGAGCCTCCGGGAGAGAGTGAGACGTATTTCTCGCCGATCAGCCCCTTCGTTTTTATGGAAGCGATGGAGTCGTCGGATATCTTCACATTTTGCTTCATCCTCATGACGACCAGCGCCTGGTAGTCTTTGAGCGATATAGTAGTCACCCGGCCCACTTCGACCCCGGCTATCTCCACGGTGGCGCCCGTCTTAAGCCCTCCGATATTGCTGAACTCCGCCTGAATATTGTAGCCGGTGTTGCCTACGACCTCCAGCTTCCCAAGCTTTATGGAAAGAAAGGCCAGCGCGGTAAGGCCCACGAGGACGAAAATCCCCACCAACATCTCTAATCTGTCCTTTCTCATGCCTTCCCTCCGACTGAAACCTCTTCAGATATGCCCCGCACGAACCGCATCACCTCGGGGACTTGGGAATTTTTTATCTCTTCCGCCGTGCCTATCTGTGCCATCACGCCGTCCGAGAGCATCCCGACCTTGTCCGCGACTTCGAATATCTCCGGTATCTCGTGGCTTATGATGATCGCCGTGAAGCCGTAGGTCTTCTTGCCCCATAGAATGAGCTTATGCACCGAGTCAACGAGTATCGGGTCAAGACCCGTCGTCGGCTCGTCGAAAAGCACTATCTCCGGCCGCGTCACCAGCACCCGCGCAAATGCCGCCCGCTTCCTCATACCGCCGGATACCTCTTCCGGAAATTTATGGCCCATGCCGGAAAGACCAACCTTATCAAGTTCTTCTTCCGCGCGCGCCTTTATCTCGGCCGCCTTCAGCTTCGTCTTCTCCCGAAGGGGAAAGGCGATGTTGTCATAAATAGTCATCGAATCGAATAACGCCCCGCTCTGGAAGAGATACCCGAAACGGTCCCGCATCTTGTAAAGCTCGGGGCCTTTTAGCCCGCGGATGGAGGTCCCATCTACTAAAATGTCTCCCGAATCCGCGTCCAGAAGACGCATTATAACCTTCAAAAGGACGCTCTTGCCCTGGCCGCTCCCGCCGATGACGGCGAATATCTCGCCCTTATCGACGGTAAAGGAAACGCCTTTCAGGACCTGCTGTGAGTCGAAGGATTTTTTTAAATTTTTAATTTCTATCATTAAAAATTCAGCATCACCGAGTTCAGGAAGTAATCCCACACCAGCACAAGCGTGGACGCCATTACCACGGCGGACGTGGTGGCGCGGCTTACGCCTTCCGCCCCGTGCCCGGTTTTATAGCCCTTATAACAGGACACCCAGGTCATGATGATTCCGAAACAGAGGCTTTTTATCATGCCATCCGTGATATCCCTTAAATGGACAAAATCCTGGATGCCCGAGAAATACGTCCCGGGAGAGAGCGACAGGAGCTTTACGCCGATTAAATACCCGCCGTAAATTGCGACTACGTTAAAAATCGCGCCCAGAAGCGGAAACGATATCAGCGCCGCGAGCAGGTTGGGCACCATCAGGTAGCGGAAGGGCGAGAGCGACATCGCATCAAGCGCATCCACCTGCTCGGTAATGCGCATGATGCCTATCTCCGCCGCCAGCGCGGAACCTGCGCGCCCTATTATCATCAGCGCCGCGAGCACCGGCCCCAGCTCCCGGATAACCGAGAGCGCTATCGCCGGACCAAGATAAGCCTCCGCGCCGAACTTCTGCAGTGTGTAGTATATCTGAAGGCCCAATATCATGCCGGTGAACGCGCCGGTCAGGACGATGAGCGCAGTGCTCCTGGCCCCCATGAACGCTATCTGGCGGACCACCCTCTTCAGTTTCAGGGGCGGCAGGAAAGTCCAATAGAGCGTCGTGGCCAGGAAGAGGAACATATCCCCTATCTCCTGGACGACGCCGATGACAGCCGCCCCAATCTGCCTCGGGACCTCCAGTATGTAACCCGTTATGCTCAAGCTTTCAATAATAATAGCACATACACTTATTGGCAAGCTTTTTTTAACTTACTTTCTTTTCGAGAAAAGAAAGTAAGCAAAGAAAAGCTGGACTTAGAAATTGACATACAGGAGCTGTTCCTATAGAATTTAGCCCTTGTGAAGATAATAGACCGCTATATAATAAAAGAACTGATACCGCCTTTCCTGCTGGGCCTCCTTCTGTTCACTTTCGTGCTCCTGCTGAACAGGATATTTAAGCTTACGGACCTCATAGTGGCCAAGGGTGTGCCTCTTATAGAGGTTTTAAGGCTCGTCTCTTATATAATGCCCTCGTTCCTCACCCTCACCATACCAATGGCGCTTTTGCTCGGGGCGCTGGTAGCTTTCGGAAGGCTGTCCACGGACAGCGAGATAGTAGCCCTTAAGGCTACCGGGTTTTCGATTTACAGGCTGATGGCGCCGGTCATTGCCTTCAGCCTGGTTGCCGCCCTGGCGACGGCCTACTTCTCGCTATACCTGGGCCCGCAGAAGGCCGGGAATTTCAAGAGGGACATTTTCCTGCTCGCCAGGACGCATGCGTTCGCCGGGATAGAGGAAGGCGTGTTCAATGATACCTTCAAGAACCTGGTAATTTACGCCAGGAAGGTACCGGCGCCCAACGAGATGACGGGGGTATTTATCTCGGACGAGAGGGACCCGAACGACCCTTACGTCATAATAGCCAACCGCGGGGCGCTGGATGTCGACCTGTCCACGGGATACGCATATCTTCACCTTAAAAACGGCAGCATCCACAGGAAAGAAAACAAGTCCGGCTCCTATCAGGAAATAAACTTCGACAACAACACGCTGTCCATAGACCTCTATGAAAAGCTCATGGGAGACTCCGGGGCAAACAAAAGAGAAAAGCGTGAGATGTCGATGAACGAGCTAAGGGAGATGGCAAGCCAGGCGTCTGGGACAGGGAAAGAAGGGTATGCTCTTATGACAGAGTATTACAAGCGCTTCACCGTTCCCCTAGCCTGCATAATCTTCGGTTTCCTGGGCCCCCCGCTGGGCATGTTCTCGCGGCGTTCCGGGAAGTCCTCGGGCGTTACAGTCGCCCTCGTTATCTTCACGTTCTATTACCTTCTGATGAAAGGCGGGGAGAACATGGCCGCCGCCGGTAATTTCCCGCCCTTGCTCGCCGCGCTCCTGCCAAATGTAGTAGTCGGGTTGCTGGGGGCTTATTTAGTCCTGTCCGCGGGCAGCGAGAGAACTATCGGACTTCAAGAGCTTAAGAACTTCTACGGCACGCTGGGAAGAGCAATGGCTTCCAGGAGGAAACGCGGGTGAAGATATTAAACCGCTACATCCTGAAAGAATTCAGTCGCTTCTTCGCCATTACGCTTTCGGCCTTCCTGGTCCTTTTCCTGATCGGTGATTTCATAGAGAAGGTGGACGATTATGTGGAGCAAAAGGCGCTGGCAGCAGACGTAATCAGATATATGCTGTACCAGATCCCGAACATCGCGTTCATGGTCATGCCCCTGGCCGTTCTCCTGTCCACGCTTTTAAGCCTGGGGATTCTGTCCAAAAACGGAGAGATAATCGCGATGAAGGCGGGAGGATTGCCGCTTTACCGTATCGTGGCGCCAATATTCTTTACCGCCCTGGTCCTCTCCGGGCTCCTTTTCTGGGCAAACGAGACCGTGATTCCCTATTGCAACGCAAGGGCGGAATACATAAAACAGGTGAACATAGATAAAAAACCCGCCAGTCCCACACTGAAACACGATAAGTTCTGGTTCCGGGGCCCCGGAGGAGAAGTGGTCAACGTCGGGCTGGTGGAATTCAAGTCCGGGCTCCCGACATGCTACGGCGTCACTTTTTATAAGCTGGACAAAGACTTCACCCTGTACCAGCGCGTGGACTCGGCTAAGATGGACTGGGAAGCCGGCAAATGGGTGCTTTTAAAAGGGGTTACATACGATTTTAAGCCCGGCGGCGGCATAAAGATGAGCGGGTTCGACAGGTTGCCCGTAAATCTTCCGGAGAAGCCGGACGATTTTAAGAGGGTGGAACGGCTATCCGAAGAGATGGACTTCTCCGAGCTACAGAATTATATAGCAATGCTCCACAGGGAAGGGTATAACCCGGTTAAATACATGGTAGACCTGTACGGGAAGGTATCGTTCACGCTAGCCAACCTGATAATGGTCATCGTAGCCGTGCCGTTTTCGCTGAAGACCTCGCGGAGCGGCGGGATGGCCCTTGGCGTCGCCATTTGCGTAGTCCTCGCCATCAGTTATTGGTTTCTTTATTCCTTCTCCATCTCGCTGGGGCATGCCGGCAGGTTCCCCCCGCTGTTCGCGGCATGGTTCTCAAACGCCCTTTTCTGCGCGTCGGGAATTTACTTGTACATACAGGCGGACAGATAGAAAGTTTAAGCTTCTTCCATGAAGGAAACTTCCGTTGTTCAGATTAATTGTAACCCTACGCGCTACAAACCTGTCTTTTGTAATTATTATAACTTTGTGGCAAACTATTATTAGGAATATGCAACGGGGGCTTTGTGGTTATAATAATCGTAATCATCACGGCCTCGATCTTCATATATGACCTAGTCACCCCCCACGGGATGTCAGTCTCTCTTTTGTACCTCATACCTTTTAGCCTTTCGGGCTTGTTCGCACGAAGAAAATTCGCTTTCGTCCTCGCCGGCGTCACGACGGCGCTTGTGATAGCGGGATATTTCCTTGCCTCAGCGCCCAAATTCCCGATTGTCAGTGAGATTAACAGGGCGTTGACCGTCCTGGCGGGGTGGGGGATACTGGTCGGCTTGATGCAGAGGAACAGGATTCTCCATGAGTTTTCCGAAGCGAACGCGAGGCTTAAGGCCATATTCGACTGCTCGCCGAATGGAATAATAGTGCTTGACCCGGAAGGGAAGGTGCTCGACTGGAACCGCGGAGCCCAGGACATTTTCGGTTACGCTCCCGAAGAAGTAAAGGGACGCCCTTACCCGATCGCACCAGCAGAAGACTTTGATTTGTTCCGAAAGAACCTCGATTCGGCGCTTGCCGGAAACACGTTAAAAAACATCGAAATCTCCCGCAGGCACAAAAACGGCAAAACGGTGCATATACTTCACTCGCACGCCCCGCTCCGGGATGCGGGAGGAGACATTTATGGCGCCTTAGGGATTTTTATTGACCTCACCGAAAAGAAACGGGCCGAAGCGGAAATTGAAAAAGCCAACGAGATGTTGAAGGCTATATTTGAATGCGCGCCAGTGGCGATAATAGCGCTCGATCCGGAAGGGAACGTCCTCGACTGGAACCGGGGGGCCCAGGATATCTTTGGTTACGAGGCCAGTGAAGTTATCGGACGCCCTTATCCCATAGTTGCGAAAGAGGACATCGACTCGCTCAAAAAAAACCTGGTAACGCTGCTCGGGGGAAGGTCAATATTTAACATGGAACTTCCCCGAAGAAGAAAAGATGGAAAGATAATACAGACGCTTGGTTCGGGCGCTCCGCTAAGAGATGAAAAGGGATACGTCAGGGGCGCCCTGGTGACTTTTTACGATCTTACCGAGAAGAAACGGGCCGAGGCTGATATCGAGAGGTTGAACATCGAGGTAACCGAAAGAAAGATGATTGAACAGGAAAGGGAAGACCTGGCCGCGATGATAACCCACGACCTGAAATCCCCCTTGACGACTATGATGCTTTATACGGAGATGCTTATCGACAACAGGCTGGAAGATGCCGGGGCAGGGCTTAATTCAATCAGACAAAACTGTGAAAAGGTATTAGGGATGATAGAAGACTACCTGACTGTTTACAGGTCTCATTCAGGTAAACTACAGCTTAATATGATGCCGGAAGAGGTTGCGGATATCCTGAGAGGTCTTCAAAAAGACTTCCAACTCCAGGCGGAAAAAAGGGGGCTTGACCTGAGCTTTGCCTTCGTGGACTCGCCGAAGGCTGTAATAGATAAAAAACAATTAGGAAGGGCCGTATCGAACCTCATACAGAACGCCATAAAATATACCCCTTCAGGGGGCAGGGTTTCAGTGACACTGGAAGCTGCCGAGCGCGACTTCACCGTTTCAGTACACGACACCGGCTCCGGGATAAGGCCGGAGGAGAAAGCGGACATCTTCCAGAAGCACTACCGTTCCCGCATGACTGCCGGCACGAAAGGCGCGGGGCTGGGCCTGGCCATAGTGAAAGCCGTTGCGGAGGCCCACGGCGGGGAAATTATCCTTGAAAGCGAATCCGGCCCCGGCAGCACTTTCAAGCTGACAATCCCGCTCAACCAGAAAAATGCCGAATAACCAGATTGCTGCTTAGGTTCCAAGCACTTTCCTGTAGCCGCCATCAGACGCGCAAATGGGCACCCCGAATCCCGTTCCTCCCATCTTATATTGCAACAGCTTCTTCCTCCGGCTTGTAAAGCTCGGCCTTGGTTATGATTACGTCACAGGGCGCGCCCTTGATTATCTTGTCCACGTTCCTGCCGAAAAGCATATGCTCCAGCCTCGATTCGTCGTGGTGTCCGAGAACTATCAAATCCACCTTCTTCTCTCTGGCCACCCGGAGTATAGCCTTCACAGGGTCTTCGTCCGATACAACCTCGACCTCTTCGATATTCATCCTGTGTCTTAGCTCCCTGAGTCGCGCGGCCACGAAATAATCAAGCTCCTTTATCGCCTCCTCGCGCAGTACCTCCAGGTCTTTTTTATAGAGCACGCCGCCGGGGCTATCGAATATCCTCGGTATCTGCCTGTAGACGTTAAGCACATAGAGCTTCCCGCCGAAGGCCTCGGCCTGGGCCACTGCTCTTTGGAGCGCCTTCTCCGAGGACGGCGAGAAGCTTATGGGAACAAGTATCCTGTATTGTTTCATACTTGACCTCCTTAAATCTGCACCCCGCTTTCGCCTCCCCTTCTCCATCTTAAGAGGAGGCAAGGGGCTTGACTTACTACGCAGCCTTCTTTGTTGCCTCGATAATAAGTGGACGGACGAGGCGGAAGAAGTCCGTGTAGGTCATCCTGATAGCCTCGTGGTGCGTCCCTGCGTTGAACACTATATTCTTATCCTCCCGGAGCGCGCTGTCGGCATAGACCGGCAGTCCGTAAAGGTTCCCGAAAGGCGGCATCGCCCCCGCCTCGCAGTCCGGGAATATCTTCTTTATTTCCTCTTCGGTCGCGAGCGCCACCATCCTGAAACCTAAATCGGCCCGGAGAGCCGCCACGTCCACCCTCCTGTCCGCCGGGAGTACTGCCATCAGGTAGCCCGTGTCGCTTTTCAGTATCACCGACTTCACCAGGTTTTTACCGCTTACATGCATAGTCGACGCTATCTCCTGCGCGGTATAAGCCTCACCGTGCCGGAGCACCTCGTAGCGCACTGCGCTCTCGTCCAGATAATTTTTAAGTTTTTCGGTTATCATGTCCATTCTCCGCGCTATAATTTTTTAGCCGCCGCCCGGTCTAGAGAGAATCTCCCGCCACCCTTTATAGCCAGGGCGATTGCCGCCGCAAACGCCAGGATATGGTACTCGAAACCTTCCTTACCCGCGGGCATCCGCCCGAACCAGTTCATGAAGAAGCCGTTCTGCCAGTGCACCACGCATACCGCGACAACCATCACCACCGCGATACCCAAGGCCGAAATGCGCGTCAGGAAACCTATTATCAGGAAAAGGCCGCCCAGGAATTCGGCGGCGATGTCCAGCGCCGCAAAAAATGGCGGGATTCCCGAGCCGGCGAACATCCTGAAAGTGCCGGAAAGCCCCAGCCCTCCGAACAAACCCAAGACCTTCTGCGAGCCGTGGGCCAAAAACACGATTCCCAACGCGAGCCTTAAAACAAGCATCGCCCAGGAGTCTTCCGATATGAACAGTTTCCTCAGCAAGCTATATCAC
>JBARKJ010000075.1:0-22652 GCA_049801375.1 Nitrospirota bacterium | reverse complement strand
GGGAAATCCTCGCTCGCATTCGACACCATATACGCCGAGGGCCAGAGGCGATACGTCGAGTCGCTCTCCGCATACGCAAGACAGTTCCTGGAACAGATGGACAAGCCGGACGTGGACTCTATCGAGGGCCTGTCCCCCGCCATCTCCATCGAGCAGAAGACGACCTCGAAGAACCCGCGCAGCACCGTCGGCACGGTGACGGAAATCTACGATTACCTGCGCCTTCTGTACGCCCGCATAGGCCACCCGTACTGCTACAGCTGCGGCAAGGAAATCACTTCCCAGACCGTCTCGCAGATGGTGGACAAGATAACCGCGATGCCCGCCGGGACGAAGCTGTCTGTACTCGCTCCCATCGTGCGCGGACGCAAGGGCGAGTACAGAAAAGAGCTCGCCCAGATGAAGAAGGAGGGCTATGTCCGTGCGCGCATCGACAAGGCGGTGCGGGACCTCTCCGAGAATATCGTCCTGGACAAGAACAAGAAGCACACCATCGAGATAGTCATCGACAGGCTCATTATAAAAGAGGGGATCGAAAAGAGGCTGGCCGATTCCCTTGAAGTCGCGCTGAAGCTCTCCGAAGGCATCGTCGTAATCTCGCCGGTGGAGGCCGGGGCGAAGGACATACTCTATTCCGAAAAGCTCGCATGCATAGAATGCGGCATATCCTACCCGGAAATGACGCCCAGGATGTTCTCGTTCAATAACCCGCACGGCGCGTGCCCGGATTGCGACGGCCTGGGCGCGAAGATGGACATAGACCCGGACCTGGTCATCCCGAATAAAGATTTATCGATACGTGAGGGCGCGGTCAAGCCGTGGTCGAAGCGCACTACGGTATTCTACTACCAGATGCTGGAGGCGCTGGCCGACCATTTCGGGTTCTCGCTGACTGCCCCCTGGCGGAAGCTGGCGAAGAAAGCTCAAGACGCAATCTTATACGGCTCAGGCGGAGAGGACGTAAAATTCTGGTTCATGCGCGACGGCCGGAAGCAGTTCTACACCCGCGAGTTCGAGGGCGTGGTGAACAACCTTGCAAGAAGGTACCATGAGACCGAGTCCGCATACATCAGAGAAGAGATAGAGGAATACATGGGCGCGCACCCGTGCCCGGCGTGCAAGGGCGACAGGCTCCGGAAGGAATCTCTTTCCATAAAGGTAGGAGACGTAAATATCTCGGAGGCGACAAGACTTTCCGTGCGTCTTGCGCGGGACTTCTTTACGGAACTGCCGCTGACGGAAAAAGAGTCTTTCATCGCGCAGAAGATACTGAAGGAGATCAACGAGCGGCTGGGGTTCCTCATAAACGTCGGGCTTGACTACTTAACGCTGGACAGGCGCGCGGCGACGCTCTCCGGCGGCGAGGCGGAGAGGATAAGGCTTGCGACGCAGATAGGCTCCTCTCTCATGGGCGTGCTCTATATACTCGACGAGCCGTCCATCGGCCTGCACCAGCGGGACAACGAGAAACTGCTGGATACGCTCCTGTCGCTTAAGAACCTCGGCAATACCGTGCTGGTCGTGGAGCATGACGAGGATACGATACTGCGTTCCGATTACGTAATCGACATGGGGCCGGGGGCCGGGGAACACGGCGGATACGTTGTTGCACAGGGGACGCCTAAAGAGATAATGGAGAACGAGGATTCGCTAACCGGCGCGTACCTCTCCGGCAGGAGGAAGATACTCGTCCCGTTGACCAGGAAGAGCGCCCGCAAATATATCACCATAAAGAAGGCGCGCGAGAATAACCTGAAAAATATAGACGTACGCATACCGCTCGGCGTCCTGACCTGCGTGACGGGCGTATCCGGCTCCGGAAAATCCTCGCTGGTGCTGGAGGTCCTGTACAAGACGCTCGCGCAGCAGTTCTACCGTTCCACGGAACGCGCGGGGCTATCGGACGGCGTGCTCGGCCTGCACGAGGTGGACAAGGTCATAGACATAGACCAGTCGCCCATCGGCAGGACTCCGCGTTCCAACCCCGCGACATATACCGGGCTGTTCACGCACATACGGGAGATGTTCGCTCAGGTGCCGGAGTCCAGGATGCGCGGCTACAAGGCGGGCCGGTACAGCTTTAACGTCAAGGGCGGGCGGTGCGAGGCGTGCCAGGGCGACGGGGTGATAAAGATAGAGATGCACTTCCTGCCGGACGTGTTCGTGACCTGCGACGTGTGCAAGGGCAAGCGCTACAACCGCGAGACGCTGGAGATAAAGTACAAGGGTCAAAGTATTACGGACGTGCTGGAGATGACCGTATCGGAAGCGATGGAGTTCTTCGAGAACATCCCGGCGATACACAACAAGCTGGTGACCATAAACGACGTGGGGCTAGGCTACATAAAGCTCGGCCAGTCCGCGACGACTCTCTCCGGCGGCGAGGCGCAGAGGGTGAAGCTCAGCAAAGAACTGTCGAAGCGCAGCACCGGTCGAACCTTGTATATCCTTGACGAGCCGACAACGGGCCTGCATTTCGCGGACATACAGAAGCTGCTCGACGTGCTGAACCGGCTGGTGGAGACGGGCAACACGGTGGTCGTCATCGAGCATAACCTAGACGTGATAAAGACGGCGGACCATATAATAGACCTGGGCCCGGAAGGCGGGGACGGCGGCGGACGCATCGTCGCCACCGGCACGCCGGAAGACATAGCGAAGGCCAAAGGATCGTATACGGGGCAGTTCCTGAAAAAGGCGCTGAACATGTAAAGTCGCTACTTTCTTTTCAGGTGAAAAGAAAGTAACACAAAGAAAAGCCGGAATTAAAACCTGATAAATTGTTTTCAGTCTCGTTTTCTTTTGTTTCTTCCACATTGCGGAGCCGGAGGCTCCGAAGATGAAAAAATGCGCGGCGCCGTAGCCACTTTTTCGCAAAAATATAGAAAGGTTTTGGTGTTATAATTTCTTCAATGGCCGACTTCCCGAAATTTCCGCATTTCCGCCCTATCGAGCTTTCCGACCGGGAGCCGGTGGAGGCGATTTTCCGCGCGCTGAGGCCTGAGGTCTCGGAGCTTTGCTTCACGAACCTCTTCATGTTCAAGCACGTCCACGATTACAAAATCAGCAGCCTTAACGGCAACCTCCTCTTCTACGCGAAGTCCTACCAGGGGGAATATTACTTCTTCCCGCCCGTCGGCGACAATAAAATCCCGGAAACGATGAACATGCAGATGGACTTCATGCGGGAGAGAGACGAGTTGCCCGTGGTCCAGCTGGCATCGGCGGAATTCATCAAAAAATATATCGAAGGGAACTCTAAATATAAATTTGAGCTGAGCCAGGACGACAGCGATTACGTTTACAGCACAAGCGAAATGATCTCGCTCTCCGGCAGGAAATTCCATGACAAGAAGAACCTTCTTAACCGCTTCTTAAGGCAGTATGACCCGGAGTATCAGCGGCTGACTCCGGAGCTTGTCCCGCAGGCGAAGGACTTGGTCGAGCGCTGGTGCCGCGAGAAATGCTCCGTAAACATACCGTCCACTTTCGGCGAGGCGGAGGCTACGCAGCACGCGCTTGACCACCTGAAAGACCTCTCCACCATCGGCGGCGTAGTCCTTATAAACGGGGTTGTCGAGGCGCTGTCGCTGGGCGAGCTTTTAAACGACGAGATGGTCGTCGTGCACGTGGAGAAGGCGAACCAGGAATACTCGGGGCTGTATCAATATATTTCGAGCGAGTTTCTGAGGCAGGAGTTCCAGGATATCGAGTTCGTGAACCGCGAGCAGGACCTGGGCGAGCCGAACCTGAAAAAATCCAAGCAGTCTTATAATCCGATACGGATGGTGGAGAAGTTCAGGGTCTGGCCAAGTTAGTTTTTCAGGCCCCCTTTCCCAGGACCTCCATTATTTCTTTCTGTATCTTCCCGTTGCTCGCCAGTATCTCCTGCATCTCCGGCGTAAACGGCTCACCTTTGAAATTCGTCACAACTCCGCCCGCCTCGCGCAGGATGAGCATCCCGGCCGCGGTATCCCAGGGCTTAAGCCCCATTTCCCAGTAGCCGTCGAAGCGGCCGCAGGCAAGGTAGCAAAGGTTGAGTGCGGCGGAGCCGTCGCGCCGTACCCCTTGCGCCGCCAGGACCATCCGGTTAAACGGTTCGAGGATTTCCTTCGGGCGGCTCTCGATATCGTAAGGGAAGCCGGTTACGAGAAGCGACTTTATCAAAGTCTTCGTCCCTGATACCCGTATCGGCTTGTTGTTCAAAAAAGCCCCGCCGCCCTTGACCGCGGAAAAAAGTTCCTTCCGCACCGGGTCGAATACCACGCCCGCCTGCATTTCCCCGTCCCTCTCGAACGCGATGGAGACCGAGAAGTGCGGGTAGCCGTGCGCATAATTCACCGTGCCGTCCAGCGGGTCCACAATCCAGCGTGCGCTTTTGTCCTGGCCGGTCCACGAGGTCTTCTCCTCCGCCAGGAAACCGTGCGCCGGAAACGCCTCCCTTATTATCTCAGCGACCCGCTTCTCGGACGCCTTGTCCGCCTCGCTTACCGGGTCGCGCTGGCCCTTATACTCTACATGTTCCAGCTTCCCCATGTAGGAGAGCAATATTTTTCCCGCCTCTTTCGCGGCGCGTTTTGCAACTGTCAGTTCTTTCATTTATCTGGCCATATGATTTTTTTTGCAGTTTCACTTACGATATCTACAATAATGGTCTTTATTCCTTCCGCCGTTGATGTGCCTATTTTCGTCATTATTTTTTTAAATCTTGATGCGGCAACTTGAGTTCGAGGTGTATCTTTTACAATATTGTTTATACTTTCTTCCAAATTTTTACTTTCTTCCTCATTTAAATTACCATCTTCAATAGAAAGCTCTATAGCTGCTTTTATTTTACTCTCTATCCAAGGAAAAGCTGCCCCGCAGTTATGACAATAAGAAGGAGGGATATATTCTTCCGACCCTCCTCCATGATATCTTCCCTGAATGGGATTTTTACATGAGGGACAACTATCAATAGTTTCTTCACCACATTTGTTGCAGAATTTTTTATTTATTTCAGGAAAACTTTGCGTAGCGTCATTGATAATATGACCGTCTAAACAGATTTGAGCAATGTCATATCCTTCCGCGTTTACGTTCTGACCAACTCGCCGTAAATCAGCATCACCTACTTCTTTTGACAAACGAAATATTTCCTTTACTGTTTTATCGTTTGTAGAAGTTTCGCGTGGCGGCACATATAAAACTCCTGGCGTATATCTTGGCCGATATCCTTGGAAGAAATCTTCTATTTTATTTGCTAAAAATTGAATTTCTTCTTTTTTTGCCTCATGTAATTTCACTGTAAGTAAAGAATGAAGCTCTTCTACATAACGATAAATCGACGAAAAGAATTTTTTATTTTCATTAACAGAATGGAACAAAGCTTCTGTATTCATTTTTAATTCTTCGATTTTTGTCATCAGATCCTCTATATTCGGCTTATATCTCGAAAATCCCCGCCGTCTTCCGCAGTTCTTCCGGCTTCAGCACTACGATATTCTTGCCTTCCGATTTAATCAGCCCATCCGATTTGAATTCGGAAATTATCCGTATCACCGTTTCCTGGGCGACGCCCGCCATCTCGGAGATCTCCTGCCGGGACAGTGTAAACTTGGGCACCTGGCCCTCTCCGCGAGATATGAAAAGAGTCATCAGAAGAGTCGCCACACGCTCACGCGCGTCCTTCAGGCCCAGGTCCCGGATACGCTCCTGCGCGAGCTGAAGTTCCTTGTTCATCTTCTTGATGAACCGGACGCCGACCTCGGGGCTGCTCTTAAGGAGGTCCACCAGGTCCTTTTTTCGGATGCAGCAAAGCTCCGTGTCCTGTATGGCCTCGGCGGTATTTGAGTAGTGGTCTTCGTAAAGGGAGTCGAAGCCCAGCATGTCGCCGGGGGTGAGGATGCTGATTATCAGCTCGCGGCCGTCGGGCAGCGATTTATAGCACTTGACCGTGCCCGTCTTCAGGACGTAAACGGTATTGCTTGGCGTGTCTTCGAGGAAAATTACTTTCTTGCGGCGGAAGCTCTTAAGGTATATCAGCGTCCCGACCTTCTCAAGCTCGCTTATGCCGAGGCCGGAAAAAATAGTGAGGCCTCTGACGATGCAGTTCTTGCAGTCGCAGGCCATTACTTCACCCTCCTGCATGATTTGGACAGCATTTTCTTTGCGGAGGACCGAAGCTCCTTGTCCCCAATTTTCGCCGCCGCGCGCTCTATGGCGTCTTTCTCAGCGGGCGAAATCTCACGCTTCTTTATGGGAGCCGTCTTCTTTTCCTTTTCATTCTTTGCAGGCGTACCCAGGCAGAACTTAAGTTCCTGGACCGCGCCATCTTCAAGCACCGCGTTTATTTTTTCTATAATCTCGGGGGCGAGCATGGAGAGCTGGGACATCCAGGCGGGGCTGTCAACGGTCAAGGTGAGCCGTCCCTCTCTTATCATCTGAGGCTGTGCGTGCTGTGCGATTTTCCCTCCCACAGCGTTTGCCCATTTACCCCGGAGCTTAGAAAGCGTATCCCCGCTCCCCAGGCCCCGCGCCTTCAGGACTTCCTTGATTATCCCGGCGATGGTGATAAGTTTAGGCATTTTTTGAATTCTTAAAGTCGTTACTTTTCTTTCGGGAAAGAAAAGTAACACAAAAGAAAGCGGAACTTAACCCCAGCTTTTCTTTGTGTTACTTTCTTTTCTCGAAAAGAAAGTAACGGTTTATATATGGTTCAAATCCGCTATCACCAGGCCGGTCAGCAGCTTCGGATAGAAGTACGTCGATTTCTGCGGCATTATCTCATGGGCCAGCGCGACCTCTTTCACCTCTTGCACCTTGGTCGGGTTCAGCAGGAAGCACATGGCGAACTCGCCGGCCGCGACCCGCTCTATCGCCCTGTCGGCGCTTTTCTCAAACTGCACCGGCTGGGACACGGCAATCTTCTCCGTGTCGATGCCAAGTACGCGCTCCACTATAAGCGAATGCAGTATGGTGACGTCCAGGCTGCAATAGGTATCCGAGCGCGGACACCACTGCGCCTTCGCGACGTCGTCCAGGTCCTTCAGGGTAAGGAGGTAATAGCATGGGGCGCTGTCCCAGCAGAAGCCGAAGGAGTGGGAGGTCTTTCCCGCCTCAGAGAGTGAACGAAGGAATTCTGACCGCGCGTCATACTCGTTTTCCGTGAGGAACGAGAACCTCTTTACTTTGAAATAATGCGAGGAGCGCTCCAGCACGGAGTCAAGTGTAAGCTCGCCCGCGTCGCTTATCAGCCGATGGGTAGGCAGTACCGTAAGGCCGTCCTCATCCATGTTGGAGAGGAACATGGGTATGAAATTAAAGCCCTCGTCGCCCGTCCATGCCGCGGCCTCGCTTCTCCTGTAGTCGCGGTAGCCGAGCGCCGTCTCGTAGCGGTGATGGCCGTCGGCAATGAAAACCTTCTTGTCCGCCATGGCCTTTTGCACCGCCTCTATTGTCTCCGGGTCCGTCACGACCCAGAGCCGATGCACAGAGCCGTCGTCGTCTGTCGCCTCCCCGGAAGCAGGCTTACCCGCGGCGGAAAGAAGAACCTTCGATATCTTTTTATCCGGGTCCGAGTACAGCGCGAATACCTGGCTCGCGGAAGCGGAGGCGGATTTCAATAGCTCGAAGCGGTCCGCCTTCGGCCCCTTAAGGGTGCCTTCGTGCGGCAGGACTATGCCCTTGTCCCACTCCTCCAGCCGAAGAAGAGAGATAAAGCCGCGCATGGACTTCTTCTCGCCCGCCGGGGTCTCGTACTCCACTTCGTAGAGGTACAGCGAAGGCCTCTCCTCGCGCCGCAGGACACCGTCTCCAATCCAGCGCTTCAGGCTTTTCGCCGCACGGGTGTACTGGTTGTTGGCTTGAGAGTCACCCTCCTCGGGCATGCCGAAATCTATCCGGACGACGTTGTGAGGGTCCCGGCCGTAGAGTTCGTGCCTGTACTGCGGCGAGATTACGTCATAGGGCGGCGCGACAAGCTTAGATAAATTTGATGAATGGTTGTACCGTACTCCTCTGAACGGTATTACGTCGGCCATTATGCCCCGCCCTCCACGAAACTCTTCAGCCGCTTGCTGCGGGACGGGTGGCGGAGCTTGCGGAGGGCCTTCGCCTCTATCTGGCGTATGCGCTCACGGGTGACGTCGAACTCCTGCCCAACCTCCTCAAGGGTGTGGTCGGCGGCCTCGCCGATGCCGAAGCGGCGCCTCAGGACTTTCTCCTCCCGGGGCGTCAGAGTCTGGAGCACCTTGCGCACCTGCTCGGACAGGTCGTAATTTATCGCGGACTCAAGAGGCGACGGGGAGCGCTTGTCCTCGATGAAATCGCCAAGATGAGAGTCCTCTTCCTCCCCGATAGGAGTCTCCAGCGAGATAGGCTCTTTGGCAATCTTTAATACTTTTCGCACCTTCTCTAAGGGAAGCCCCATCTCGTTCGCTATCTCTTCCGGGGTCGGCTCGCGGCCTAGTTCCTGCACAAGGTGCCGGGAGGTCCTTATCAGCTTGTTTATCGTTTCAATCATGTGGACCGGGATGCGTATGGTGCGCGCCTGGTCCGCTATCGCGCGCGTAATCGCCTGGCGTATCCACCATGTCGCGTAGGTGGAGAACTTGTAGCCGCGCTTGTACTCGAACTTGTCCACCGCCTTCATCAGGCCTATATTGCCTTCCTGTATAAGGTCCAGGAATTGCAACCCTCTGTTTGTATACTTTTTTGCTATCGAAACTACAAGCCGCAGGTTCGCTTCGACAAGCTCGGTCTTCGCCGTCTTCATCTTGAACTCGCCCTTGTCGAGAGAGGATACCGCGCTCCGCAGGTCGTCCGGCGCGACCAGCGTCTCGGTCTCCACGCGGTCCAGTTTCTTAAGGGCGTTCTGGTAGGATTTCTCCAGTTCCAGGAACTGGTCGGCGGTCAGCTTCACTTTCTTCGGGACCCTGGGCTTCCCCTTTTCCGGATGTGGTTTGGAGAGTATATTGTGAAGCTCGTCTATCGTAACGCCGGCGCGCCTTGCGCAGGCCCGGATGTCCTTCTCCGCCTCCATTACCGACCAGGCATAATCACGCAGCTTCTGCGCCACCAGCTCCACCTGCCTCGGGTGCAGGTTCACTTCGTCGAATTTCTCAGACAGCTCTTTCTTTATCTGGCGGATGGAACCTCTAAGCCGCTTCTCCTTCGTCTCGGAGATGTTCGGCTTTTTCAGGTCGGCCAGCATCGGGAGGAGCTTTTCGTAAAGCGCCGCCGCCTCGTCCAAAAGGCGCATGGTCTTATCCCGCAGCTCTTCCTCGTTTATGTCTTCTATCTCTTCGAACTCCTCCTCGTAGGTATGCACGATGTCTCGGACGCTGAGGCGGCCTTTTTTTAGCTTGTCGCCAAGCGAGATCAGCTCCCGGAGCGCCGCGGGCATGCTGTACATCACCTTCGCGATCTCTTTCTGGCCGTCCTCGATGCGCTTGGCGATCTCTATCTCTCCCTCGCGCGACAGTAGCGATACGGTGCCCATCTCGCGCAGATACATCCGCACGGGGTCGTCCGTCTTGCCTATCGCACCGGGGGTAAGGTCCAGCGCTTCTTCTTCCTCTTCTTCCTCTTCTTCTTCTTCGAAGTCGAGGTCGGAATAGGTGCGGGTCTTGGCGGTCTCTTCCTCGCCTTCTTCCGCCTCGATTATCCGGGCGTAACGCTCTTCCTGCCCGGAATCGATTACTTCGATATCCATGTCCCCGAAGATGTTCATTATGTTCTCTATCTGCTCGGAGGAAGAGATCTCGGGCGGCAGGACATTATTTAAGTCGTCGTAAGTCAGGTATCCCTTTTCCTTCCCGACGTTTATTAACTGTTTGACTTCGTCCAGCTTTTCTTCTTTTGCCATTCGGCCAGCTCCTTCTGCAATGTATTTAAAAGTTCAAAATCTTTCTTCGAGAGCGCCTTGATCATATTCATGCGGAAATCCGAAATTTCCTTTACCGCCTCCGGTTCGCCCAGTGCGCCCGCCCTTTGAAGCAGGACGTGCACTTCCTCCACTATCTTCTTATACCGGGCCTCTAAAAGCATGAGGACCGCGCCCTCCGCGTATGCCAGGGCGTCTTCAGAAACGGTCTCCCGTACGGACAACTCAAGTACCGCGCGCCGGGCATCCTCGTCCTGGAGCGCGTCAAGGAGCTTCGGGACCTCTACCGGCTCCCCGGCTAGGGCCATCTTAAATATTACCTCGGCGACCTTCCTCAGCCGCTCGTCCGAAAAATCATCCGTGCCTAAGTTATCCGCCGCATAAAGCGCCGCGTCCGTGTCCCTAAGCGCCGACTGGACCAGCCCCGCCTCGATTTTGTCCAGAGAGGCAAAGTTTTTGCCCTTAAGCCCCGCGCCCCCCGCGCCTTGCGAGGAATGGTAGACGCCCGTCTTCCCAGACCTGGCGGTCTTTTTCTCCAGCTCTTCTTTGACCGCCGACTCATCGACTTTAAGCTCGGACGCCGCCATCTTTACGTAATAGCTACGCTCGACCGCGTCGTCCACCCGCGCCAGGATGCCGGTGAGCGTCCCCACTGCCTTTACTTTGCTATCTATGTCAGAGACGTCCACGGCCTCGCGTTTGATTACAAACTCCAGCAACTTTTCGCGCCCTTTAAGGCTCTCCTTCAGGGCCTCGGCCCCTTCCCGGATGAGCAGGCTGTCCGGGTCGTCCCCTTCCGGCAGTAGCGCCACCTTTGCCGACATCTTCGGCGTGGAGCTTAAAAAAACGTCCAGAGAGCGCTGCGCCGCCTTCAGGCCCGCCTCGTCCGCGTCGAAAACCAGCAGCACGTTCTTGGAAAAACGCGACAGCAGCCGCAAATGTCCGGGAGTGAGCGCCGTGCCGAGCGTGGCTACAGCGTTTGCAACACCCGCCCTGTGGCAGGCGATTGCGTCCATGTAGCCTTCCACCACTATTGCGAAATCCCGTTTTCTTATCGTTTCTTTGGCAATTCCTATGCCGTAAAGCGTCTCGCCCTTCTTGAAAAGCGGCGTATCCGGCGAGTTCAGGTACTTGGGCATCTCGTCCTTCATCATCGCCCTGCCGCCGAAGCCTATGACCCGGTCTTTAATGTCCCGTATCGGGAACATCAGCCGGCCCCGGAAACGGTCGTAATAACCCGCGCCGTCCGCTTTTTTTACTATAAGACCTGCTTTTTCCACTATCTTGGAATCGAGCCCCAAGCCCTTCAAATGGCCGGTCAACCCGTCCCAGGACGCCGGTGAATATCCTATCTCAAACGCCTTTGCGGAGTCGTCCGGCATACCCCTGTCTTTCAGGTAGCCCAGCGCCTTCTTCCCTTCGGCTGAATTCCAGAGCCTTTCCTGGTAGAATTTCGCCGCCTCTTCGTTCGCGGCAAAAAGCTTCTCCCAGTCTTCATGCGATGTCTGCTCCGCCCGCTCCGGCAGTTCTATACCAGCCCGGTCCGCAAGGAAGCGCACCGCCTCCGGGAAGCTATAGTTCCCCTGGCGCATCATGAAGCCGACGGCGTCCCCGCCCGCCCCGCATCCGAAGCAGTGGAATATCTGCTTTGCCGGGCTGACGGTAAAAGACGGCGTCTTCTCCTGATGGAACGGACAAAGCCCCAGATAGTTCGCGCCTGTATGCTTCAGCGTTACGTGCTGCGATACAAGCTCCACGATATCCGTCGCGGAACGTACCCTGTCGAGCGCCTCATCGGGTATCAATCCGTCCAAATTACAGCCTTCCTATGGTGAAACTCTTTATTTTATATTATAAGTATAACAAAATCAATCAAAATTAATAGTGTTGCGAGAAAGATTATTGATTACAATTATAATTTTACTCAAAAAGATCATTATCTTTCTCTTTTTCCTTATTTTCGTTTTCAACTGAAGGAGTTATTTGGAGATGCGAATTTTCGGTCTGGTTGTTGGACTTTATTGTACTTGCCGGAGCGAACCCCCTTCGTGACGGGCTCTCATTACTTTGAACAGTGTCGCCTTTGGTAGATTCGGTTGGTTCGGTTTTAACGTCCGGGGACCCGGCGGTGCCGAAGAATATCGCCGCGTCGCTTTTGGTTGGTTCGGTTTTAACTTTAGGATAAAGGCGATCAATGCGGTCAAAATAAGCTTTTTGAAAATAGGAATAAATATATGCAAATTCAAGCATATCGTATGCCTTTCGGACTTTAAAATGCATTGTAATGATTTCATCTCCATATTCATTTTCGTAAGTATATTTTCCAACTAGTTTTGCTAGACAAAATACTTTATATCCCTTGTATTTATCAGGGAATTCTACATACGCAGGCTTAGTAAACGGGCCATATTCTATTAAACCGCCTCTTTCTGAAACACGCTGTAATGTTCGCCCACCAACCAAAAAATATTTATTTTTATATTCTTTTAAAATCGTTTTTAATGAAACGAAATTGCGGCCAGAGAAGATATCCTCCATTATGATTGGCTTACCGTGTGTTATTTTCACAACTTCCTTTAAAGATTGAACATATTTTTCGTTATCTTCTGCATGACAAGCAGTGCTAACTAAAATAAAAAGTCCGAAAATTAAAATCTCAACAAATTTCATTTCAATCCCCCCTTTTTCTTAGGTGGATTTTTCGTATTAGAAGCCGAATCATCGATTATATGCCCAATCTCATGAAGATAAATTCTCGCAATGATGCTTACCGAACCTTGTAAAATTACAAGTCTTATGTTCTGCCGAATATATTGTTCTTTTGATATTTTTCTATCATAGATAGGAATTAAATCCTGCATGATGCATCCTAACTTCTTTAAATTAGATTTTAAGCCTTGTTTATTTTTAGTTTCTAATTCTTGAAAATATTCTTTGAAGCTGAAATTTACATTATGAATATCATGAACGAGTTGATTACGTAAGGTTGAAAGCGCGTGTATAAATGTAATATGATTTTTCGGCAGGAGACCAAGCGATTTTATAAAAGCTATTTTTCCCGTTCTATCATCACTGATATTTATCATTGAGAAAATTTTCTGAAGTTGAGGTTGTTTCAAAGTATTAACCAACAAATATGTTAGTGCAGATTCAATAAGAGCATGGTTTTTAATTACAAAGGACCAATCATCGTCTTCTTTAAGCATTTCCGTATAGAATAAAGATGATCCCGTCAATTTATCAAGGACGTTTTCAATGCCGTCATATATTGGTTTAAATGCCTTATTCATGTCTTTCATTTAAACGCCACCACCGTCACCGCGTCGCCGCCAAGCTCGAACGTCTCGTCGTGGAAATCCTTCACGCCGGGGGTTGTCGAGAGCTCTTCCCGGACGGCCTTACGGAGTGCGCCGGTGCCTCTGCCGTGGATTATCCGGACGCTGCCCATGCCGGAAAGCATGGACTTATCTAAGAATTTCTGCACCTTTGGCAGGGCCTCATCCACCCGCAGGCCAATGATATTCAACTCCATGCCGGGGGAAGTTTCGTCCTCGTCTTCCACGGCCCGCGATACCGTGAACGCAGTAGTCCTTGCCCTGTCGGGGGCGGAGCGGGTGGACAGCTCAAGCTCGTCCGGGGACAGCGTCACCCGCATCGTGCCTAGCTGTACTACGACCTTCTTCTTGTCTTTTTTTATCTCTATTACCTGCCCAAGGCGGTTGTATTTATAGACTTTTACCGTATCACCGACGGAAAGCGCCTCTATCTCAAGCTTTCTGATAGGACCCGCCGGGACCGACTCGTCCTTTAACTGGGCCTCCAGCGCCTGCACCTCTTCCGAGTGCTTCTTTACCTCCGCGCGCTCAGGCGATTTCGCGGCCGCTTTCTTCGCCAGGTCTTCCAGTTCACGGAGCTTGAACTTCAATGAATTAATTACGTTCTGCGCCTTCTCCTTCGCCTTCTGCACCGCCTCGCGCCGCTCATCCTCCGCACGCCGCACAAGCTCCTGAAGCCGTTCCTTCTCCGCACGCGCGCCTTGAGCCTCCTGCGCGGCTTTACGCCTGTCCTCGCGCGCCGCCTGCGCCTCCTTCTCAAGCTTCTCGATCAGCGTGTCAAGCTCCGCCTCGCCCGCCGCCCGGCCTTCTTTCGCACGCTCAAGGACGCCTTTCGGCATCCCGAGGCGCGATGCGACGAGTATCGCGCTGCTCCGCCCCGGCCTGCCGATGGCCAGGCTGTATGTGGGCAGAAGCGTCTCCGGGTCGAACTCAACCGAGGCGTTCATCACGCCCGGCGTGTTCGCCGCAAAGACCTTAAGCGCACCGTGGTGCGTCGTGACGACGGTCTTCGTCCCGCGCCGGTGCAGTTCCTCGATGATAGCGACACCTAACGCCGAGCCTTCGGACGGGTCCGTACCCGCGCCAAGCTCGTCTAATAGTACCAGCGAATTCTTGTTTGCGCCGCCCAGCATTGAGACGATCTGGTTCATGTGCGAAGAGAACGTGCTTAAATTCTGCTCCACGCTCTGCTCGTCTCCGATATCCGAATATACGTCCTCGAATACCGGGATGACCGAGTCCGGCGCGGCAGGGATAAGAAACCCCGCCTGGGCCATCAGGACCAGCAAGCCAAGCGTCTTTAGTACGACGGTCTTTCCGCCGGTATTCGGGCCCGTGATTACAAGCGTATCGAACTCCCGCCCGAGCTTTATGTCCAGCGGCACGGTCGCCTGTTGCCCCTTGGACATCACCAGCAGGGGGTGGCGGGCGTCTTTCAGCTCAACATAACCCCTGTCGTTTACCGAGGGCAGGTTCCCGTCTATGTCCAGGGCGAACTGCGAGACGGCATAAAGCGCGTCGAGCTTTACGAGCGCCAGATAAGACGCTTCGAGCAGGTCCCCGCTCTCCCGTACGGTCGCCGTCAGACGCCAGAGGATGCGCTCTATCTCCCGGACCTCGTCGTTTCGAAGGCCCACCAGCCGGTTGTTAAGCTCAACCGTGGCCGCGGGCTCCACGAACACAGTAGAGCCGGTCTGCGAGTGGTCGTGTACTATGCCCTGGAGATAGGTGCGGAAATTAGTCTTGAGCGGGAGTACGTAGCGGTCGCCGCGCATGGTTATCACCGGCTCCTGAATGGCCTTGGAGTACGATGAGCTCTGGATGATGGATTCCAATTCGCGGTTCAGCCGGGAGCGTACCTGGGTCAGCGCGTGCCGTATCCTTTTAAGCTCCGGGGATGCGGCATCCAGCACCTCCGAATCCTCGCCTATAGCGCGGGCGATGTCCATCTCTATGTTTTCAAAGACCGAGAGGGCCGCGGCCCTTTTGATTAGCGTAGGATATTCCTGCTTTACTTTCGCGAGCGCGGACTTCATCAGCCGTGATGAGCTGGCCACGGAGAGCACCCTTAAAAGCTCTTCGGGCGATAGCGCCGCCCCTTCCACCGCCGCCTTCTTAAGCTGGACCGATATATCCTTCAAGCCCCGTATGGGGAACTCGTGCCGGGCCGTGAGGTATTTTTTCAGCTCGTCCGCCTCTTTAAGGCGCAGAGTGACTTCTTTTATATCGGACGAGGGGGCGAATGACAGGGCCTCGGCCCTGCCCGGCCCGGATACCGCGCGGGTGGAAACAGCCTCGGAGACCTTGTAAAATTCAAGTACTTTTAATGCGTGTTCGTTCATTTAAAACCATTACTTTCTCTTTGGGGAAAGAGAAAGTAATACAAAGAGAAACCGGACAAAAAAACCCCGCTTTGGGGGTTAGACCAGCCATAAAGAAGTTACTCTCGTTTCTTTTGGTACCGCCCCGCGCTAAGGCTCGAACCAACTCGCCTAAGCGGTGGGGACCCCCTTTTCTTTCCGTAAAGAAAAGTGCGGTTTGGCTTTTTGAATTGATTTTCAGCCCCCTAACGCCTCTTTGACGACCTCGTTGACAAGCTTGCCGTCCGCGCGCCCTTTGACTTTAGGCATCAGGACCTTCATCACCTTGCCCATGTCGCCTGGCCCTTTGGCCCCGGACTCTGCGACTGCGTCTTTCACCAGCGTCTGTATCTCCTCGCGGCCCATCTGCTGGGGCATATAGGAGATAATGACTTCCAGCTCCGCCTTTTCCTTGTCCACGAGGTCCTGCCGCCCGGCCTTCTCGTACTGCTCTATGGATTCCCTGCGCTGCTTGGCCGAAGTCGAGAGCACCGAGAGCACCCCCTCGTCGTCCATGTCCTTGCGGGAATCTATCTCCTTATTCCGGACGGCTGAGATAACCATCCTTATCGTGGACAGGCGGGCTGCGTCATGGGCCTTCAGGGCCTCCTTCATATCCGCGTTCAGCCGCTCCTTCAGAGTCACTTTTAGCCTCGCTATCTAATTGAATATTCAGGAAAAGTAGTTTACGGAAGCCGGAGTAGTCTTCGAGTTTGACGATGAAGTATAATCGGGGGCAAGCGATATGTCAAGGGAAGCGGGCGAAATAAACAATTTATTTTATACGAATCATTAATTTTAATTAACATTATAACTATTCGTTATAAATAGAAATTTTTAATATATAATTAAGTCTTAGACAAGGGGCGAAAAAGATGGCTCAAATCTCCGGACAGGCTAAAAGACAGATACTCGTAGTGGGCGACGGTAAAACCTTTGCAAGGTTTATGAACGTCCTGCTGGTGAGGATGGGATTTGAGGTTATCTTCGCCGAAAGCGGGGACGAAGCCTTGCGCCTGGCCAAACTCTTCCGGCCGGACGTCATAACACTTGACATGGATATGCTGGCGCCCGAGGGCACGCAGACCCTGTCCAAGATGAAGCAGGACAAGTCCCTCGCGGAAATTCCGGTCATAATAGTAAGCGGCCCCGAGCACGAAACTCTAAAGAAGGCGTGCATATCGCTCGGCTATAAGCATTATCTCCGGAAGCCTGTAAACTTAAGCGAACTGAACAAAGCCATACAGACTTGTCTCTCTTTGCCCCAGGGGTGGGCAAGAAAGCATCTCCGGGCGGATTGCGACCAGAGGGTAACGGTTCGCCATGGGGAAGCGGAGGGGGGTTACCTTGCCCAGACTATCTCGGAGCATGGTATTTTCGTAGTCGCGCCCGCGCCTCTGAGTATCGAGACGGAAGTATCAGTCACCCTGAGAATTGGCGGGAAAAGCCTGTCCCTGAAGGGCCGCGTAATCTATAGAAAACCTCCTGGCATGGCGATTAAATTTTCGCACCTTGCCGAGAACGAGCAGGCGGAACTTAAAAATTACGTATCGAACCTTCTGGCAGGGGACATCGCGCTGTTACAGCAATGCCGGCCGCTGCACCCTTAGCGGACGGCGCTACCGAACGCTCACTACTACATCGATATCTCCGTCCCGATGCCCTTGTCGGTGAATATCTCAAGCAGGAGCGCGTGCGGGACGCGGCCGTCCACGACGTGCACCTTGCCCACCTTGCCGCCAAGTGCGTCGAAACATGCCGCGACCTTCGGGAGCATGCCGCCGGAAATCACCTTCTTCTTTATAAGCTCCGCCACCTTCTTTTTGGTCAGGGTGGAAATCAGCTTCCCGTCCGCGCCCAGTATCCCCTCCACGTCGGTGAGGAGCATCAGCTTTGCAGCAGACAGCGCCGCCGCGACTGCCCCGGCGACCAGGTCTGCGTTTATGTTATAAGTCTCGCCCTTCTCTCCCACGCCGATAGGCGCGATAACCGGGATAAACCCGCCCTTGTCCAGCGCTTCCAGGATTGCGGAGTCCACAGCCTCGACCTCGCCCAGGTGCCCGGCGTCGATTATCTCAGGCGCGCCCGTCTCGGCGGACGTGCCTTTAAGAAATTTCTTTTTTGCCTTTATAAGACCGCCGTCCTTGCCGGTCAAGCCCGCCGCGCGTCCGCCGTTTGAGTTTATCAGGTTCACTATCTCTTTATTTATCGCCCCGCCCAGGACCATCTCTACTATATCCATCGTCTCCGAATCCGTTACGCGGTACCCGGCCACGAATTTCGGCTTTAAGCCCATGCGTTCCATCGTCTGGGATATCTGCGGGCCGCCGCCGTGTACGATTACCGGGTTTATGCCGATATATTTCATCAGCACCACGTCCTTCGCGAACGATTTCTTGAGTGCCTCGTCCGACATGGCGTGCCCGCCGTACTTTATGACGATGGTCTTGCCATAGAAGTTCTTGATGTACGGCAGGGCCTCCATCAGTATTTCGGCCTTCTCGATTAACTTTTGCATAGAGTCCTCGAAAGATTAAAACCGTTACTTTCTTTTCACGAGAAAAGAAAGTAACACAAAGAAAAGCGGGGCTTAAAACAGTCCAAAAGTTTTTGGTGTTACCTTTTTCCAAAAAGGTAACGGTTTAAAGTATAAACCTACTTAAATCTTCGTCCTTCGTTATATCCATCAACTGGCCGCGGACGTATTCCGCGTTCACGGTTATCTTCTTTTCTGTCGCGTCCGGGGCGTGGAAGCTGACTTCTTCGAGGAGCTTCTCCATCACGGTATAAAGACGCCTGGCCCCGATATTCTCCGTCCGGCTGTTCACGGACGCGGCTATCTTCGCTATCTCACGTATGGCGTCGTCCGTAAACTCAACGTCCAGCCCCTCGGTGCCAAGGAGCGCGACGTACTGCCGTATCAGCGCGTTTTTCGGCTCCGTGAGTATCCGTACGAAATCGTCTTCCGTCAGGTTGTCCAACTCCACCCTTATCGGGAAGCGGCCCTGAAGCTCCGGGATCAGGTCTGACGGCTTCGCCACGTGGAACGCGCCAGCGGCTATAAAAAGTATGTGGTCCGTATGCACCGCGCCGTGCTTGCTGTTGACTGTAGAGCCTTCGATTATCGGAAGCAGGTCCCTCTGCACGCCTTCGCGGGATACGTCCGGTCCGCCGCCGCCTGACTCTCTGCCCGCGACCTTGTCCAGCTCGTCTATGAACACGATGCCGGACTGCTCCACGCGCGATATCGCCTCCCTGGACACTTTGTCCATATCGACAAGCTTCGAGGCCTCCTCCTGCGTCAGGACCTTCATCGCCTCGGGCACTTTCAGGCTCCGTCTTTTGGACTTCTCCGGGAACATGTTGCCCATCATCTCCTTGAGGCTTATCTCCAGTTCCTCCATACCGATATTCGAGATGACGCCAAGCGGCATGCCGCCCTTCTCCCGGACCTCCAGCTCGACCGTCCGGTCGTCAAGTTTCCCCTCCCGGAGCATCTTCCTGAACTTCTCCCGTGTCGCGCTGTCGGCTTCGAACGGCTCGGCGGGCTGGCCGGTCGAGTCTATACCCGACTCGCGGAACCCGAGGCCGATATCACCCCTGCGCCTTGGCAGAAGCGCGTCCAATACCCGCTCCTCGGCGGCGGCCTCCGCCTTCTCGCGCACGGCGGCGGTATGCTCGGAGCGCACCATAGCGACGGACTGCTCGGTAATGTCCCGGATGATGGACTCCACGTCGCGCCCGACATAGCCGACCTCGGTAAACTTAGACGCCTCCACCTTGACAAACGGTGCGTCAACTAACTTCGCAAGACGCCTCGCGATCTCCGTCTTGCCCACGCCGGTCGAGCCTATCATTATAATATTTTTCGGCACGACTTCGTCACGAAGCTCCTCGGGAAGGAGCATCCTGCGCCACCTCGTGCGCAGCGCAATCGCCACGGCGCGCTTCGCGTTATTCTGGCCGATGATGTATTTATCCAGCTCCGCAACAACTTCCCTCGGGGTCAGCTCCCGCATCTTTTAAAGCTCCTCTATGATTAGGTTTGAGTTTGTGTATATGCATATCTTCGAGGCGATCTCCATGGCCTCGCGCACCACGCCCTGCGAGTCAAGAGGCGAGTGCTTCACAAGCGCCTGCGCCGCAGCTTGTGCGAACGGCCCGCCGGAGCCTATGGCCGCGATGCCGTCTTCCGGCTCTATCACGTCGCCCGTGCCGGAGATGATGAACGTATGCTCCTTGTCCGCGACTATCAGCAGGGCCTCAAGCTGGCGCAGCATCTTGTTCGTGCGCCATTCCTTGGCGAGCTCGACCGCCGCGCGCGCTATGTTGCCATGGTATTCCTCGATCTTGCCCTCGAACTTCTCGATAAGGGTGAACGCGTCCGCCGTCGCCCCGGCAAAACCCGCCAGTATCGTGTTATTATACAGCTTCCGCACCTTGCGCGCGTTGTGCTTCATTACGGTCGCGCCCATCGTGACCTGCCCGTCCCCCCCGATGGAGACTTTACCGTCGCGCCTCACACATAAAATCGTAGTTGAATGAAACATAGAAAAAAACCTTTCTCTACTTTTCTTTCTGTCTTCGCTCCGCTCTGGACAGATAAACCGTCTCGCGAGAAAGAAAAGTAGCAAAAGAAAGCGGGGGTTAAAGTCCAAAAGTTTTTGGCGCTACCTTTTTACCAAAAAGGTAGCAAAGGTTCTATTTTGCCCTCGGATGTGCCTTGTCGTAAACGTCCATCAGCTTCCCCAGGTCCAGGTGCGTGTACTTCTGCGTCGTGGAAAGCGACACATGGCCCAGCATCTCCTGGATCGACCGAAGGTCCGCGCCCGCTCCGAGCAGGTGCGTTGCGAAGGTATGCCGGAGCGTATGCGGCGAGACCTTCCCCCGTATAAGTTTTTCGCCGACGTATTTCATCACGACCCGCCGCACGCCCCGCACGGACAGCCTGAGGCTGTACTTGTTCAAGAACAGTGGCACTTGCGGGGCGGAGATGTCAATCTTGTTCTCCGCGTTTAACGCCGAGATATACGCGGATATGGCGGCAACCGCCTTCGCACCCAGCGGCACAAAGCGCTCCTTGTTCCCTTTGCCGGTTACCTTCGCAAGTCCCTGAGGCAGGTCCACCTGCTCCCGGTTAAGGCCCTGAAGCTCGGATATCCTTATGCCGGAGGAATAGAACAATTCAAGAATTGCCCGGTCGCGAAGGCCGCAGGGCTTATCCGGGTCCGGGGCTTCGACAAGCATCACCGCGTCGTCCACCGATAGCACGGACGGCTGGGACTTTTCTTTACGTGGCGTCGCCACGACCTTCGCCGGGTTCTTCTCGATCAAGCCCTCGCGGAAAAGGTAGCGGTAGAAACTCCTTATACTGGCAAGCTTCCTCTGCGCGGAGGATTTTTTCATCCCTCGCTTTCCCAAAGACGCGAGGAAACCCCGCACGTCCAGGTTATCCACCGTTAATAGGTCCGGCTCCGTATCGCCCGGCCCTTTCAGGTGAAGGACGAACTGCCTGAGGTCGTTCTCATAGCTGACGACGGTGTTCTCCGACGCGCCTCTCTCAAAGCGCAGATAGCTTAAAAACTCTGAAAGATGATTAGACATCCAGACGTTCCTTCCATGCCGCGAGGTCCAGAAGCGCTCTCTTCACCAGAAGCTCGCGCCGTTCCTCTTTTTTCTTCACCTTCACGTCGAGCGGCGGGAAAAGTGAAAAAATCACGTTAGTCGGCTGGAAGCGGCCGGGCTCCGTCTTTGTCAGGTGTGTGATAAGCGCCCCGTGCGCAGTCGTCTCCGGCGGAGTAATCAGGGCCAGCCCTTTTATCAGCCGAGCCGCGTTAATACCCGCGAGTATCCCCATCGCGGACGACTCGACGTACCCTTCCACGCCCGATACCTGCCCGGCGAAGAAAAGACCCGGGCGCCCCTTCATCTCGAGGGTGGGCTCAAGGAACAGGGGGCCGTTTATGAACGTGTTCCGGTGCAGGCTTCCGTACCGTATAAATTTCACGTTTTGAAGCCCCGGTATCATCCTGAATACCCTTGCTTGTTCCGGCCATTTAAGCCGGGTCTGGAACCCGACGATATTATACGCCGTCCGCTCCCGGTCCTCGGCCCGCAGCTGGACTACCGCGTACGGCCGTGCGCCCGTTTTAGGGTCTATAATCCCCACAGGCTTCATCGGGCCGTGCGCCAGCGTCTCCCGGCCGCGCTCCGCCATCGTCTCTATGGGCATGCAGCCCTCGAAGCAGCGCATGTTCTCGAACTCGCGAACCGGGGCCTTCTCGGCTGTAGAGAGCGCGTCGTAAAAGGCGTCGTACTGCTCCTTTGTCATCGGGCAGTTGACGTAGTCGTCCCCGCCCTTGCCGTAGCGCGAGGCACGAAAGGCAATGTCCATATCCACGGAGTCCGCGTCGATTATGGGCGCGATGGCGTCATAGAAATGCAGGTGCTCCGTCCCGGTCAACGCGCCGATAGCGTCAGCCATCTTGTCGGACGTGAGCGGCCCCGTGGCGATAACCGAGACAGGCTCCGGGACGGCGGTTATCTCCTGCCTGATTACCTCTATGCCGGGATGGGCAAGGATGGCGTCGGTAATATATCTGCCGAAGGCCTCCCGGTCCACGGCCAGGGCGCTGCCGGCCGGGACGGCAGTCCTCTCCGCCGCCTCCATAACCAGAGAGCCCAGGCTCCGCATCTCTTCCTTTAGAAGGCCGACCGCGTTATGCAGGTCCATGGACCTTAGCGAGTTTGAGCATACCAGCTCCGCAAGACTCCCCGTCTTGTGCGCCGGGGTCATGGTACCGGGCCGCATCTCGTATAGCCGCACCTTTATGCCGCGTCCCGCCGCGGCCCAAGCCGCCTCCGACCCGGCAAGCCCGCCGCCTATTACAGTTAATATTTTCTCAGCCATATTGAAACATTCTATTTTTAATAGCCGAGATAGTCAACAATTTCCGAAAAATTCATCAGGCCGCTCTTTATAAAAATTCTTGACAACGTAAAAAAACAGGACTATTTTAAGCACGTTTTTAAATAATTGCGGCCGAAATTCTTCCGGGCAAACCGGAAGGATGCGGGGGACCCAAAGTTTTC
>JBARKJ010000074.1:0-11803 GCA_049801375.1 Nitrospirota bacterium | reverse complement strand
GGGCAGCTTCACCGCCAATAACAAGCCATACGACGGTACGACTGCGGCGACCATCGCCACTTGGTCTGTCACCGGCGTGATTGCAGGCGATACTGTCACCCCGTCTGGCGGCACGGCGACGTTTGCCGGCGCCAACGTGGGCACCGGCATTGTGGTGACGGCGCAGACTACTTTCACCCTGGGCGGCGCGCAGGGCGGCAACTACAGCCTGGCCGTGGGTTCCATCGCCACGACGACGGCCAACATCACGGCGGCAATTTCCTTTACCCCGTCCGACCTGCCTATCACCATAAGTGACACGCCCCCGTTGGGAACCAATTCGGTGCTGAGCCTTGTCGATTCCAAAAGCGCAACCTTTACCGCTGCTTCCACAGGCGACCTTACCTACCCGCCCGGAGACACGGTGACACTCACCTTCTCGTGGTCGTCCACCGCGGGCACCCTCAAGAATACGAGGACCGGTGCGACTTATAAAATAAAAGGCAATGATCCGAAAGGCGGCACCATAACCTGCACGATAACGGCAACGGACAGCACCAGAAGCCTGACAACTCCATATACGACCGGCGGCGTTGCGTATTGATAGCTGTATAACGTCATAACCCCAAAAAGGCCGGATGCTGTTAAGCATCCGGCCTTTTTTTATTTCTGTTCAGGCGGGCGGCATTCGGAGATCGTTTAAATGGGGGAGGACGGGTATTACTTCACTACTTCGGCGTCGATTTCCCCATCCTCAAACTTAAGGGTCAACCTGCCCGCGGCCCTTGCCTCGGCTACCGACTTTATCATACGGCCGTCGGAAAAACTCTTCACGATGGCGAAACCTGCCTTCAGCGGCGCGAGGGGCTCCAGCAGAGCCAGGGCGCGGGAGAGGGAAACAGTCTTGTTTTTCAAGGTGAGGATTAATCGGGCCTCTGCCGACGTCAGCCTCCCCGACAGCTCGTCCAGCCGAAGCGCATGGTCGTGCAGACGCCTCATCGGGTTTATCAGCGCACGTTCCTCGGAGCCTAGTCTGTCCCGCAGGCGTCGATGCTCCTGGACCACGGCATAAATCAACCTGCCGCGAAGAGAGCGAAGAGTTTCCGCCATATCCTCCTCGTTCTTCGCCACCAGTTCGGCGGCGGCGGACGGCGTGGGGGCCCTTAAGTCGGCGGCAAAATCGGCTATCGTAAAGTCCGTCTCATGCCCGACGGCAGATATTACAGGGATTTTAGACGAGGCTATCGCGCGCGCGACCACTTCCGTATTGAAAGCGGCGAGGTCTTCCACGGACCCTCCGCCACGCCCCACTATAATTACGTCCAGGCCGGCTATCTTGTTCAATTCCGATATCGCGGAGGCAATCTCCGCCGGCGCGAATGCGCCCTGCACAGTTGCCGGAGCGATTAATATTTTCACGCCCGGCGCGCGTCTTCCGAGGACGTTCAGGATGTCCCGTATCGCCGCGCCGGATGGCGACGTGACGACGCCGACTCGCCCTGGGTGGGCGGGCAGGGGGCGCTTCCGGGACTGCTCGAAAAGCCCCTCCTTTTCGAGTTTTTCCTTTAGCTGAAGGAATGCGAGCTGGAGCGCGCCAATGCCCTTCGGCTCCATGTATTCCGCGACTACCTGGTACTCGCCGCGCGGGTCGTAAACCGTAACCCGCCCCCGCAGGATTACCTCCATCCCGTCACTCGGCGCGAACTTCAGGTAGCGGTTCCCGGAGCGGAAAAAGACCGCCTTTATCTGGGCGTCCTTGTCCTTTAACGTGAAGTATAAATGGCCGGAAGGAGGGACGCGCAGGCCGGAAATTTCGCCGGTTATCCAGACGTCGGAGAAGCCGGACTCCAGCTTTTCCCGGATACGGCGGGTAAGCTCGGAGACGGTAAGCGGACCGCTGAAAGATAAATCAAGCTGCATGTATTTAGAAGTTCGGGCCGAGGCTGAGCCTCTTTATACCTGTCGCCTGCCCGGTATCAGAATCAGCGGAGATTATCACAGCCTCGAAAGTGCCGGGGCCTTTGGCGGTATCGAATCTTGCGGGCATCTGGGTGAGGAAGCGGCCGATGGCGAGCTCGGAGGTAACGCCGATGACGGAGTCGTGCGGCCCGGTCATGCCAACGTCCGTGATGAAGGCCGTCCCGCCGGGGAGCAGCCTCTCGTCCGAGGTCTGGACATGGGTATGCGTCCCTACCACCGCGCTCACCTGGCCGTCGAGATACCGGGCGAGTGCGATTTTCTCGGAGGTGGCCTCCGCATGGAAATCGACCAGTATAACCTCCGCGCCCAGATTTTTGACTTTCTCCGCTTCCTCTTTCCCTCTTCTGAACGGGCAGTCGGACGGCGTCATAAAAATCCGGCCCATCAGGTTCATCACGCCGACCTTGGTGCCGTCGGATGCCGTGAAGACCGCGCTGCCCGTGCCCGGTACGCCAGGCGGGAAATTGGCGGGGCGAAGCAGTTTGTCCGTCCTGTCCAGGTACTCGTATATCTCTTTTTTATCCCAGATATGGTTGCCGGATGTGAGGAGGTCTATATCCATATCGAGAAGCTCCTGGGCGATTTTCGGCGTTATGCCAAATCCCCCGGCGGCGTTCTCGCCGTTGGCGATAACCGCATGGACGCCGTACTTCTCGCGGACCGCAGGCAGGTGAGCGGCTACGGCCCTCCGCCCCGGGTCGCCCACTATGTCGCTTATGAAAAGGATCTCCATTACTTCGCGAATTCCACGTAGCGCGCTTCGCGTATCACGGTCACCTTTATCTGGCCGGGATAGGCCATCTCCTCTTCTATCTTTTTGGCTATCTCGCGGGAAATCTGCGCCGCGCTTATATCGTCCACATCCTCTGGCTTTACGATGACCCGTATCTCGCGGCCCGCCTGAATGGCATAACACTTCTCCACTCCCTTGAAGGACGTCGCCACCTCTTCCAGCTTCTCCAGCCGTTTGACATAGGTCTCGAGGGTCTCGCGCCTCGCGCCCGGCCTGGCCGCGGACAGCGCGTCGGCAGCCGCGACAAGGACGGACTCGACGCAGGCGAAGGGTTCGTCCCCGTGGTGCGCCATAATCGCGTTCAGCACCTTCTGGTTTTCGCCATATTTCTTGGCGAGGTCGTGTCCGATGCCGGCATGCGTGCCTTCGATCTCGTGGTCGACCGCCTTGCCTATGTCGTGCAGAAGCCCCGCGCGCTTGGCGAGTTTTGTGTCCACGCCGAGTTCAGACGCCATCACGCCGGCTAAAAAGGCGACCTCGCGGGAGTGCATCAGGACGTTCTGGCCGTAACTTGTGCGGTATTTAAGCCGCCCGATTAATTTTATTATCTCCGGGTGGATGCCGTGTATCGCTAAGTCGAAGGCCGCCTTCTCGCCTTCCTCCCGCATCGTCTCGTCCAGTTCCTTACGAACCTTGTCTACAACTTCTTCGATCCTGCCCGGGTGGATGCGCCCGTCGGCCATGAGCCGCTCGACGGATATCCTGGCGATCTCGCGCCGGACCGGGTCGAAGCCGGAAACGATAACCGCCTGCGGCGTATCGTCGATTATCAAGTCTATGCCGGTCGCGGCTTCCAGGGCCCGGATGTTCCGGCCCTCGCGGCCAATGATGCGGCCCTTCATCTCGTCGTTCGGGAGGTTCACAAGCGACGTGGTGGACTCGGCGACGTAGTCGCTCGCGTATCTCTGGATGGCCAGCGCCATTATATCCTTGGACTTCTTGTCCGCGGTGGACTTGGCCTCGTCCTCGATGCGTTTCACCATCTTCGCGCCTTCCAGCATCGCCTCGCCTTCCATCCGTGCCAGAAGCTCCTTCCGCGCCTCTTCGGAGCTCATCCCGGCGACCTGCTCAAGCTTCCGTACCTGCTCGGCCAGGCCATCGTCGTACCGCTGCTCCTTCTCGACGAGCGCCTTTTCACGGTTCGCCATTTCCTTTTCCTTGCGGCCTAAGTCGCCGTCCCGCTTTTCCAGGGAGTCGGTTTTCTTCTCCAGGTATTCCTCTTTCTGGATAAGTCGCTTCTCCAGCGCGTTCAGCTCTGTCCGCCCGTCCTTTATTTCCTTTTCGAAATCCGACCTCTGCTGGTAGAGCTTGTCCTTCGCCTCAAGCAGCAGTTCCTTTTTCTTCGTTTCCGCGTCCCGTTCCGCGTCTTTTATTATCTTTTTGGCGTTCTCTTCGGCTTCCTGTATCTTCGATTCGGCCATCCCTCTTTTTATCAGAATGCCGACCACCAGCCCCGCTATGGCCGCTACCGCTATCCAGATGATGTTCATTAAGTTCATGACGCTGTGATCCCTCCCTGGGAGTTATTTCTAGATTTCTTTCTAATGACGATCTCCTTCTCAAAACCTTGGTCTGACGGAACGTAATAATCTTTCTTTTCCGGAAGATATTCCTGCTCTACCCAATGGCCGGGGTAATCGTGAGGATACTTGTATCCCTTGCCCCGCCCCAATTTCCTTGCGCTCTTATAGCTTGCATCCCGGAGGTGGTCCGGCACCGGGAGAACTACTCCATTCCTGATATCGCTCATGGCCGATTCAAGCGCCATATACGACGCGTTGGACTTCGGGGCCGAGGCTATGTACGTTGTGGCCTGGGCCAATGCGATGCGTCCTTCCGGCATCCCGACGTGCTCCAACGCGTGAAGCGCGGCCACCGCTACGGATAGCGCGCGCGGGTCGGCGTTGCCGATGTCTTCCGAGGCCGCGATGATAAGGCGCCTTGCGATGAAGAGCGGGTCCTCGCCCGCGTATACCATCTTCGCCAGCCAGTATACGGCGGCGTCCGGGTCGCTCCCCCGGAGGCTCTTTATGAAGGCGGATATGGTGTCGTAATGCTCGTCCTCCTCATAGACCACCGCCTTCTTCTGGATGGACTCTTCTGCAACGGTAAGGTCGAAATTTATAAAACCGTCCGTGCCGGGCTTCGTCGTCAGCACGCCCACTTCCAGCGCATTTAAGAGCCTTCTCGCGTCCCCTTCGGAGCGCGACAATATAAACTCCCGCGCGTCGTCGGACAGCCGGACCTTATACCCGCCCAGGCCCCGTTCCCCGTCGGAGAGGCCCCTGTCGATGAGCCTGCTTAAATCCTGCACAGAAAGCGGCCTCAGCTCGAAAATCTGGGAGCGGGAAGACAGCGCCGGTATTATCGAGAAAAAAGGGTTTGCGGTCGAGGCCCCTATCAATACCACCACGCCCTTTTCCACGTCGGGCAGAAGCGCGTCCTGCTGGGTGCGGTTGAACCTGTGAATCTCGTCTATAAAAAGTATGGTCTTCCTGCCGCTTCGCTTGAGCTCCATCGCGGCCTGGGAGGTAATCCGCCTTATGTCCGCAACGCCGGAGGTTACGGCGTTTATCGACTCGAATACCGCGCTCGTCCTGTTCGCTATGACATGGGCCAGGGCGGTCTTCCCGGAACCGGGAGGTCCGTATAGTATCACGGAGCCTAAACGGTCCGCCTCTATCATGCGCCTTAACATCTTGCCCTGCCCCAGGATATGCTCCTGCCCCACGAACTCATCCAGGCTTCTCGGCCTTAAGCGCCAGGCGAGCGGAGAGCCGGTTGAGTCCTCCTTCAGGGCGGATAACAGGTCAGGCATGTGATTTCCTTCCAAAGGGTAAAGCGGATATCGACATGCAAACGGGTTCGAACCCGTTCCGGCATAAATTAACCGGGCCTTTTTCGGCCCGACCGGCCACCCCGGCCCGTCGATAAGAGAAGGGACTGAAGAGAGGAAAATCTAGGGATCTTAAGACTTTTGGCGCATCCGCAGGGTTCTAAAAAGCGGCGGTGAATAACTCCCCGGGGGACCGTGGTGGTTCGGAGAGACCGCGCAGGATGTTGCCCTGCATTCGACCAGGTTATGAACGGCAAACCCCCGCACAGCCGGAAATTCCGAGATTAACCGGAAGATGGCCGGACAGACGAAGATAATGCCGATGAGAAGCCCAAAAGTCATTAAAATTCCTTGTTATTCTTTTTTGTTCCTGCTCAAAGTCCCTTTGCGGCCCTTCCGCTTTTTTTATTCAGGCCGCCCGGAGATCGTTTTAAAACATCCGAAGGGTTTAACACCCGCCCCGGAAAAAGCACCGGTGGAAATATCTCCCCCGGAAAAGCACCCGGAGTGGTGTCCGCCCCGGAAAATCAGCCCCCGCCCAAGCCGTGTCAGAGAGTGTTTTTGAACCTAGGTAAACTAGGTGGGCGCCAGGATGAAGAGTTAAGGCTTCCCTGGCGGGCATGCACACCCTCTTCAGACTGCCCAGCTCCCTTTTTGTTAGCGTTGGTCAAAAAACCCCCAGCAATCACGCACCGGGCAGGGGATAAAAAACCCTTTAACACCTATTAAGATACTTTATCCTGCTCAAAAATTCAAGGGAAAAATCAGCCGCCGTCAAGGATGTCGAAGAGGTCTCCGGTCTTCTTCTGGACCATGTTCTCCACTTCCGCCTGCCTCTTGCGGAGCTTGAAGAGTTCGTCGGCTATATTGACGGCAGTGAGCACCGCAATCTTCTGCGGGCTGGCCGTGGGCGGGCTTTTCCTCTGTAGCGAACGCATCTTCTCGTCCACATACCGGGCTAGCTGCAGCACGTATTCCGGGTCCGCATCGCCCTTAACAGTATAGGAAGTCCCGAATATCTCCACGTCGGCACTTTTCATGGTTACACCGCCAGACCCTCAACGGACTGAAGCAGCTTCTCCAGCCTCTCGCGCACCTGTTCTTTTTCGGAGCGGAGGACCGAAGCCTCCGCCTCCAGCGCCTGACATTCTTTCAGTTGCTCGCCAAGGCGCGTTACCTCGTCCTGCAGGCGGAGCTTTTCTTCCTTCAGCGCTTTCACCAGCTCGACTACTTTCGATATCCTCTCTTCAAGTGCGTCTATCTTTTCAATCGACATTTTAAATCACCTCTCCCAATGAATAAAGTCCTGCGCCATTATATCCCAGGGGATGCCCTTCTTCAAGGTTTTTCCGGAAGGCCCCCCGGCGTACCTCCAAAAACCGGAATTTGTGTTATAATTGCAGGGAATAAATTAGAAAAGGTGAAATTTCGTTGTTGACAAAGGGAAACGCTTTGACTAAACTCTTTTGGAATGTTTTGGAACCGGCTGGCCCGGCAAGTTGACTCTAATGAAAGGAGACGAAATGAAAATGAAGAAATTGGTTGTCCTGTTGGCATCCGGCGCACTGGTGCTTGCTTTGGCGTCTTGCGGCAAGAAGGCAGAAGAGCCCGCTCCTGCTCCTGCTCCGACCGAGGCTCCTGCTCCGGCTGCTCCGGCAATGGGCGGCGCGACCACCGCGGCTCCTGCTGCGGCTCCCGCACCTGCTCCGGCTCCTGCTCCCGCGGGTCAATAGTTCCGAAGAGGAGAAAGCCGCGCACCTTACATCATAATAGCGCGGATTAGTTTTTCGCAATCGTCAGCTACTTGTCCGTACCTGGATCCAACGCCCGTTATCCGAAAAGATAGCGGGCTTTTTGTTTTACAGCGGGTCGGGTCCGTTACCTTTTGTTTGACAAGGCTTAAATCGCCGGATAAACTAATTCAAACAAAGGAGGTAACACCTGATGCGCAAGAAAATGATAGCACTCTCGCTCGGCCTGGTTTTTGCCGCCACCGCCGCCACCGCCGTACATGCCGCAAAGCCGGACGGGAAAGCGCTCTTCGAAGCGAACTGCGCCGTCTGCCATAAAAACGGCGGCAACATCATAAATCCGCAGAAGACCCTCTCGAAGAAAGACAGGGAGAATAACGGGGTAAGGTCGGCTAGTGATATCGTGAAGAAGATGCGTAACCCGGGCCCCGGCATGACGAAGTTCGACAAGAAGACACTCCCGGACAAAGATGCCAAGGCCATCGCGGAATACATAGAAAACACTTTCAGGTAAGTATATGCAGTATTCCCCGTGAAAAAAGGGCCTGTCGCAGGGCCCTTTTTTTATGCGGTTCATTTATGCTTCAGGCTCCTGATTGCGTCTTGTTCCGTTGTTAAATGGCAAACTGCCTGAGGGTAGCTATCAGGTCCAGCAATTTTCCGGGGAATATCCCCAGGTAAATGACTATTACCGAAAGGGCGGCAAGGGCAAACCCGGCGGGGAAATCGACAGCGGGGAAAGCGGCGGCCTTTGGCGTTGGTTTTTCTTCTTCGCGCATGTACATGAACACTACCACGCGCAGGTAATAATAGACGGAGACTATCGCCGTCAGGATGCCGATTATCGAAAGCCAGACATATCCGGCGCTCATGGCCGAAAAGAATATCCCGAACTTGCCGATGAACCCGGCCGTCGGAGGAAGCCCGGCCAGTGAGATTAAACAAATGGATAGTGCGGCGCTCCTGAGCGGATATTTGAAGCCCGCTCCCTTGAGGGTCCTTATGTCGCCTAACTCGCCCTCTTTTCCGGAGAATGCCGAGATTGCGCCGAAAGCGCCGAGTTCCATCGCGGCATAGGCGACAAGATAAAAAATAGCCGCCGACGGGCCGCTCTCGGGAGCCGCGATAAGCGCGACCAGGACGTATCCCATCTGGGCGATGGAAGAGTACGCCAACAGCCGTTTGACGTTGTTCTGGGTTAGGGCGGCGATATTCCCGAAGGCCATGGTAAAAACGGCCATGACCCAAAGGACGACGGACAACTCCCCCCATGCCGCACCCGCGGCAGCGGTGAACTTAAGGAAAACGGCAAAGACCGATGCCTTCGAAGCGGTGGACAGGAAACCGACAGTCGGCGCGGGGCCGCCCTGGTAGACGTCCGGCGCCCAGAGGTGAAACGGAAAGAGCGACGTCTTGAACCCAAGTCCAACGACCAGCATCGCCCAACCGGCGAGGCCGACGCCGCCGATTGCCCGGCCCTTGGAGAGAGACGAAATCGAACCGGCGAGAGAGAGCGTGCCCGTATCGGTGTAGATCAGCGCAAGGCCGTACGCGAAGAAGGCGGTGGAGATAGCGCCGATTATCAGGTACTTCAGGCCGGACTCCCCGGACAGAGGGTCCGACTTGTTGCTTGCCAGCATGACGTAGAGCGAAAGCGACATGCTCTCCAAGCCCAGGAACACGCCAAGGAGGTTCGAGGAGGACGCAAGTAACGACATCCCGAAAGCCGCGAAGAGGGCGAGAGAGGGGAATTCCTCGTCTCCGATGGGCCTCCTTGTCGAGTACCCGGATGAGAATAAAAGCGAGACGCAGGCGATGAAGGACACGGCGGCCGTGAAGAACCTGCCGAAGCTGTCATATCTCAGGAGGTTCCCGATTTCGGTCGGGGATGGCTGGGTATAAACCGCCGAGATTGCCGCGGCGAGCGCGACGGTCGCGCCCAGGATATTCAGCCGCCGGGGGCCAAATCCCCGCCAGAATGCTCCCAGCAGGAGGAGGATGACCGCCCCCATCCCGAGCACCATATACGGCAGGAGCCTATCGAAATCCATAACCGTCATGGCGCACCTCGGCCCGCATATGCGCTAAGCGAGACCGCGTTGACCATGTCCTTCACCGGCATATCCAAAACCCGCAGGAGAATGGATGGATAGACCCCGATGAACACTACCAGTATGGCAAGCGGGATCAATACCGCCAGCTCGCGCCCCGATAAGTCGCTGAAGCCTGTCGCCGAGTAGTCTTTCCGGGGGCCGAACAGAACCTTCTGGGCAAGCGAGAGCAGGTAGATGAGGGTAGAGACCATCCCCAGGAAACCCGCCGCGCAGAGGTACGGGTGCGCCCGGAAGAGCCCGGTAAGGATGAGGAACTCCCCGGCGAAATTATTGAGGCCCGGCAGACCCAGAGAGGAGAGCACGAAGAACAGAAAGAAAGCGGACAGGCCGGGGGCCTGCGACCACAACCCTCCATACGCGCTCATCTCGTGTGTATGCATCCTCTCGTCCATCATGCCGACCATTATAAAAAGCGCACCGGTGGTGATGCCGTGGTTCACCATCTGGAGCACCGAGCCAGCGAGAGACACCTCGTTCCAGACCGCTATCCCCAGTACGACGTACGCCAGGTGAGATACGCTGGAATACGCTATAAGCCTCTTCATGTCCTTCTGCGCAAGCGCGACCCAGGAGGCGTAGAACATGCCTATGACGGCGATTGTAAATATCAGGGGCAGGAAGGCCCTGCCGGCATGCGGGAACAGCGGAAACGCCACCCGGAGCAGACCGTACGCGCCGGTCTTCAGAAGCAGCCCGGCAAGGATAACGCTTCCCGCCGTCGGGGCGTCTGTGTGGGCGTCCGGGAGCCAGGTATGAAGCGGGAACAGCGGCACCTTTACGGCGAACCCCAGGAGGAACCCGAGGAACAGCGCCGCCGAAATCCCCGGCGAGACCGTGGTATGTATAAGGTCCTGGAGCAGAAACGTATACACGCCGGTCTGCCTGCCGTGGAGGACGTAAATTCCAATTATGGCGAGCAGCATCAGAAGGCTTCCCGAAATTGTGAAGACGAAGAACTTTACCGCCGAATATACGCGCCGTCCATGACCCCATATGCCGATAAGGAAGAACATCGGGATGAGCATCACCTCCCAGAACAGGTAGAACAGGAAGAGGTCGGCTGAAAGGAACACGCCCATTATTCCGGTCTCCAGGAAAAGCAGCATGCAATGGAACAGCGCTACCCTCTCCTTTACCTGGTTCCAGGAGGCAAGCACCGAGAGCAGGAACAAAAACGCGGTGAGAGTCGCAAGCAAAAGGCTCACCCCGTCCATCATGAGCGCGTAATGTATCCCGAACCGGGGTATCCAGAGGTGGTCCAGATAGAGAAAGTCCGGCCCGTAGAACATCATCCCATGCCAGCGGAGCCAGTACAGGATAAGGCAGACGACAAGCTCGCAAAGGGTAATGAATGCGGCAAGCCACCGGACAATTTTCGCGTTCTTCTCGAAAAGAAGCGGCAGGGCGGCCAGGACCGGGAGGAATATGAGGAATGTAAGCGCCCCGCTCATTTCATTCCCCACAAGAAATAGACGAGGATAATCGCCGCCCCCAGCGCGACGGAGGATATATACGCGGCGGCCTTGCCGGTGACGCCCCCGCGAAGCCGGGTCCCGAGCGCCGCGAAGCCTTCTCCTACCTTCTCAATAGAGCCGTCTATCGAAGCCTCGTCAACCTGCTGCCAGAGGATGTCCGCCATCTTCCTGTACGGACGGACGAATACCGTGTAATACAGATTGTCCAGGCGCCAGCCCTTCCCCATGAAGTCGATGAATCGGGCATGTCCGATTGTCATGGATTCGCGTTTTTCCGGCCGGGCGACATAGAAATAATATGCCGTCGCCAGCCCGACCGCGAATACGAGCGCCGCAATGCCCTGAAGACTGAAGCCCGGCGCGGGAGCTATAGCATTTCCCGCCAGCCCCTGGGCGCGCAAAAGACTTGAAAGCATCTCGGAACCCCCGAAAAGCGCAGGCATGTCAAGACCCCCGCCGACAATGCTCAATATGGCGAGCGGCACGAGAATCACGGGCATGGCCCATGGAATCTTCGCGGGCGCTTTTTTATCAGGACCCATGAACACCACGAAGACCACCCGGAATATATACAATACCGTAAGCAGCGCGGTCAGCTCTAGCAGCGCATAAACGGAGTAGTAGAACCATCCGCCGCGCGTGAACGTCGCGCTCAGGATGGCGTCCTTGCTGAAGAAGCCGCCCGTGCCGGGTGCGGCGGCAAGCGCGAGAGCGCCCGCTATGAAACATGCGGCTACGAGCGGCATCCTGCGGCCCAGCCCGCCCATTTTGAATATGTCATGCTCCTCGTGCATCGCCTGGATGATACAGCCCGCCGCCATGAAGAGCAGGCTCTTGAAGAAAGCGTGGACGATAAGGTGGAAGAGCGAGGCGGA
>JBARKJ010000073.1:0-99443 GCA_049801375.1 Nitrospirota bacterium | reverse complement strand
GCCCGCCAGAGAACCGGAACCCCGAAGAGGACGAGATAGCGGCGTGCGAGCCGTTCCTTAAGAAACAACTTCAACTTATAGCTCCCAAATTCATTTGCACATTGGGAAAGTTTGCGACGCAGACCCTTCTTAAAACAAAGGAGCCGATAAGCTCGCTCCGGGGCAACTGGCACGAGTACGAGGGCATCAGGCTTATACCCACCTTTCATCCCGCTTACCTCCTCCGGAACCCCGGCGAAAAGAAGCTGGTATGGGCGGACGTGCAGAAACTGATGGCGGAATATAACGGGGAGGGGTCTACCGATAAGGAGAGTTCCATATGAAGAGACTGTGGGCGCCCTGGAGGCTGGAATATATCCTTGGCGAGAAGCCGGGCTGTTGCATCTTCTGCGCCATGCCCGCGGAGGACAAAGACCGCGAGAACTACATCCTGTACCGGGGCCGCGAGAACTTCGTCATAATGAACCGCTACCCGTACAACAACGGCCACCTGATGGTCATCCCGTACAAGCACGCCGAGGTGCTGGAGGACTTTTCGGATTCCGAGCTTACCGAGGCGATGGCCCTGACGCGCGAGTGCTGCCGGATAATGAGGGACGCCATGCACCCGCAGGGTTTCAACGTCGGCCTGAACGTCGGGCAGGCGGCGGGCGCGGGCATAAAGGAGCACCTTCATTTCCATATCGTCCCGCGCTGGGAGGGGGACACCAATTTCATGTCCGTCGTGGAGGACACCCGCATAATGCCCCAGCATTTAAGCGAGACTTATGAACAACTCAGGCCGGGATTTGAGAAATTAGCGAAAGCGGAATGAATAATAAAACGGATGTCCTTCTGAGCAAGGCGAAGAATCCATATTTCGAATTTTAGAGGAGCAAAAGGATGTATTTAACTGTCGCAGGAATCATAATAAGCATATTGGGCCTTATATGGACTATTTATGGGGTTTTGTCATCAAATCGTTTGAAAAAAGCTTTGCTTACTGAAAAAGATTTCATACGTGATAAAGTTCTCGATATTAGGGCTAATATAGAAAAGCATAGGCAAATAATTATCAATGAGCGCCGTGACCGTAACTTATCTTCTTTAAATTTTACCCAATTCAGAATCGAGGATATCGAAAGTATCCTGGATACGCTGGACCGTTTTAAGCAAAGGTTGGATAAAATTAAATAGAAACGCAACTGCGGATTCTTCGCTTTGCTCACAATTGCACATTCCTTAACCCCTCGCCCTTTTATGGGAGAGGGGCCAGGGGTGAGGGAAAAAAGTTTGGAGGTTGTAGTTGTCGTCTAACGATACGCCGCTGATGCGGCAGTACAGGGAGATAAAAAAAAAGCATCCGGGTTCGATACTCTTCTTCCGCATGGGCGACTTCTACGAGATGTTCGGAGAAGACGCAGTCACCGCCTCGAAGGTCCTCGAAATAGCCCTCACCACCCGCAATAAAAATTCGGACGAGCCGATACCTCTTTGCGGTGTCCCGTACCACGCCGCCGACGCCTATATCGCCAAGCTCATAAAACGCGGGTTCAAGGTTGCCGTGTGCGAACAGGTGGAGGACCCTAAAACGGCCAAGGGCATCGTGAAGCGCGAGGTGATACGGGTAATAACGCCCGGGACCCTGCTTGAAGACAACCTTCTCTCGCCGAACGAGAACAACTTCCTCCTCTCGCTTTCGGTCTATAAGAGAAAAATCGGACTCGCTTTCGCGGACATATCGACGGGAGAATTTTATCTCGCCGAGTTCGACGAAACGGAGCATGAAAAACTCATGGGAGAGCTGGAACGTATCAGCCCGAAGGAGATACTCCTGCCGAAAGGCGCGGCGGGAAAAGAGCCGCTGGCCGAAGTTTACCGGCGGTACAAAGAGCGCGTAGACCTCTCCGACGATTGGCGGTTCGACCCGGACACGGGTTCGCAGAAACTGCTCGAACACTTCGGCGTAAGTTCGCTCGCCGGCTTCGGGGTGGACGGCATGGACGCCGCGATCGCCTCCGCATGCGCCGCATTCATATTCCTTTCAGAGACCCAGGCAAAGTCGCTCTCGAACATCAATAAAGTGCGCGCGCACAACCCCGGCTCGTACATGATATTGGACGAGGTGGCGCTGAAAAACCTTGAGGTTATAGAGAGTCCGTCGGGCAAGGAAGGCACGTTGATAAACTGCCTGGACAGGACCGTCACCTCGATGGGGACCAGGATGCTGAAGTCCTGGCTAATCAGGCCGCTGCTCGACCTGCACAAGATAGCTCTCAGGCATGAAGCGGTGGGTGAACTTGCGGAGAATTTCTCCATGCGCGACGTCCTCCGGGACGCGCTCCGCGAGATTGCGGACCTGGAGCGCCTCATGGGACGTATATGCTCCGGCGTGGCAGGCCCGAGGGACCTGGCGGCGCTTCGGAGTTCCCTCCAGGCGCTCCCTAAAGTCCGGGATGCGATAGCCGAGGCCGGGACGCTGAGGCTTTCCGAGCTGAAATCGATTTTCTCGGATAACGGCGAGCTGCGGGACCTGCTTGAGCGCGCTCTTTCAGCCGAGGTTCCGCCGACGCTGAAAGACGGCGGTGTGATAAGGACCGGCTACCACCCGGAACTTGACGAGCTTCGGAAATATTTTTCGGACGGCAGGGGGATAATCGCGGGCATCGAGGCGGACGAGCGGACCAAAACCGGCATCGATTCGCTGAAGGTGCGCTACAACAAGGTCTTCGGCTATTACATAGAGATTACCCGCTCCCATCTCGCGAAGGTGCCGGACTATTTTATCCGCAAGCAGACGCTTGTGAACGCGGAGCGCTACATCACGCCGGAGCTTAAGGAGTACGAGGAAAAAGTCCTGGGCGCGGAGGAGCGGATGCTTGAGCTTGAGGGCAGGCTCTTCGCGGAGCTTCGGGAGCATGTAGCGCTTTACGCCCCGGCGGTGCAGGAAACCGCCGAGGTTATCGCGGAGCTTGACGTGCTGGCTTCGCTTTCCGAGGCGGCGGTCTCGCGCGGGTACGTCCGGCCGGAGGTGGACGGCGAGGATTTGATAGACATACGCGAGGGGCGGCACCCCGTGGTGGAGGAGATGGTGGGGCGGGAGCGCTTCGTGCCGAACGACTGCCGTCTTGACCCCGATACGACGCTTGCGATAATCACCGGGCCTAACATGGCCGGGAAATCCACCTTCATGCGGCAGGTCGCGCTTATCGCCCTGATGGCGCAGGCCGGCTCGTTCGTCCCGGCGGCGTACGCGAAAATCGGCGCGGCGGACCGGATATTCACGCGGGTAGGGGCGTCCGACAATATCGCAAAGGGCCAGAGCACGTTCATGGTGGAGATGAACGAGACCGCGAATATCCTGAATAACGCCACCGGCAGGAGCCTCGTGATACTGGACGAGATAGGGCGCGGGACATCGACGTTCGACGGCCTCTCGATAGCCTGGGCGGTGGCGGAGTTCATACATGAGAACATAAAGGCGAAGACGCTTTTCGCGACGCATTACCACGAACTGACCGAACTTGCCGCAACGCTTCCCAGCGCGAAGAATTTCAACGTCTCCGTGAAGGAATGGAAGGACGAGATCGTTTTCCTCCGCAAGATTCTGCATGGCGGGACGGACAGAAGCTACGGGATACAGGTGGCGCGGCTGGCAGGACTCCCCAGGGAAGTCGTCGCCCGCGCGAAGGAGATACTTAGGGACCTGGAGAAAAAATCCTACGACGAAGCGGAGAGACACCCGCACCATAAGGAAAAGGGAGACGGCAAGGCGGGCCAGTTCGATTTATTTACGCCGAAAATAGATTACGCGTTCGCTGACGAGCTAAGCGAATTGGACATCCTGAACCTGACGCCAATGGAGGCGCTCGGCAAGCTGTCGGAGCTTAAGGAAAAGGCGGAGAAGCTGAAAGAAAAAGGGGGAGGGTGAAATTGGGGATGTGTCCCTCAATTTACCTCTGCTTCAAATATTCTGCAATTAGAGTTAGAGTATAAGATGAACAGGCAGTAATTTGCTGATAATCAACGGTCTTATATGAACCTGTTTTTGAAAATTTTTCCAGAACGAGATTCATATATTTTTTGGGATGCTGCCTGACCTTCATCGTTGATTGAGGCGTGTACTCAACGCCTTCATTTGTAACCTTTACAGTAAAAGGCATCGCCCTTGTCAAAGTTCTAAGAATTTCCCCTTCCCTCGTTTTTATAAATTCAAGAAAATCATTTTGACCGATGCGGTTCATTAAACCTCCTTGGAAAATTAAGAACAACGTTCCAATTCGGTTCACATTTATTCATAAAAAAATGCAAAAATCAATAAATTTTAACCGGTATAAAACACAATACATCGCCACGCTCAGCACAATCATTTTAGGGGGGTCAGGGAGGGGTTTTTGATACGCCAAAAAACGGTTTTTAGGCCTGTCTTTCCAGATTCCATTCCGGGCGGGAATATTTCTCCTCCATCAGCTTGCGCGCCAACGCTTCCTCCTCCGGCGTCAAGAAAGCCGACTCAAAACACGCACCCAGTTTCTCGGAAAAACCCTTTATAAGCGCGGCCTTAAGCTCTTCGATAGCCACCTCCGGCAGGTGCTCTTTGAGTGCGGTCATCTTCCCCGATAACGCTTCCCGCGCCGCCCGCCTGTCGTTCTCGCTCTCGAATTTCATAAGGGCCAGAAGCGCGTCGTAATCTTTCTCGATAATCAGCGAACCCTGCTGAAGAAAAGAGTTTTTCAGCCTCCGCTGAGCGCTCCCGATAAGCTTCCTGCCGCCCGCCAGCACCTCGTACCATGACGGCGAAGAGAAGCACAGCGGATGGCTTAAGTTACTGATATTTTTGCCTTTTCTGACCGGGACAAGCTCCGCCGGAAGCCCGATGAAGTCCAGGCCCCTTAAGAAACAGGCGCCAATTTTCTTATAGGAACCCATGAGGTCTGACGGGAAGAAATCGCTGGGAATCCGGCAAGTTAGGCTGTATGTAAGCTCCGAGTCGTGGAGCACCGCCCGTCCACCCGTCGGCCTCCGGACAAGAGGCACTCCTCTGGCGGAAAGTTCCTCCATGTCCAGCTCAAAAACCTTTTGAAATGAACCAATTGAGAGCGACGGGGAGTCCCAGGAATAGAACCTGAGTACGGGCGCGGAACCGGGGAAACCGGAAAAAATCAGCAGGGCCTCGTCCACCGCCATGTTCCAGGCCGCCCCTCCGGGCCCCGAATCTATAAGCCGAAAGCCACTGTCCATGTTCGGAAGATAACATAAAAGCCTCGTTGACAAAAGGATTTTTTTATAATATGATTCCTAATTTCGGGGAGTTATCCATGATAAAAAGCATGACCGGCTTCGGCAAGGGCGAGGGCGGCGGTTACGTCGTCGAGATGCGCTCCGTGAACCATAAGTTTCTGGACGTGGCTCCGAGACTGCCGAAAAGCCTTTCAGCGCTGGAAGGGCGGCTTAAAAAAGCTATCGGAGAGCGTTTCTCCCGTGGCAGAATAGACGTTTTCGTGACCTCTGGCGGTTCGGAAGAAGGGCCGAAGGCGCTAAAACTGGACCTGCAGGCGGCTAAACAATACATTGAACTGCTGACGGAGCTGAAATCACAGTTCGGTTTGCCAGGCGAAATCGACCTCGATATGGTCGGCTCGTTGAAAGATATAATTATAATCCAGGAAGAGACGGGCGACCTTGAGGCGGCCTGGTCGGCGCTGGAAGCTGCTCTTTCAGAGGCGATGAACGCTCTGGAAAGGATGCGGTCGGAAGAGGGGGCAAATCTCGACGCCGATATCCGGAACCGCTCGTTGACGATCTCTCTTGGTCTGGACGAAGTGGCGAAACGCTCCCCGGAGGTAGTGAAGGAGTACCAGGCTAAGCTCAAGGAAAGAGTGGAGAAACTCGCCCAGGGAATCGAACTGGACGGGGAACGGCTGGCACAGGAAGCGGCGCTGATGGCGGACAGGTGCGACGTGACCGAGGAGGTCGTCCGCGGCAGGAGCCATCTGGCCCAACTGCACAAGATGCTGGACGAAGGCGGCCCGGTAGGCAGGAAGATGGACTTCCTCATTCAGGAGATAAACCGGGAATTGAACACCGTCGGGAGCAAGTCCTCTGATTTTGAAATCGCGAAGCGCGTAATAGAGATGAAATCAGAGATGGAGAAAATACGCGAGCAGGTGCAGAACATTGAGTAGCAAAGGGCTACTGTTTATAGTTTCGGCACCGTCCGGTGCTGGCAAAACTACTCTCTGCAAGGAGCTTGCCGGGTTTCTCCCGGATATATCACATGCGATCTCACATACCACGAGGTCAGCCAGGCCCACCGAAAAAGAGGGGGAGCATTATTATTTCGTATCCGAAACGGAATTCAAGAAGCTGGCCGAAGAGGGCGGTTTCGTGGAATACGCCACGGTGCACGGCCATCTCTATGGGACATCGAAGAAGGAACTGGACCGGATATTCGGCCAGGGGAAAGACGTAATCTTAGACATTGACACCCAGGGCGCGATGCAGATAAGACAGTCCGGGGTCGAGGGTGTTTTTATCTTTATACTGCCGCCGTCTATGGAAGAGCTGGAAAGGCGGCTCCGGGGAAGGGACTCGGACAACGAGGCGGAGATAGCCAGAAGGCTCAAACGGGCGGTGGAGGAGCTGGACAGCTTCGACCGGTACGACTATATAATTACTAACGATAACCTGGGAAAGGCGTTGGAGGCCCTGAAATCGGTAATCCTGGCGGAGAGGTGCAGGCTGGCGAACGTGGATGCCGCCGCTACTAGAAAAAAATTCGGGCTTGCCTAAGTAACGATAACGGGAGGAAATGAATTGGACATTATAAAACTGCCGATAGAGTACGGTAACGACCTTTTCGACAGCCGGTTCCGGCTGGTGCTTGTCGTCGCCCAGAGGGGGAGACAACTCACGGAAGGCTCTCCGGCGCTGGTCAAGAAAAAATATGTGAAGAACATCAGCCTCGCCCTGGAAGAAGCTATAGAAGGCAAGCTGAAGTACCTGACCGGCGAGGATGCCAAGAGGGCCAGGGAATATGAATACCGGATGAGGCGCGAGAGGATCGCCAAGGATAGCATGGAAGAGGCCGCCGCCGCGTCGTTGGAGAAGATGGAAGAGATAAAAGAGGCGTACAAGGCGGAGACGGCGGTTCTGTCCGAAGCGGAGTCTGTAGGCGCCGACCTTGAAGAAGATATCATTCCCGAAGATGAGGAAGAGTCCCAGGAAGAAGGCTCCGAGGAATAACTGCCGATGGGTCAGCCGCTGGACGGTAAAGAGATAATTTTAGGGGTTACCGGCGGCATCGCGGCTTATAAGTCCTGCGAGCTCGTCCGGGGTCTCCGCGAAAAGGGGGCGTCCGTGAGCGTAGTGATGACCCAGGCCGCCCGCGAGTTCGTCTCGCCGCTCACGTTTGCCGCGCTTTCCGGCAGAGAAGTTGGGACGGACCTTTTCGAGTCCCGGAGCCCCATGCCTCATATCGACTTAACCGCCAGGGCGAACGCGTTCATCGTCGCACCAGCAACCGCGAATATTATCGGAAAAGCCGCAAACGGGATTGCCGATGACCTGCTGTCCACTATGCTCATGGCCGCAAAATGCCCGGTGCTGTTCGCCCCCGCGATGAACTGCCGGATGTTTGACAGCCCCGCGCTCCAGAATAACCTGAAAACCTTGAAGGACAGGGGCGTATTGTTTGCCGGGCCGGACAAGGGCCCGATGGCGTGCAACGAGTTCGGCTGGGGCAGGATGAGCGAGGCCTCCGACATCCTGCATGCGGCGCTTTCGTTATTCAGGGAGAAGACGCTCTCCGGCAGAAAAGTCCTGGTAACCGCCGGCCCGACATATGAGGACCTGGACCCTGTGAGGTTCATCGGGAACCGCTCCACCGGCAGGATGGGTTTCGCGGTTGCGAAAGAGGCCCTGGCCCGTGGAGCCGAAGTGACTTTGATTTACGGACCTACCGCGCTCACGCCGCCTTCGGGGGTCAAAGCGATGCCGGTCCGCTCGGCCAGGGAGATGGAGAAGGCTTCGCTCAGCGCTTTCAGGGGAGCGGATATGGCCGTCATGGCCGCCGCGGTATCCGATTTCGCCCCTGCTGAATATTCCCCCGCCAAACTAAAAAAAGGTGGCCGGGAAAATTATTCTTTGAAACTTATACGGACTCCTGATATATTAAGCGCCTTTGGAAAGACGAAGAAAAAGGGGCAGGTAATAATCGGTTTTGCCGCGGAGACCGAGGACGTCGGACCAAACGCGCTCAAGAAACTAAAAGAGAAGAACGCCGATCTCGTCGCGGCTAACCTTGTCGGAAAAGACACCGGCTTTGGGAGCCTGGAGAACAGGCTTTATATATACGATAAAAACGGGCTTGCCATGGATACGGGGCTCGTCTCAAAAGAGGAGGCCGCTGGCAGGCTTCTTGACTGCGCGGCCGATCTGCCGCTGCTGAAAGTAAATTAAGCGAAAGGGAGATTTCAAAAGATGAGCAGAATAAATTACCTCTTCACCTCAGAGTCTGTCACCGAGGGCCATCCTGACAAAATAGCCGACCAGGTTTCCGACGCTATTTTGGACGCAATAATTAAGGACGACCCGGACGCGAGGGTAGCCTGCGAGACATTGGTCACCACCGGCATGGCCATGATCGCCGGCGAGATAACGACCAGTACCTATGTCCATATACCCGAAATAGTCAGGAACACCATAAAAGACATCGGATACACCCGCGCAAAATACGGCTTCGACTACGAGACCTGCGCCATACTAAGCTCCATAGACAGGCAGTCCCCGGACATCGCGATGGGCGTGGACACGGGCGGCGCGGGGGACCAGGGGCTGATGTTCGGCTTTGCGTGCGACGAAACGGCGGAGCTGATGCCGCTTCCGATAATGCTCGCCCACAAACTGACCCGGAAGCTCGCCGAGGTGCGTAAAAACGACGTGCTTACGTACCTGCGGCCGGATGGTAAATCGCAGGTAACGGTTGAGTACCGGGACAGGAAACCGTACAAGGTGAGGACGGTTGTCATATCCACCCAGCACAGCCCGGATATAACTCTGAAAGAGCTCCGCGAGGACATTGTGGAGAGGGTCATAAAACCCGTGATCCCGAAGGAACTTCTTGACCAGGAAGATATCATTTATCATATCAATCCAACGGGCAGGTTCGTCATCGGCGGTCCGCAGGGCGACACCGGGCTCACCGGGCGCAAGATAATCGTGGACAGTTACGGCGGAGTCGGAAGCCACGGCGGCGGCGCTTTCTCCGGCAAGGACCCGTCCAAGGTCGACCGCTCCGCATCATACATGGCGCGCTACGTGGCGAAGAACCTTGTCGCCGCCGGTATATGCGAGCGCTGCGAGGTGCAGCTCGCATACGCCATCGGCGTAGCCGAGCCTGTATCCATACTTGTCGATACTTACAAGACCGGGAAGATTCCGCAGGAGAAAATCGTCCAGCTTGTAAGGAACCATTTCGACATGACCCCCAACGGGATAATAAAGTCGCTCGACCTCCGGAAGCCCATATTCAAGCAGACTGCGGCGTATGGGCATTTCGGGAGGAATGAGCCCGGTTTCACCTGGGAGAAGACGGACGTGGCAAAATCTCTTAAGAAGGAGGCAGGCATATAATGGAATTCGACGTAAAGGACCTTGGACTCGCGGAGAAGGGAAAGCTCAGGATAGAATGGGCGAATCAGAACATGCCCGTGCTGAACCTTATAATGAAGAGGTTTGCGAAAGAAAAGCCGCTGAAGGGCGTGCGTCTTGGACTTTGCCTGCACGTCACAACGGAGACCGCGAGCCTGTGCAAGACCCTCAAAGCGGCTGGCGCCGAAGTTTCAATCTGCGCAAGCAATCCACTTTCGACTCAGGACGACGTTGCGGCCTCGCTCGTGAAGCATGACAAAATTTCCGTCTTCGCCATAAAGGGAGAGGATAACGAAACCTATTATAAACATATCAACGCAGTCCTCGATACAAAGCCGATGATGACGATGGACGACGGGGCGGACTTAGTCTCCACCATCCATTCCGAGCGCACCGACCTGATAAAAAACATCATCGGCGGCACGGAAGAGACGACCACAGGCGTGATACGCTTAAGAAGCATGGCGGAGAAAAAAGTTTTAAAGTTCCCGGTCGTGGCGGTGAACGACGCCGACACCAAACACTTCTTCGACAACCGTTACGGCACCGGACAGAGCACTATCGACGGCATCATACGCGCGACCAACAGGCTGTTGGCCGGCACTTATTTCGTCGTCGCAGGATACGGCTGGTGCGGGCGCGGGCTCGCCCAACGTGCGCAGGGACTGGGCGCGAAGGTAATCGTGACGGAAGTGGACCCGCTGAAGGCGCTCGAAGCCGTGATGGACGGCTATCAGGTGATGCCGATGGCCGACGCCGCGAAGTTGGGCGATTTTTTCTGCACCGTTACCGGCGACGTCAACGTCATCCGGGGCGAGCATTTCAAAGCGATGAAAGACGGCGCGATAGTGGCTAACTCCGGCCATTTCAATGTAGAGCTCGACCTTGTTTCATTGGAAGAGATGTCGAAGAAAAAGAGGCGCATCCGCGAGTTCGTCGAGGAATATACCCTGCCCACCGGCAGGAAGATAAACGTGCTGGGCGAGGGCAGGCTCGTAAACCTCGCTGCCGCGGAAGGACATCCTTCAAGCGTCATGGACATGAGCTTCGCCAACCAGGCGCTCTCGGCCGAGTTTATGGTCAAGCAGGGTAAGGCCCTGAAGAAGACCGTTTACGGTGTGCCCAAAGACATAGACGCGGAGATAGCCAGGCTGAAGCTGGAGGCGATGGGGGTAAAGATAGACAAACTCACCAAGGAACAGGAAGAGTACCTTTCCTCCTGGGAGATGGGGACATAAAAAAGCCGGACATGAACTAAAATAAAAGGCGTCGAAAGACGCCTTTTATTATTTATATATAATAATTTTTTCCTTAAAGTCATTTAACCCGCCCTTAATTAGCTTTTAATATTTATGTGCTATATTATATATAATTAATAGCTCAGATGGAGGCGGGTATGGGAACTGACATCGGATGCGGGAAACACTTCTTTGCGTGCGCGATAGTTATTTACTTTCTGGTGAGCTTGCAGAGGGCCTGGGAAGGAATTCTTTTCTAAAGTCAGAGGTTGAGTCGGCGCATCTTCTCTATCAGAGTGGTGCGCTTCAAATTTAATAGCTCGGCGGCCTTTGTTTTTATGCCGCCGGTTTTTTTTAGGGCCATCCGTATCATCGCGGCCTCAAAACCTTCCAGTTCTTTCTCAAGGTCCGTCCCCCTGTCCGGAATCTGTGGCACGCTGTAAAACTCTTGACCGGCAACCCCCAGTATGGACTGCGGCAAGGCGCTTTCCTGTATATATTCGCCATCCGTAAGCGTGACCGCCCGTTCGATAACGTTTTCCAGTTCCCGGATATTCCCGGGCCATTCGTACGCAACGAGATAATCCATCACGCCGCTTGCCAACCCTTTTATGCCCTTCTTCAGTTTTTCGTTGTACTTCCCTATGAAGTGAGCGGCCAGCATCGGGATATCCTCCGCACGGTCCTTAAGGGAAGGCAGGTGGATGGGTATGACGTTCAGCCGGTAGAAAAGGTCGTCACGGAACAGGCCCTTTCTGACCGCCTTTTCCAGGTCGGTGTTCGTAGCGGAAATTATGCGCACGTCTATCTTCATCGGTTTCGCCCCTCCGACCCGCTCGATCTCTTTTTCCTGGAGCACACGGAGCAGCTTGCCCTGAAGGGCCATCGTCATCGAACCTATCTCGTCCAGGAACATCGTCCCGGTATTGGCCTGCTCGAACTTTCCCGGCTTATTGGCGACGGCGCCGGTGAAGGAGCCTTTGACATGGCCGAAAAGCTCAGATTCCAGAAGCTCGCTCGGGATGGCGGCGCAGTTGATTGCGACAAAAGGGTTCTCTTTCCGGGGCCCGTTATAGTGTAGCGCCTTGGCTACGAGTTCTTTTCCGGTGCCGGAGTCGCCGGTGATCAGGACGGTGCTGTCGGAATTGACCACCCGCTCCATGATGGAAAATATGTCCTGCATCGGTCTGCTGGTCCCGATTATGTTATCGAAGGTGTATTTCCCCTTCAGCTCCTTTTTCAAGGAGATGTTCTCCAGCAGCAGGTTCCGCTTGTCCGCCGCCTGATGGATGACTATCTTCACCTCGTCAAGCTTTATCGGTTTAGTAATGTAATCGAACGCCCCGTTTTTCATGGCCGTGATGGCCGTCTCGACGGAGGCGTGACCGGTTATCATAATGACCATGACTTCCGGACGGTGCTTCCTGGCGAAATCCAGGAGGTCCATCCCGGATACGCCCGGCATCATCAGGTCGGTAATTATTAAGTCTACCGTCTCTTTTTCGAGGAGCTTCATGCCCTCCCCGCCGCTGGAAGCCGGGATTATGTTATAACCCTCCCGTCCGAGCGCTATAGAAAGCGCCTCTCGGGTATTTTGTTCGTCATCGACTAAAAGGATAGTTTCTCGCATTATGACCTCGTAAAAAACGTTCAATTATAAGAATTTACCACCCAAGTTGGCTTTTATCAAGGAAAAACTTTTTCTTGACATTGAATCCGCCTCTGCTAAAATAGGGAAGTTTTGGAATTTATTGAGGATTTGCACTTATGGCCACTCCCATAGACAGTGAAGGGGGCGTTTCCCCGGAGATAGCGCGCCTCTCGGCTCAATTAGCCAAAGACCCTGGGTCCAAGCTCTTCATGCCGCTTGCCGAGGAGTACCTCAAGGCGGGAATGGCCGAGGAGGCTATTTCCACGCTGGAGAACGGCCTGAATGCCAATCCCTACTACATGAGCGCTAAAGTGCTTCTTGGCAAGGCGTATATGCAGAATGGGGACACCGGTAAGGCCAAAGAGCTGTTCGAGGCCGTGGTAAAGGCAATCCCGGACAACCTGGTCGCTCACAGGAAACTGGGCGAGATATATCTGGGCATGGGGATGATGACTGAGGCTGCACGCTCATTCAGGATGATTACACTCCTGAACCCCAAAGACGAGGAGGCAAAGGCCCTGCTGAAGGAAGCGGAATCGCCGAGGGCTGCCGTTTTAGAGGAACCCGGCGAAGATGAACCAACCGGCGCACAGGCGGAAGATGCCGAGCCGGAGCCGCTTGAAATTGCGACGTTCGATATTTCCGAAATAAGCCAGGCGGAGGAAGAGCCGGAGCCCGAAATAGACATTCCGCTCCCGGAGGACCGGTTCGCGGCAGCTGACGAGATTCCGGAGCCTGAGCCGGAATTCCCGACGGTAGACATCAAAGATCTCCATGCCGCGCCTGATGTATTTTCTCAATTCGAGGCAATACCTGAGCCTTATCTTTTACCTGAGATGGACGCTCTGCCGGAGCCGGAAGAGCCGGAAGAAATAGAAACCGAAGCAACTCCGAAAACCGTAATGGCAGACGATGCGGAGGGGCAGATACCGGAATATTCGATAGAAGCCACCCGGACAGACGTCGAGGATATATTTTCAGCATATAAAGGGGAGCCCGCCGAAGACGAGCGCCATGAAAATCCGGCTGGGGTATACGAGATAACCGACGACGTCACATCCTTCGAGCTTGACGGGTTTGTGTATCAGGCCCCGAATGTGCAGGCTCCGCCGCCTGCTCCGGAACAGTCGCCGCCGCCGGAGACCGGGCGTAAGGAAGTGTTCGAGACGGAGACCCTGGCGGAGTTATATGTCGCCCAGGGGTTCTACGACAGGGCCATAAACATCTATAAAAACCTCATCGTCGAGTCCCCTTCCGACATGAGCCTCAAGCAGAAGCTCGAAGACCTCTACCTTCTGGCGAATATCGGGAAGAAGAGTCAACAGGAAGAAGCCCAAGAGGTCCTGGACGCCGATCTGGTTGGTGAAATCCTGCCCCCCTGGGAGGACGAATCCCCGGAAGCCGACGCTATGGACTCATGGGAATTTTACGGCGAGCCGGGAAAGAGGACGGATGAGAGAGTGGAACTGCCTAGGCCCCAGGTCAGATCGAAAAATCTGGAAGCAGTGGAGAGGCTGGAAGGATTCCTTGAAACAATCAGGAGAAAGGCCGGAAAATGAGCTTTTCGGAAGTCCTCAAAGAGCTGACGGAAGGCGTACCGGGGTCTAAGGGCGCCGCAGTCGTCGGGATGGACGGAATCATAGTGGAAGAGCTTGCCGCCGAACCGGGGGTGGACATGCAGTCCGTGGGGGCGGAATATGGGAACCTTCTGAAAGGGGCCCAGGCCGCGTCGCGCTCCCTTCAGATAGGCCGGACGGAAGAAATTTCCATCGCCGCCGAAAGGGCGTGGCTTGTCATGCGGAAGATTAACGACGACTATTTCATAGCCCTGCTGCTCTCTCCGGAATCAAACCTGGGCAAGGGCCGGTTTCTGCTTAGGATTGCCGCTAACAAACTTATAAAAGAATTCTAACGGAGACCGGTTCCATGAAAAAAATCATAGTTATCCACGGGCCCAACCTGAACCTGCTCGGCAAGAGAGAGCCTGATACTTACGGGCGCGTAACTTTTGATGAACTGAATAATATGCTCAGGAAGGCCGCTTTGAAAGCGGGTGTGGAGTTAGGGATAGCCCAGTCAAACCATGAGGGCGAGATAGTCGATATTATCCAGAAGGCCGACGGAAATTTCGAGGCCATAATAATAAACCCCGGGGCATACACCCACACGAGTATCGCTATAAGGGACGCCATAGCCTCAATCGGCATCCCAACGGTGGAAGTCCATATTTCAAACATTTACAAACGGGAAGATTTCAGGCATAAATCTTATATATCGGAAGTCGCGGTGGGGGTGATATCGGGTTTCGGAATAAGCGGCTACATGCTGGGCATCCGCGCCGCGCTCAGCATCCTGAAAACAGGTAAAAACGCCAATGGCTGATAAAAGAGGAAAGAGGCTGGAAGGCTTAAGGAGGCGTTTTGCCTCCGAGGACGCGGACGCTTTTTTAGTCACTAATTTAACCAATGTCTCGTATTTAACAGGTTTCACTGGCTCGTCGGGCTATGCGGTGGTTACTCCGGAAAAAGCTTTTTTCATAACCGACTCCAGGTATACGACCCAGAGCCGGGATGAGGTGGAGGGTTACGAGGTACGGATTCAGAAAGGGCGGCTCTCCGAAGAGCTTGTAAAACTCCTTAAAGAGCTGGGCGCGAAAAAGGTTGGTTTTGAGTCGCGAAACGTAGCGTTCGATTTCCACGCCGCGCTCCTTAACGAACTTGCAGGGGTGGAACTACTGCCCGTTAAGGACGCAGTCGAGAAACTCCGGGCAATAAAAGACGAGGATGAGATAGATAAGATTTCCGAGGCCGTCAGGCGCGCCGAGGAAGGGTTCCGGGAGAACATCTCACGGATTGCCCCCGGCATGGTGGAAAGCGAAACCGCGCTTGGGCTGGAGTTCAATATCCGGGGCCTGGGGGCGAGGAAGGTGCCTTTCGACATAATAGTCGCATCCGGGGAGCGCGGCGCCCTGCCACATGGGATAGCTTCCGGCAAAGAGATGAAGGACGGGGAGACGCTGATAATAGACTTCGGCGGCGAGGCCCACGGCTACCAGTCGGACATAACGAGGAGCGGCGTGGTGGGCGAGCCGGACAGGAAACAGTCAGAAATATACGATATAGTCCTGGAGGCCCAGAAACGCGCCATAGAGAAAGTACGCGCGGGGGTATCCTGCAAGGAGGTCGATGAGGCGGCCAGGGGCTACATCGCTTCCAAGGGCTACGGCGAATATTTCGGCCACGGGCTTGGGCATGGAGTAGGCCTGGAGGTGCACGAGTCCCCGTCTGTATCGTATTTGAGCGAAGACGTGCTTCAGGAGGGGATGGTCATAACGATAGAGCCGGGTATATACATACCCGGGTGGGGCGGTTTCAGGATAGAGGATATGGTCCTCGTGACGGCGGAAGGCTGCGAGGTCCTGACGTCGCTTCCCAAGGATATGGACTTTCAACGTAACAGGAGGTAAATTTAGTGATTTCGACCGCGGAGTTCCGTAACGGCGCCAAGATAGAGATAGACGGCGAGCCGTTTGTCATAATCGAGTTCCAGCACGTAAAGCCCGGCAAGGGCGGCGCGTTCGTAAGGACGAAACTGAAAAGCTTGAAATCCGGCAACGTAATCGACCGCACGTACCGCTCCGGCGAAAAAGTGGAGACGCCGAACTTGGAAGAGAGGACGATGCAGTACCTTTACAATACCGGTGATGAATACTTCTTCATGGACTCGGAGAGCTATGAACAGTTCTCGATGACCGGAAAGCAGATAGGCGACGGCGCGAAATGGCTTAAGGAAAACATGCTGACGCAGGTCCTGTACCATAACGAAGAACCCATAAACGTGGAAGTGCCCATGTTCGTGGAACTGAAAGTGGTAAAGGCCGATCCCGGCGTGAAGGGGGATACTGCCTCCGGCGGGACGAAGCCCGCAACCTTGGAGACGGGTGCGATAGTAAAGGTCCCGCTTTATCTTGAGGAAGGCGAGGTCATAAAGGTCGATACCAGGACCGGTGAATATCTGGAGAGGGTTAAGTAGTCTGCCCTGACAGGAGCGGATAAATAATGAACCTGAAAGAGATAAAAGAGCTAATCGAAGTCCTGAAAGACTCGGACGTGACCGAGATCGAGCTGGAAAAAGCGGGCACGAGGATCAAGATTAAAAAAGGCGCGACGGGCCGTGAGCGGGTTCCCGTACCGCGGGCCGGGGAGGCGCCTGCGGGAGAGCCACCGGCACAGATAGCCCCGCCCCCGGCCGAGCCGTCGGGTGATGAACAGAAAAACCTGTTCGTGGTGAATTCGCCGATCGTCGGCACATTCTACCGCGCGCCCACTCCGGATGCGGCGGTGTACGTGGAGGTGGGCGACGTGGTCAAGAAGGGGCAGATTCTCTGCATCATCGAGGCCATGAAGCTGATGAACGAAATCGAGGCCGAAGTGAGCGGAAAGATCGTGGCCGCACTCGTGGACAACGCCCAGCCGGTGGAGTACGGGGAACCGCTTTTCCATATCGAGCCTGTCTGAACCCGCCTTAACCCGAGGTAAAGTTGTTCAAAAAGATACTGATTGCCAACCGGGGCGAGATTGCCCTTCGTATAATCCGCGCCTGCAAGGAGCTCGGAATCAAGACGGTCTCGGTACACTCCACGATAGATGCGGAGTCCCTTCACGTCCGCTTCGCGGACGAGTCCATCTGCATCGGGCCGGCCGACGCAGCGGCAAGTTACAGAAACATCCCCGCAATCCTTTCCGCTGCGGAAATAACAGACTCGGAAGCCATCCATCCAGGTTATGGTTTTCTGGCGGAGAGCGCGAATTTCGCGGAGATGTGCGAAACCGCCGGGATAAAGTTTATCGGCCCTACTCCGGAGAACATCCGGCTGATGGGTGACAAGGCCAAGGCGAAAGAGACGATGGTGAAGGCCGGCGTCCCGGTGATCCCGGGGAGCAAGGGGACTGTCGGCAGCGAGGACGAAATCCTTACACTCGCCACGAAAATCGGGTATCCGGTTATAATCAAGGCGTCCGCCGGAGGCGGGGGGCGCGGCATGCGGGTGGTGCATTCCGCCGGAAGCCTGATAAACTCTTTCCTGACTGCGCAGGCCGAGGCGATGTCCTCCTTCGGCAACCCTGAAGTGTACATAGAGAAGTTCATAACGGAGCCCAGGCACGTCGAGGTGCAGATACTTGCGGATGAAAAGGGCAACATAATACACCTTGGCGAGAGGGACTGCTCGGTTCAGAGGCGGCATCAGAAGCTGATTGAAGAATCCCCTTCCCCGGCCATAACGCCCAAAATGCGCAAGAAAATGGGTGAAGTGGCTATTGCCGCGGCGAAAGCGGTGAAATATAGAAATGCGGGCACGGTGGAGTTCATCGTATCAGGCGATAAATTCTTTTTCATGGAGATGAACACGCGCATCCAGGTGGAGCATCCGGTTACGGAGATGGTGACGGGGATTGACCTGATAAAAGAGCAGATAAAAGCGGCTGCGGGCCTGACGCTGAAATACAAGCAGGACGATATAAAAATCGACGGCCACAGCTTCGAGTGCAGAATAAACGCCGAAGACCCGCAGAAGTTCACTCCTTGCCCGGGCACCATAACCACCTACAACGCGCCTGGCGGCCCCGGAGTCCGCGTGGACACAGCGGTTTATTCCAATTATACCGTCCCGCCCAACTACGATTCCATGATTGCGAAACTTATCGTCCACGGGATTGACAGGGAAGAAGCGATGGCGAGGATGTCGCGGGCGCTCGAGGAATTTATAATTGAAGGGATAAAGACTACAATCCCTCTCCACAGGCGGGTGTTCCTGGACCCGGTCTTCCGCTCCGGGATATACAGCACCTCGTTCCTCGAAAAATTCAATAAATAATGGCCGCTCTGAAGCTGGCCTCGGAGATAATCGGAGGCCTTTATTTCATAACTGACGCATCAGGGGCAATGGGGCACGAAGAAACTGTCCGCGAGGCGATAGCCGGGGGTGCGAGGCTTATTCAGTTTCGGGACAAATATCTCTCAAAGGACGGGTTCCGCGAGATGGCTTTCAGGCTTCGGAAGATTACGGCGGACGCCGCCGCGGCCTTTATCGTAAACGACGACCTGGAAACGGCGCTCGCCTGCGGAGCGGACGGGGTGCATCTGGGGCAGGACGATACGCCGCTCTCGATTGCGCGGAAGATTGCTGGGGACAGGCTTATAATCGGGATATCGACCCACTCTCTCGCCCAGGCGTTAGCGGCACAGGAAGACGGCGCGGACTATATCGGTTTCGGCCCGATTTTCAAGACTGCCACGAAGGACGCCGGAGAGGCGAAAGGGACCATTGGGCTTAGGTCGGTGAGAGGAAAAATAAAAATACCGATTGCCGCCATTGGCGGCATAAATCTGGATAATGCATCAGAGGTCATAAAGGCGGGCGCGGACGCCGTGGCGGTCATATCCGCTGTTTCCGATGCAAAAGACGCGGCCCTTGCGGCCAGAAGGTTTGTCGAGTTATTTAAGGGGAGGTCTTGATGCGCAAGTCAATAATTCTCGCATCCTTGTCTGCGGTATTACTTTTAATTTCCGGCTGTTCCAAAGGCGGGGGCGACGTTATCAAGATAGGCGTCGCGGGGCCGATGACCGGAGACCAGAGCCGCTACGGAGTGGACTTTAAAAACGGCGTCGGAATGGCCGTGGAGAAATGGGAGTCCCAGGGCGGGGTTATGGGGAAGAAGGTGCAGGTGCTCCTGGAGGACGACCAGCATGACCCGAAGCAAGCGGTATCCGCGGCCAATAAGCTGATAAACGAAAACGTAGCCGGTGTTATAGGCCATTTCAATTCTTCCTGCTCTATACCTGCCTCAAAAGTCTATCTGGACGGAGGCACTCTGATGATAAGCCCGGCCACTACCAATCCGCAGTTCACTGAGCAGGGATACTGGAACACTTTCCGCGTATGCGGAAGGGACGACCAGCAGGGGAAAGTGGCGGCGGATTTCGTTACTAATGATCTGAAGAAAACGCGCATCGCGGTGATTCAGGATAAGACCACTTACGGCCAGGGCATAACCGACGAGTTCAAAAAGAACCTGGGGCCGCAGGCGAAGGTAGTTTACGACGGCAGCATCATCCAGGGCGACAAGGACTTCAAGAGCGTGCTGGCCAGCATAAAGAACGCGGACCCTGAAGTGGTTTATTTCGGCGGGATGTATCCGGAAGCGGGTCTCCTTGTCAGGCAGGCGCGAGAGATTGGGCTTGATGCAATATTTGTCGGCGGAGACGGCGCGATGGACAGGAAGCTAATCGAGATTGCCGGAGGGAGCGCGGACGGTTTTTATATAACTTTCACCCCCGACCCTTCCAGCATAGAAAACGCCAGGGACTTCCTGGACAAATACAAAAGCAAGTTCGGCGAGCCCGGCCCCTATTCCATATATGCATATGTCGCGGCGGATATAATGCTCAAGGCTATAAACGATACGAAATCCACCGATGGTAAGGTATTGGCTGACTATCTCCGCAAAAACAGCTTCGATTCGCCGCTCGGCAAAATCGAGTTCAGCAAAAACGGCGATAACAAGAACGCCCATTATGTAATCTGGAAAGTCGATGGCGGCAAGTTCGTCCAGGTGACCAAGTGAAGCAGATAACGCTACGCACCAAGAGCCGCGTCGAAATGGTAAACATAACGGACGAGGTGCGCCGCGCCGCGGCCGAGAGCGGCGTGAAGGACGGGATATGTTATGTTTTCGTGCCGCACACCACCGCGGCCGTCACGATAAACGAGAACGCGGACCCGGACGTGGTGCGGGATATCGAGACGCACATGTCCAGGGTAGTACCGGAGAGCGGGGATTACCGGCACTCTGAAGGGAACTCCGACGGGCATATAAAATCCAGCCTCTTCGGCTGTTCGGAGACTGTCTTCATAGAGGACGGCAAGCTGGTCCTGGGGACCTGGCAGGGAATATTTTTATGCGAGTTCGACGGACCCCGCAGCAGGAAGATTTATATAAAAATAAAGTGACTTTGCCGGAGGGTTTATGTCTGAATGCAATGTACATAAAAATAAATCAAAATGTACCTGCACTTACGAGCCCTGTCCACGGAAGGGGATGTGCTGCGAGTGCATATCGTACCACAGGAAATCGCAGGAGCTGCCGGGCTGTTTCTTCAAGTCGGAGGACGAGAGGTCTTACGACCGCTCTTATGAGCGATTCGTGAAGTCTTTCGAGAGAAAATAGATGGACGGCGATGCCGCGAAAAAAATAGACGACCTCGAAAAAGAGGTCCGGGACTTAAAGGAAGAGATAATCAGGCTTCAAAAGACCTTGGGGAACGGCGTGGAAGAGATGCTCGTCCGACGGGGTTTCCGGATTTACAGGAAAGAACGTGACAAGGACGTACTTAAACCGGGCGCAGAGTTCAAAAAAGAATTTTATTCTCTGATGGGGAAATATTCTTTCCGGCTCTTTCTGCGGGACGTGATAAAATACCAGGACGGCTTCACTCCTGAAGGCCTCTCGAAGTTTATCGGCGACGAGGCCGCAAGGGAGTTCGGAGAATTTTTAATTAAATCCGGGCTTGCAGAGGAATCGGGAGATGGACGTCTATCCCTGTCGCACGGGCCGGTAAAGAGTTTCGGCCCCACCCTCGAATGGTACCTGGCGGAGGTAATGAGGCGCGAGCTTTATGCCGACGCCGTATGGGGTGTTAGTTTTAGGGAGGCCGGGACAGGCGGAGATTACGATCTCCTTGCCTCCCTGGAGGGTCTTTTGATTTACGCGGAAGTAAAATCGTCTCCGCCGAAACAGATATATGATACGGAGATAACATCCTTCATCGACAGAACGCTCAAGCTCTCTCCGCACCTTTCTCTTTTCATCGTGGACACGGAGCTTCGGATGAAGGATAAAATCGTTTTTATGTTCGAGCAGACCCTCCCGAAATCACCCCTTGGAGCGACCCCTGTGGTGAGGTGGAAGGACGAAATTTTCAGGGTAGGCGATAGGATGTTCATCTTAAACAGTAAAGGCGGCTTCATCCAAAACATAAAAGATGTAATTTCTGCATTCCTGAAGGAGAGAGCATGGCAAGCGGCATAAGGCCTTCCTGCATAATATGCGCATGGAGGGAGTCCTGCAAAAAACAGTTCTCCATGGCGGACCCTTCACATTGCGCCGAGTTCTCAAGGGATTTAAGCATAAAAGATTACCCCGGCAAAAAAGGAATAAAAGTAATTATACAGGGAGAGCCCGGCTCCGGTAAAACTACCCTTGTCGAGCGGCTGGTCACGAAACTCCAGGACGTAAAAATGGGCGGATTCTATACCCGCGAGATCAGGGAGCACGGCGAGCGGAAGGGCTTTAAAATAATTACGCTTGACAAGCGCGAAGGGGTCCTCGCACACGAAAAAATACAGGGCGGCCTGAAGGTAGGCAAATATACGGTAAACGTGGAAGACCTGGAAAAGGTCGGGGTGAAATCAGTAGAAGAAGCCCTTCTCCATGACGAGCTCGTGGTGATAGACGAGATAGGAAAGATGGAGCTTATGAGCGGCCATTTCAGGCAGATAGCCGCAAATGCCGTGGAAGGCGATAAACCCCTCGTGGCAACGGTGCCGGTTGACGGGCCGCCATTTGTCGAAGAGATAAAGGCGCGAAAGGATATACACCTGCTTACGATTACTGCGGCCAACCGAGATGAGATTCTGGAAGAAGCGGTAAGGCACATCAGAGGCGATATCCCGTGAAGGTGTTGGGCCTGATACCGGCATATGACGCGGTGGGGATGGTCGGGGGCGTAGTAGAAAAGGCGCTGAAATATCTGCCCGAAGTGCTGGTTATCGATGACGGGAGTTCCGACAATACGGCCGGCGAGGCGAGCGGGGCCGGTGCAAAAATAATTTCCCATCCGCGCAACCTGGGAAAAGGGACGGCGTTGAAGACCGGCTTCAAATACGCGCTCGAAAAAGGATATGACGCCGTCCTGACTATGGACGCGGACGGCCAGCACGACCCGGACGAAATACCCAAGCTTCTGTCCGCCGCGCCGCCTGATGCCGGTATTGTAGTGGGTGCGAGGCTTACGGAGAAGGATAAAATCCCGCCGGCCAGGTATTGGGCCAATATGGTCGGAGTGAAGTGTATCTCCTGGAGGGCAAGGAACTCGTTACTGGACTCCCAGTCCGGTTTCCGTTTATACAAGGCAAAATTGCTGCGCGAAATGAAGGTGAAATCTTCCGGTTTCGAGGCGGAATCGGAGATGCTTATGCGCGCGGGGATGATGGGATACAAGATAATAAGTGTCCCTGTCAGGACGATTTACAGCGAGGAAGCGCTTAAAAGAAGCCATTTCAGGACCGTGCCGGATACTTATCACATCTGCATAATGTTCCTGAGAAGTTTCTTCTGGTAGGAAGATATTTCTCCCATGAACTTTGGCTTGACAAGGTTACGCCGCCGGTAATACAATAATCTCTCGTTTTTCTTATAGTTTGAGGAGGCAGGGTAAAATGCAGGAAGTAGAGTTGATGGAAGTCAAGGACAGGCTCAAGAAACTGATAATCCAGAGGTTGAAGCTCCAGATGGAGCCTGAGGCGATAGACGACGATGCACCGCTTTTCGGTGAGGGGCTGGGCCTGGATTCGATAGACGCGCTGGAACTCGTCGTGGGGCTTGAGCAGGAGTTTGGAGTGCAGGTACCGGACGAGGCGGTGGGGCGGGAGGCTTTCGCTTCTATAAACGCGCTCGCTGAATTCGTCCTTAAAAATTCAAAATAACAATATATCACGGAGGATTAGGGGCATGTTTCAGGACCTAAGCTTTTTCCAACTCCTGTCAAAAGGCGGCTGGACGATGATAGTCCTTGCCGGTTTTTCCATCCTTTCGATCGCGGTAATGCTGGAGAGGGGGTGGGTATTCCACAAGGCGGAGAAAGGCAAATCGGAATTCCTGGGCAGGCTTAAAAAAGTCCTGCGATCTGGGAATATCTCCGATGCCATTGAACTTTGCGAAAGTTCCACCACGTCGATTGCCTCTATCATAAAAGCCGGCCTTTCCTCGTTCCATCACGGTGAAGAGGCTATGGGCGAGTCTATGGAGAAGGCCGCGATGAAGGAGACGCTGCACCTGGAGAGGAATCTCGGCATAATAGGCACCACCGGGAGCGTTACGCCTTTTGTCGGGCTCTTTGGCACCGTCATCGGCATCATCCGCGCATTCCACGACCTCTCGCTCGCATCGGGCGGCGGCCCCGCCGTAGTCGCGAACGGCATCGCGGAGGCCCTGGTGGCCACGGCTACCGGCCTTTTCGTGGCGGTCCCGGCGGTCATAATGTTCAATTACTACACCCACCGCGTCAACAGGATGGTCTCGGAGATGGAGTCCACCGCCTCCGAGGCTATCGATTCGTTGCTCGAGAGGAAGTCATAATATGCGCAAATGGGGCATTACCAGGACCAGCAAGACCAAGATAATGTCCGACATCAACATCACTCCACTCACGGACGTGGTGATGGTGCTCCTGGTCATTTTCATGGTTACGACGCCGCTCATGATGAACAATGCGTTCAAAATAAAGCTCCCGCAGGCTGCTACCGCGGAGCCGCAGGAAGAGCAGACTACCGTTGTATCCGTCGCTCCCGGCAACATAATCTATCTGAACAAAGCCCAGGTCAGCCTGGATGATTTAAAAGGGCTCCTCACTTCGCGCATGGCGGTAAGCCCGGATAAAACCGTCGTCATAAAGGCCGACGAGACCGTCATGGAGGGTGAGGTCGTGAAGATCCTGGACATGGCAAAAGAGGCCGGGGCTTTAAAACTCGCCATCGCTACGGACCAGAAAAAAGCGGGGAACAAGTAGGTTGGAATTCCTCTCGGATCCCCGCGCAATCGAGTCCAGAAGCTTTGAGATTATTGAAGGGCTTCTCGAAGGCAAAGGATTTAAGGGGCCGGAGAAGGAAGTCCTGAAAAGGGTCGTCCATGCGACCGCCGACCCGGAATTTGCGGACCTCCTGATATTTTCCGAAGGTGCGGTAGCCGCCGGTATTTCCGCCATCGCCTCCTCCTGCAATATAATAACCGACGTGAACATGCTGCGCGCCGGCATAACGAAAGAAAGGCCGGGGGCCGCCGAGGCCTTCTGTTTCGTTACCGACCAGGACGTGAAACAGACTGCCAAAAGCGAGGGGATTACACGCTCCGCGGCAGGCATAAGAAAGGCCGCAGGGCTTGGCTTGATTGACGGCTCCATAGTGGCCACGGGAAACGCGCCTACGGCGCTTTTCGAGCTTATGCGCCTGCTGAAAGAGGGGGTGAAGCCTGCTCTTATCGTGGGTGTGCCTGTGGGGTTCGTGGGCGCGGCGGAATCGAAAGAGGCGCTGGAGATGGTACGGGAAGTCCCTTTTATCACCAATCGCGGCAGGAAGGGCGGTACTCCGGTTGCGGCGGCCGTGGTGAATGCAATAATAAAATTAGCGAATCAAGGAGGCTTTTGAGATGGTTCTGGCGGAGCGAGTAAAAGGTATTAAACCTTCTCCCACTCTCGCGGTGGACGCGAGGGCGAAGGCGATGAAGGCGGAAGGTATAGATGTCGTGGGTTTTGGCGCGGGAGAGCCCGATTTCGACACGCCGGAGAATATTAAGGAAGCGGCGGTCAAGGCAATAAAAAATGGTTTCACGAAATATACCGCCGTCGGCGGCACGGACGAGCTTAAAGACGCCATAATTAATAAGCTGAAAAAAGACAACGGCATCGATTACGACCGTTCTCAGATAATCGTTTCCACCGGCGCAAAGCATTCGCTGTACAACGTAGCCCAGGCTCTCTATGGACCCGGCGATGAAGTGATAATCCCGGCCCCATACTGGGTGTCATACCCTGATCAGGTAATTTTAAACGACGCGACGCCGGTTATTGTCCAGACGAGGGAAGACGAGGGGTTCGTCCTGACAGCGGAGGCTTTTGAGAAAGCCATAACGCCAAAGACCAGGGCGCTGATACTGAACAGCCCATCCAACCCCACCGGACTCGGTTATCCGAAAGAGGCGCTGGAGAAGATCGCGGAGATAGCGGTCAAGCACAAGGTGATGGTAATTTCGGACGAGATTTATGAGAAGATAACCTATGACGGCTTCCGGCACGTCAGCATCGCCTCGCTGGGAAACGACATCAAAGACCTGACGGTCACGATTAACGGCTTGTCCAAATCCCACGCCATGACCGGCTGGAGGCTGGGCTATGCCGCCGGTCCGAAGGAAATCATCGGCGCAATGACCAAGATACAGTCCCAGAGCACTTCCAACCCCTGTTCCATCACGCAAAAAGCGGCGGTGGAGGCTCTTAACGGCCCGCAGGACTTCCTGCCGGTGATGGTCGCGGAGTTCGACAAGAGGCGCAAATATATCGTGGAGCGCCTGAACGCGATACCGGGATTTTCCTGCCCGACTCCGGTGGGGGCGTTCTATGCCTTCCCGCGCGTCTCTCCAATATACGGGAAAAGTTTTAAAGGCAAACAGATAAAAGGCTCCGCCGACCTCGCGGCGTATCTCCTGGAGGAGGCTAATGTGGCCGTGGTTTCCGGCGACGCTTTCGGCGCGGACGAGTACATCCGCCTCTCTTATGCGACCTCCATGGCGGCGATAGAGAAGGGGCTGGACAGGATAGAAAAAGCGGTGTCGGAACTGTCCTAAATATACTGCTGGATTGCACTTTTTGCTTGCAATCCGTAGCTGTTTATGATAAAAATTACAGTAACTCAGAAGCAAATACTGCTGGGTGGGCTCGAAAGGCCCACTCTTTTTGTTTAAGGACTTTTAAAGTCGCTGGCCCCCCGTTTTCTGTCTTCGCTATCGCTCTGGACAGGTAAATCGTTTCGTGGGGGTGATAAAACAGGGTGTCCGTATGGCCAGGGAAAAGGTAGTCGAGGCCGCGAGGCGTGTCGTCGGGCCGGTGATTGAGGATATGGGCTTCGAAGTCGCCGACCTCAAGTTCGTTATGGAAAGCGGCCGATGGCGCCTGCAATTTTTCATAGATAAGCCGGGCGGAGTGACCCTCAGCGACTGCGAGACAGTCAGCCGTGAAATAAGCACCCTAATCGAGGTGGAAGACTTTATACAAGGCGCGTACGTCCTGGAAGTTTCCTCTCCGGGCCTGGACAGGCCGCTTTACAAGCCCGCCGACTATGAGCGTTTCACCGGCAAACTGGCAAAGGTGAAGACGAACGAGGCCATCGACGGGCAGAAGGTAATGGTCGGCAGGATAGATTCGCCGGATAACGACGGGTTTAATTTACTCTTAAATGACGGGAAAAAGACGGTCCATATAAAATATGGGCAGGTCGAGAAGGCCCGCCTCGAAGTCGAATTTTAGGAGGAATTTTTCGATGAACCACGAACTGATTACCGTGATAGACCAGATATGCAAGGAGAAGGGCATATCGAAGGACGTGCTCCTCGAAGCGGTGGAGTCCGCCCTGGTCTCGGCGGCAAGGAGAAAGTTCCCGGAAAACGAAAATATAAGGGTCAAAGTAGACCCTAAAAACGGAAAGATTTCCATCCACTTAATCTATCAGGTAGTTACGGAAGTAGAGGAACCCGGGAACCAGATGACGCTCGAAGAGGCGAAGGAACTGGACCCGACGGCGGAAATCGGCGGCGAGGTGGACATCCTCCAGGACTTTGAAGGTTACGGGCGCATAGCGGCCCAGACCGCGAAGCAGGTAATAGTGCAGAGGGTCAAGGAAGCCGAGCGCGACATCATCGTGAACGAATACTCAGGCAGAATCGGCGACCTTGTGAACGGCATCGTCATGCGCCAGGAGAAGGGCAACTACATCATCGACATCGGAAAGACCGAAGCGGTCCTCCCGATGCGCGAGCAGGCCCCCCGTGAGAACTACAAACAGGGCGACAGAGTGCGGGCATACCTGCTGGACGTCCGCACGACCAACAAAGGGCCACAGATAGTGCTGTCCAGAAGCAACCCGGAACTCGTCTCCAAGCTCTTCGAGATGGAAGTGCCGGAGATTTACGAAAATATTGTCCAGATAAAAGGCGCGGTGCGCGAAGCTGGAGACAGAACGAAAATTGCCGTCCAGTCTAAGGATTCGGCGGTTGACCCGGTCGGCGCATGCGTCGGGATGAAAGGCTCCAGGGTCCAGGCGGTCGTCCGGGAACTCCGCGGGGAGAAAATAGACATCATCCCCTGGACGGAGGACCCCATACAGTTCATAAGCAAGGCTCTCTCTCCCGCCACAGTGGAAAAGGTAGCCGTGGACGAGGACGAGAAATCCGCACTGGTCATAGTATCGGATACCCAGCTATCGCTTGCGATAGGCAAGAAGGGGCAGAACGTGCGGCTCGCCGCGAAGCTTACCGGATGGAAGATAGATATCTACTCCGAGTCCGAATACGACAAGATGACACAGAAGGACAGGGAGAAGGAGATAGAGGAGGCAATCGCGCGCGAGTCCAGACTCCTGGAAGAGGCGCAGGCGGCAGATGCAGATTCGGCGGAAGCCGCCGAGCCAGAAGCGAGCGATGAAGGCGCAGCCTGAGAGGACGTGCATAGCCTGCCGCAAGAAGGGCGAAAAAGGGGAGCTTATAAGAATGGCGGCCTCCCCGGAGGGCGTTATAATAATAGATTATAATGAGAAGGTCCCCGGCAGGGGGGCTTACATATGCCCGGAAAAGGAATGCATCGAAAAGCTCCTGAAGACCGGGGCTGGCGGTGCCCTTTCGCGGGCTTTGAAGCAGCAAGTCGAGCCGCCGATTAGAGAAGCGTTTTATAAGGAACTGACGGAGAAGGTCGGGAAAAAAGCCTCGGCTCTCCTGGGGATGGCGAGGAAAGCGGGGCTCGCAGTATATGGGTTTGACGCGGCGCTCGGCGAGAATTACAAGACGCCAGGCGGCGTGATGGTGGTCTCGGAAGACCTGGCGGAAAATAGCCGGAAGAGGCTTTTCGAGAGGATGAACGGGGAGAATTCCTTGGTATTTAATTTTTCGGACAAAGAGGCGCTCGGCGCTATTCTAGGCTCTTCGCCGGTCGGGATAATATACGTGAAGCCGTCGGAGCTCTCGCGGTCTTTGGCGAGGGAACTGTCGCGTTTTTTAAATGTCAGCAGGGGGTGATTTAACAAATGGCAAAACCGAGAGTCTATGACCTCGCGAAGGAATTCAATGTCGATAACAAAGATATCCTTGCCGAGCTAGAGCGGGCGGGAGTAACGGGCAAGACTCCTTCTTCAGGTCTTGATGACAATCATATCAAGCTCCTCCGGGACAAGTTCGGAAAGGCCAAGGAAAAACCGGTGAAACCGGAAGTGTTGAAGCTTGGCTCAAGACCTTCCGGCGCCGTCAAAATCAAATCGGCCCCTTCAGCGCCCTCTTCCGACGAAGAAGCGAGACCGGCGGCCGCCAAAAAAGTTGAAAAGACGGAGATGGAAAAACCGGCTCCTACTTCCCGTTTCGGGGGCTTCTTCAAACACAGGAATACAACTGCGGTGGCCACCGGTCCGGGAGTGGGAACCGCCGAAATCATAAAGCCGAAAATCGAGGTAAAGCCCTCCGAACAGCCGCCGGTGGAAGAAAAAATAGAAACTGCGGCTCCATCGGTTACATCGGTTCCAGCCGTTCCAGTCCAGGAAACTAAGGCACACGAAGTCAAGGCACCCGAGGAGCCCATGACGGCAGAGGTAAAAACGGTGGAACCTGCCGTGCAGGAGCCGCCTAAGGCGCCGCCTGTAGCGGAAGCGCCTCCAAGGCCGGTTGTCTCCCAGGAGATGCTCGACCGGCTCGCGGCGGACGCTCTCAGGAAGAAAGAAGGCGCTCCGTCGCAACGCAGGCCTTCCCATCCCGCGCCGCAGCAGCAGACGCCGGCTCAGAAGGAGCAGGCGGCAAAAGAGGCGCTCGCAAAATTGAAAAAGTCGAAAGGGCCGAAGCCGGTCCGGACAGAAGTGGAAGTGATGGACGGCGTCGATAAGGTGCCTACTATTTCGTCCAAGCTGAAAAACCGCCTGCAGACCGTAAAGAAGAAACCGGCCGGGCCGGATACCGCCTTCCCCAAAAAAGAAGGCAGTGGCCCTCAGAAGTGGCAGGACTTCAGGGGATCGAAAAAGAGGGGCCAGAAGCAGGATTTCAGAACACATCAGAAACATCAGGCCCCTTCAGCCGCTGCCGCGGCCGTGGAGGACATCGCCTCAACTGTAGCAAGGAAAAAGGCCGTGAAGATTACCGAGGGTATTACAGTTAAGGATTTCGCCGACAAGATAGGCGTCAAATCCGGCGATGTAATTAAAAAGCTTTTCGAGATGGGTATGATGGCGACGATCAATAACGCCATCGATACGGACGCAGCGGTACTCCTGGCGGACCAGTACGGCCTGAAGGTGGACGTAACGCCGATAACCGACGAGGAAGCTTTTGTCGAAGAGGAACAGGACCGTCCGGAGGACCTGAGGCCGCGTCCCCCCATCGTTACCATCATGGGGCACGTCGACCACGGCAAGACCTCGCTCCTTGACGCGATCCGTCAGACGAGCGTGACGAAGGATGAAGCCGGCGGCATCACACAGCACATCGGCGCATATAGGGTGCGCCTGAATGATAAGGATATAGTATTCCTGGACACCCCGGGCCACGAGGCTTTCACCGCGATGAGGGCGAGGGGCGCACAGGTGACGGACATAGTCGTCCTGGTCGTGGCGGCGGAAGACGGCGTGCGTCCCCAGACACTGGAAGCCATCAACCATTCAAAAGCGGCGAAAGTGCCTATTATTGTCGCGATAAACAAGATAGACAAGCCTGAAGCAGATCAGGACAGAGTGAAGAGGGAGCTTTCCGACCAGGGCCTTGTGCCGGAAGATTGGGGTGGCGATACGATATTCGTCCCGGTATCCGCGAAGAAGCGCATCGGCATCGAAAGCCTTCTCGAGATGATACTCCTCCAGGCGGACGTAATGGAGCTGAAGGCAAATCCGAACAAGCCCGGCCATGGCACTATCATCGAGGCCAAACTTGACAAGGGACGCGGCCCCGTGGCCACGGTGCTGGTCTCCACCGGGACCATCAGGCCCGGAGACGTATTCGTAACAGGCCAGCACTCCGGACGCATAAGGATGCTCTTAAACGACAAAGGCAAGAAAGAGAAGGAGGCCACGCCTTCATATCCGGTCGAGGTCATAGGGCTTTCAGGAGTACCGCAGGCGGGAGATTCGTTCGTCGTGATGGAAGACGAGAAGAAGGCCCGTCAGGTCGCCCAGTCCAGGATGCAGAAAGTGAGAGAAGCGGAGCTTGCCCTCCACAAGAGAGTTACGCTCGATGACCTGTTCTCGCAGATCCAGAAAGGCGAGGTCAAAGAGCTTAATATTATAATAAAGGCCGACGTGCAGGGCTCGGTGGAGGCGGTCTCGGAGTCGCTCACCAAGCTGTCCACGGAGGCGGTGAAGCTGAACGTGATACACGGCTCGGTCGGCGCGATAACGGAGTCCGACGTGATGCTGGCCTCGGCGTCTAACGCCATTATCATAGGCTTCAATATCCGCCCGGAGCCCAAGGCATCCCAGCTTGCGGAGGCGGAGGGCGTGGACGTCCGTCTGTATAACATAATCTACAACGCAATCGATGAGGTGCGGCTGGCGATGGAAGGTCTGCTGGAGCCGACGCTCAAGGAGAAGGTACTCGGACGTGCGGAGGTCCGTCAGACGTTCAGCGTTCCGAAAATAGGCCTTATCGCAGGATGCTACGTCCTGGACGGCGTCATCACCAGGGGGAGCGCGGGAGTGCGGGTGCTCCGGGACAACGTGGTGATATTCGAAGGCAAGCTGTCCTCGCTGAAGCGGTTTAAAGAAGACGTGCGCGAAGTCCAGACAGGATACGAATGCGGCATAGGCGTCGAGAACTTCAACGACATCAAGGTCGGTGACGTGATAGAGGCCTACGACGTGGAAAAACTCGCAACGAAACTTTAATTTATGTTCGTTGGGATACTCACGGTAGAGATGGTCGTTTACGACGCTGGTTCCTTAAAGAGCAAGCGGAGCGTCGTAAAAGGCCTGAAAGACCGGATACGCAGCAAGTTCAACGTCTCCGTCGCGGAAGTGGACAACCAGGACCTCTGGCAGAGGGCGACGCTGGGCGTGGCCTGCGTGTCCGGTGAAAAAGCCTTTACCTCGGACGTGCTGAACAAGGTGGTGGATCTAATCCGCTCCAATACCAGCCTCGAATTAATAGATTATCAAATAGAGGTATTATAGTAACGCACCTGAACCCCCTTCTTAAGAGATGGGGATTTAAGGCGGAGTTATGGAATATGAAATCACGCGACTATAAACGTGCCGACAGGGTCGGCGAACAGATACGGGTGGAGCTTTCCGACATCCTGCTCAGGAAAACCAAGGACCCTAGAGTAGGCTTCGTCACGATAACCTATGTGAAAGTAAGCGACGACTTAAGGAACGCCAGGGTATTCGTCAGCATAATAGGCGACGAGGCGAGGAAGAAGGAGGCCCTGAAGGGCCTCAAAAGCGGGAGCAGTTTCCTGCGTACCGAACTTGGGCACAGGCTTCAGCTCCGCTCGACTCCTGAGCTTTTCTTCCAGTTGGACGAATCCATTGAAAAGGGCTCGAGGATACTGGAGCTTCTCCGGGGCCTGGATATTAAAGAGGACGGGGAGGATGGGGAATGACTCACGGGATAGAGGGTGTAGCCGAGGCGATCAAAGGCCTTGACAGCCTTGTCATTTCCACGCACATCAGCCCTGAAGGGGACGCGATAGGCTCGGAGCTGGGTCTTGCCCTCTCCCTGATCAAGATGGGAAAAAAGGTGACAATGTTGAATGCCGACCCGGTTCCGGAGTTCCTCCATTTCCTGCCCGGGTCCGGGCTTATAAAAATAGGGACGGAAATTACGGAGCCGCACGACGCGTTGATCGTGGTGGACTGCGAGCCTGAGCGGACGGGACTTAAAACCAAAGGCGCCCCGGTAAAAAAAATAATCAACATCGACCATCATGTAACCAACCCGAAGACGGCGGACGTGTACTGGGTGAACCCGGAAGCGGCCGCGGCGGGCGAGATGGTCTACGACCTGCTCCTTTTCATGGACGCCCCGATAGACAAGGATATCGCCACCTGCCTCTATACCTGTATATTCACCGACACGGGTTCTTTCAGGTACACCAATACGGACGCTGACGCGCTTTCCAAATCGGCGAAACTCATCGATTACGGAGTAGAAACGTGGCAGATCGCGGAAAACATCTACGAGACGAAGTCCTTCGGCAGAATGAAGCTTTTGGGCATGGTCCTGGCAGGCATGGAAATCAGCGAGGACGGCCTGGTGGCATGGGTCACGGTGAAGGAGGAATTTTACAGCGAGACGGGTACGAAAGCGGAGGACACGGACGGCTTCATTAATTATCCGCGCGCGGTAAAAGGTGTGGAGGCGGCCGTTCTTTTCCGGGAGGCCGGGCCAAATAAAGTAAAGATCAGCTTCCGCTCCAAGGGCAGGGTAAATGTCTCCACGCTCGCCGAAAGCCTGGGCGGCGGAGGGCATCCCAACGCGTCCGGAGTAGTTATGGAAATGTCTCTTGAGAAAACCAAAGATTTCGTCCTCCCGAAGGTTCTGGAGCATCTGAAGAGATTCAACGCTTGATGGACGGACTCATACTGATCGACAAGCCCCTCGGCTGGACCTCTCACGACGCGGTCTCATTCCTGCGCGGATTATTGAAAGAAAAACGCACCGGACATACGGGTACGCTCGACCCTGCGGCGACCGGACTACTGCTTGTCCTCCTGGGCAAAGCTACGAGGCTCGCAAAATTCTACGGGGGCAACAAAAAAGAATATACTGCTACCGTAAAACTGGGGTGCGAGACAGATACCCTTGATGCCGAGGGAAAAATAATATGCGAACTGTCCGTGCCCGCGCTCGACAGGCGGAAAGTGGAAGAAGTTTTTTCCCGCTTCACCGGGGAAATTGAACAGGTCCCGCCCGCCTATTCCGCAGTGAAAATCGGCGGAGAGCCGCTGTACAGGCGGGCCCGGAAGGGGCTTCCGGTTCAGGCCCCGCCGAGGCGGGTAGTGATAGACGCGCTGGAGCTTCTGGACCTCTCGGGAGACGAACTTTCATTCCACGCCCTATGCTCAAGCGGCACCTACATCCGCTCTCTGGCCAGGGATATATCCGAGGCATTGGGGACGTGCGGACATCTGGTTTCTCTACGAAGGACGGTGGCCGGAGCATATAACGTGGACGGCGCGCTTTCCCTTGAGCCGAAGCCGGCTCCCGATGAGGCGTTCAAAAGAGTAATTCAAATCGATACGCTTCTGCCGGAACTCCCGGCGGCCATGTTGACCCCGCGCGGGGTGGATGACGTATGCCATGGGAGGCCGCCCGCGCATGACGATTTCATTTTAATGCCGGAGTTCCGGGAAGGTACGCCGGTCCGCTTGATGGATGAATCGGGAAAGCTTTTGGCTATCGGTGAACCGGCTGGCGAAGGGGCAAAAAACCCAATACTGCCCAAGGTTGTGCTGAGTTAAAAAAAGCTTTACAATCTATGATAGTTATGTTAGTTTTTGGGTTTATGGACTATAAAAATTCAATGACTGGCAATACTATGGGAAGGAGGTGACAGAGATGGCGCTGGAGAAGGACATGAAACAGGATTTAATAGGAAAATTTAAGGTACACGACACAGATACCGGTTCGCCGGAGGTCCAGATCGCACTCCTTAGCGAGCGGATTAAATATCTTACTGAACATTTCAAGGCCCACAAAAAGGATTTCCACTCAAGGCGCGGGCTTTTAAAAATGGTCGGACGCAGGAGAAGGCTCCTTGACTACCTCAAGAAAAAAAGCGTTGACCGCTACAAGAGGATGGTCGAAGAAATGGGCCTCAGAAAATAAGACTGGAGAAAAACAAATTACATGGTTCATAAAGTAGAAATGCCCTTAAGGGAGGGCACCCTCACCCTGGAGACGGGCAAGATTGCCCGGCAGGCGAGCGGTGCGGTTATAGCGACTTTTGGGGACACCGTAGTCCTCGCCACGGCAGTCTCTTCAAAGGTTGAACGGGAAGGGCAGGACTTCTTCCCCCTTACGTGCGATTACCTCGAGAAGACTTACGCCGCGGGCAAGATACCCGGCGGATTCTTCAAGAGGGAAGGCAGGCTCACCGAGAAGGAAACCCTAACCTCCCGGTTGATCGACAGGCCGCTTCGGCCCCTGTTCCCGAAGGGGTTCCTCTGCGAGACGCAGATAATTGCCAACGTCCTTTCTTTCGGCGAGGAGAACGTCTCCGACATAATGGGGATGATCGCCGCGTCGGCGGCCCTTTCCATTTCCGATATCCCGTTTAACGGGCCGGTCAGCGCCGTACGCATCGGGATGGTGGACGGCAAGTTCGTCGTCAACCCGACCCTCAAGGAGATGGAGCAGACGAAGCTCGAACTTACCGTCGCCGGGACGAAGGAAGCCATAATGATGGTGGAGTCCTGGGCGGCCGAGGTCAGCGAAGACGTCATGCTGGACGCCCTGGAACTGGCGCACGAAGAGATAAAGAAGGGCGTCGCGCTCCAGGAGAAACTCCGCGAGCAGGCAGGGTTGGAAAAGCGCACGGTCAAGGAGATCAAGATAGACCCCGCGTTGGTGGAGGAAGTCAAGGCGAAAGCCGTCTCCGGAATAAGCGAGTTTATCGCGATCCCGAACAAGACGGAGCGCCAGAAATCGCTGGACAACCTCCAGTCGGAAATAACGGCGGAGATCGGCGGGGACGACGTCACCAGGGTAAGGAACATCAGCATCATCTTCCACGATATCGAGAGGGATATGGTCAGGAAGATGATACTTGAGAAGGGTGTCCGCGCGGACGGCAGGGGTGTCCGGGACATCCGCCAGATAACCTGCGACACGAGCATACTGCCCAGGACGCACGGCTCGGCGCTCTTCACGAGAGGCGAGACCCAGGCGCTCGTTACCGCGACACTCGGCACCTCCGATGACGCGCAGATGATAGACGCGCTCGAAGGCGTGAGCTACAAGCCGTTCATGCTCCACTACAACTTCCCGCCGTACTCTGTAGGCGAAGCCAAGTTCCTGCGCGGCCCCGGAAGGCGCGAGATAGGCCACGGCGCCCTGGCGGAAAAATCGCTCAGGCAGGTAATCCCGGTGAAGGAGAAATTCCCGTATACCATCCGCATAGTCTCGGATATCACAGAGTCGAACGGCAGCTCGTCCATGGCCTCTGTCTGCGGCGGAACGCTCGCCTTGATGGATGCAGGCGTGCCCATAACGGCTCCGGTGGCCGGGATAGCGATGGGGCTTATAAAGGAAGACGAGAAGTACGTCGTGCTCTCGGACATCCTTGGCCTTGAAGACCATCTTGGCGACATGGATTTTAAAGTGACCGGCACAAGTGCTGGCGTCTGCGCTTTGCAGATGGATATAAAGATAGGCGGCGTCACCAAGGCCCTGATGAAGGAGGCCCTTGCTCAGGCGAAGGAAGGCCGGCTCCATATCCTTGGCAGGATGCTGGACGCGCTGCCGGAGCCCAGGGCTAACCTCTCCCCGCATGCCCCCAGGATATTCACCATCCAGATAAAGCCGGACAAGATACGAGAGGTAATAGGTTCCGGCGGCAAGGTGATAAGGGGCATAGTGGAGGAAACCGGCTGCAAGATCGACATCGAGGACACCGGCGTTATAAACATAGCTTCCGCGGATGAGGCCGCCGCAAAGAAGGCCATCGACATCATCCAGGGAATCGTCATGGAGCCGGAGATAGGCAAGATTTATAAAGGCAAGGTCCGGAAGATCATGGACTTCGGCGCCTTTGTCGAGATCACGCCGGGGACCGACGGCCTGGTGCATATCTCTCAGATCGCCGAGCACAGGGTGACGAACGTCGCCGACGAGCTTAAGGAAGGCGACGAGATAATGGTGAAGGTCCTGGAAGTTGACCGCCAGGGCAAGATACGCCTCTCGGCCAAGGAAGCGGCCAAGGATTTAAAGGCGAAGCAAGACTAAGGCAATAAGATAAACGCGAAGAAAAGAAGGGAAATGGGCAATGATTTGGCTCGTTTCCTTTTTTTTATGGTAATATCTTAGGTAACGCCATGTATAAAAGAGAACTATTAGATAACGGGATGCGCGTAGTGACCGAACGGATAAACCACGTCCGGTCCGTGTCGCTAGGCGTCTGGATAAACGTGGGCGCGAGGGACGAATCCCCGGAGTTGAGCGGCGTCTCCCACTTCATAGAGCACATGCTCTTCAAGGGCACAAAAAGGAGGAGCGCGCGGGACATCGCCATCGAGATGGACTCCATGGGCGGAGAACTCAACGCGTTCACCAGCAAAGAAGGCACAACCTATTACGTTAAGGTACTGGACGAACACCTGGCCCGCGCCGTGGACCTCCTGACCGACATCTTCAACAACTCCACATTCGACCAGAAAGAGCTGGACCGTGAGCGCAAGGTGATATTGGAGGAGATAAAGATGGTCGAGGATACGCCCGACGACCTGGTACACGAGCTCCTCTACGAATCGGTCTGGAAGGGCACCCCGCTTGGTCAGCCGGTTCTAGGAACCAGGAAAAGCATGAACGGCCTGTCCCGCGAAAACCTTATCAACTACATGAAAGACTATTACGTGCCCTCCGAGATCGTTATCTCCGCCGCCGGAAATTTCGACCACGACCTCCTGATAGAGACGCTGAACAAAAGCTTCGGCGGGAGGAAAAAGAAAAAGCCAAGGCCCCAGAGCGATCCAGCCGGTTTTAAGCCGGCCGTCAACGTGAGACACCGGAAGCTGGAGCAGGTACATGTCTGCATGGGCGCGAAGGGGCTGCCGTACTCGCACAAGGACCGGTTCGGGATGTATTCCCTGAACACCCTGCTTGGGAGCAGTATGAGTTCCAGGCTTTTTCAGGAGATACGCGAGAAGCGCGGGCTTGCCTATTCCGTCTATTCATACCTCACTTCCTTGAAAGATACCGGGTTATTCGTCATCTATGCCGGAGTCAGCCCTTCCAAGGCCGCATCGGTGGTCAGGGTCATCTGGAAAGAGATAAAGAAGCTGCGGGAAGAGGGCGTAACGAAAGACGAACTGGAGAAGGTAAAGGAACAGCTTAAAGGAAATATGGTCCTCGGCATGGAGAATACGTACAACCGGATGAGTCAGCTCGCTAAGCAGGAGATGTACCTGGGCCGCCGCTACACCCTGGACGAGATAATCGCGGAGATTGAGAAGGTGGATTCGGACCAGGTGAACAGGCTGGTGCATGAGCTTTTCGGCAGCGAGGAAATAGCCATGAGCGCCCTGGGGCCGATAGAGAAGGCAGAGCTTCAAAAAGAAATCCCCGTCCATTAAAGAAATGTCCGTTCAATTAAAAATAAAAATAAAGAAATTACCTGGAAGCGAAGACCTGCCTCTGCCGTCGTACCAGACGGAGCATTCCGCGGGTATGGACCTTTTGGCCGCGGTGGACGGGCAGATGGTTGTTCTAGCCGGAAAATGGGCGCTCGTCCCTACCGGCATATCCATCGAGCTTCCGGAAGGATACGAAGCGCAGGTGCGCCCGAGAAGCGGGCTTGCCGCTAAACACGGCATAAGCCTCGTCAATACGCCGGGTACGGTGGACGCCGATTACCGCGGCGAGATAAAGGTCATACTCATTAATTTCGGTGAGGAGCCTTTTACCATAAAACGCGGCGACCGCATCGCCCAGATGGTGATAAACGAGGTGGTCCGGGCGGAGCTGATCCACGTCGAAGAATTAAACGGAACCAAGCGCGGGGACGGTGGATTCGGGCATACGGGAACATGATTAAAATCCTTCCTGAAAATATCGCAAATAAAATCGCCGCCGGAGAGGTGGTGGAGCGACCGGCGTCGGTAGTGAAGGAGCTGGTCGAAAATTCCCTCGACTCGGGCGCATCCCGGATATTCATCGAGACGGGGGGCGGCGGGACCAAGCTAATAAAGATAATCGACGACGGTTCGGGGATGTCCCCGGACGACGCCCTTCTCGCTTTCGAGCGCCATGCCACCAGCAAGCTGAGCTCCGACGACGGTCTCCTGTCAATCTCCACCATGGGCTTTCGGGGTGAGGCGCTCCCGTCCATCGCATCGGTTTCGCGGTTCAGGCTCACGACATCAACTGGCGAGGGCCACGGCTCATCGGTCTACATCGAAGGCGGAAAAATCCAGGGCGTGAAGGAGGTCGGCGCGGCCAGAGGGACCACGGCGGAGGTGCGCGACTTATTCTTCAATACCCCGGCAAGGCTTAAGTTCTTAAAGAGCCGTGAGACCGAGCTATCGCACATAGCGGCGACGGTTGAGAGGCTGGCGCTTGCGCACCCGATGGTCCATTTCAGGCTGACAAGTGACGGCAAGGAATTGTTCGATTGCCCGCCGGTCCGTGAGCTTAGGGAGCGGGTGGCCCAAGTTTACGGAAGAGACTTCGCGAAGGGACTCTCGGAGATAAATAACGGCGGCGGAGCATGCCGCGTTCATGGTTTCGTCTCCGCGCCGGGCAGCACCTTCTCCGACCGCTCAAGACAGGAGACCTTCGTGAACCGCCGGCCCGTTAAGGACCGTGTGATAACCCGCGCCCTTTACGATGCATACGAGTCCCTGCTGATGAAGGAGCGGCACCCGGCATCGATCCTGTTCATAGATATAGAACCATCTCAGGTGGACGTGAACGTGCATCCGGCCAAGAGGGAGGTCCGTTTCGCTGACGCGCAAGGGGTGCAGAAGACCATAAAAGAGGCTGTCATCTGTGCGTTGAAAAACTCCGAGTGCGCCCCCGGCGCGGGCGCCTTCATGGAAGCGGGCACGGTACGCGAGGCCCCTGCCCCATTCGCCCCGCCGTCCGGCTGGCCTACCGCCGCTTATCGGGACGCCGCCGAGAGTTTCCCGGTTTATGAGCACCGCCAAGAGAGGATTCCGCTCCACACAGAGAGGAATGTTCACCCAGAACCGGAACGGGAATTCAGCCGGGAGTTCCCCATGCAGGTTATGGATTCCTACATCATTGCAAGGAGAGAAGACGGCTTTATCTTAATCGACCAACACGCGGCGCACGAGCGTGTGCAGTATGAAAAGGTGAAGGCCCGGTTCGGCAAGCACGGGGAATCCTCGCAAGGGTTGCTGGTCCCGGAGCGTATAGAGCTTACCGCGAAGGAGGCGGCGCTCCTCGATGCAGTCCTGCCGGAGCTTAAGGAACTGGGGATCGATGCGGAGCCTTTCGGCGGCGGCAGTTTCCTCATCCGCTCAAAGCCGCTGTTCCTTGAGAAGGCGGACATAAAGGAAGTGGTGCTTGGGCTGGTATCCGAGCTGGAAAGCGCGGACGTCAAAGGGAAGGCGGAGGAGCTTCGGGAAAAAATTTGCAAATCGCTCGCTTGCAAGAGCGCCGTCAAGGCCGGCAAAAAATTGCACCCATACGCAATGGAGCGGCTCATAGAACAACTCTTCGCCTGCGAGATGCCGTACACCTGCGCACACGGCAGGCCGACTGTGATAAAGTTCGGGTTGAACGAGTTGGAGAAGATGTTTAAGAGGAAATGATTTATATTATCGTCGGCCCGACCGCAGTCGGCAAGACTGAAATATCGTTAGCCATCGCCGAAGAGATAGGCGCGGAAATAATCAGCGCGGATTCCATGCAGGTATATCGGGGCATGGACATCGGCACCGCGAAACCGACTCTTCAGGAACGGGCGCGGGTGCCGCACCACCTTATAGACGTGGCGGACCCAAAGGAGGAGTTCTCAGCCGGGCGGTACGTCCAACTCGCGGACGAGGCGATAGGGGACATAGGGCGGCGGGGAAAAATCCCCATGGTCGTGGGCGGGACGGGCATGTATATACGGGCGCTTTTACAGGGCATTTTTGAGGGTCCGGGGGCGGATTTTATGCTACGGGAGGCCCTTTACGATACAGAGAGAAAAGAGCCTGGAATCCTATATAATCAGTTGAAAAATAAAGATAAAAAGGCGGCGGAGAAGATACATCCGTCGGACGTAAGAAGGATAATTCGCGCGTTGGAAGTGTTTGAAAAATCAGGGAAACCAATAAGCGAAAAACAGTCGCAATGGGGCAATAAAGGCAGGTACGAATATCAAATCGCGGGCCTTACAATGCCCCGGCCGGAGCTTTACAGGCGGATAGATGCACGGGTAGAAAAAATGTTTAAAATCGGGCTGTTAGACGAGGTGAAGACGCTTCGGGATAAAGGCTGCGCCCGCGAAATGCCCTCCATGCATGCGCTCGGTTACAAACAGCTCATGGCGTATCTGGACGGCGAACTGGGGTTGGATGAGGCCGTGCGGCTGATAAAACGCGACACGAGGCACTACGCTAAAAGGCAATATACCTGGTTTAACGGCCAGGAAGGCGTGCAGTGGGTTGATATTTCTGATAAAAATTTAGCGTCGTCAATGGCCTCGGTAAAGAAAGCACTTGATATTTCCGGGGATTTCCGATAGTTTTTTATAGGATGGGTCGGGCGGAGAAGTATTAACACATTAGGAAAAAGGGAGAGACATGTCGAGGTCCCAGATAAACCTGCAGGACGCGTTTTTAAACCACGTGCGTAAAGAGAAAATCCCGGTAGTAGTGAATATCGCCGGAGGGGGCAAGATCGAGGGGCTGGTGAAAGGCTTCGATAATTTCGTCATTCTTCTGAAGCATGACGGCCAGCACCTTATCTACAAGCACGCCATCAATTCTATCGTGCCGGAGCGCACGGTTGAACTGGCCGGCCACGTAAACCATGCCGAGCAGGAGCCGAAAGATGCAAAAGAAATCCCGCAACCTGAAACGGCGGCCCCGATTCCGGCGGAGTCCGAGGAGCCTTGGGTGGAAGGCTGATGCCTGAAAGGAAGAATCCCTTCCCCACGGTAGACATCATAATCGAGCTACCGGAGGGGATAGTCCTGATAGAGAGAAAAAACGAGCCGCATGGCTGGGCGATACCGGGCGGGTTCATAGATTACGGCGAGAGCGCCGAGGCCGCGGCCGTCCGGGAGGCCAGGGAAGAGACTGGTTTAGACATTGTACTGATCCGCCAGTTCCATACATATTCCGACCCGAAAAGGGACCCCCGTTTTCACACCATATCGACTGTATTCATAGCCAGGGCGAAAGGCATGCCGAGAGCGGGCGACGACGCAAAGGGCATAGGCGTTTTCGCAAAAGGCAGCCTGCCCTCACCCATCTGCTTCGACCACCCCCGCATACTCGATGATTATTTCTCCGGCCGGTATTAAAAGCTATTAAAACTACCCGAAATTCCTTTACAAAATACTCCCTTTGGCTTATAATCCGGATGTTTCAGTTGGTATTTTAACAGGAGAAATTAAATTGCCTGAAGCGGAAATAGGAGTAATAGGCGGAAGCGGCCTTTACGACATGGAGGGCCTGAAATATGTCACCTCCGTCCGGGTGGATACTCCTTTCGGAGCGCCGTCGGACGAGTTCATCCTGGGAACGCTGGAAGGCAGACGGCTGGCGTTTCTTCCCAGACATGGCCGGGGTCACAGGTTCACTCCCTCGGAAATAAATTATCAGGCGAACATCTACGCCATGAAAAAACTCGGCGTCAAGCGCATCATATCCGTCTCAGCCGTCGGGAGTATGAAAGAAACTATCGCGCCTGGCGACATAGTCGTCCCGGACCAGTTCTATGACCAGACTAAAAACCGGGTCAGCACGTTCTTCGGCGGCGGGGTAGTCGCTCACGTCGGGTTCGCGGACCCGGTCTGCTCAGAGCTGGCGGAGGCGCTTTACGACGCCGGCTTGAAGGCCGGGGCTAAAATGCACAAGGGCGGGACGTACATCTGCATGGAGGGCCCTCAGTTCTCGTCGAGGGGCGAGTCCAGGATATATCGTAGCTGGGGAGTGGACGTCATCGGTATGACTAACGTCACCGAGGCGAAGCTCGCGCGGGAAGCGGAGATATGCTACTCCACGCTGGCCCTTGCCACGGACTACGACTGCTGGCATGAGACGGAGGAAGATGTTACCGTCGAGGCGGTAATCGCTATCTTAAAGAAGAACGTGGAGACTGCGAAAAAAATCATTCAGATCACGGTCTCGTCTCTGCCCGTTTCGCGCTCCTGTCCGTGCGGAGAGTCTTTGAAATACGCAATAATGACCCCGGCGGAGCATATACCTGAAGAGGCTAAAAACAAGCTCGATATAATCATCGGCAAATACGTGGGACAGGAGGTCTAAGGGGTGAGCCTTCTCGTGGTTGGTTCCATAGCGTTTGACAGCGTCAAGACCCCGTTCGGGGCGGCAGACGAAGTCCTGGGGGGTTCCGCGACTTATTTCTCCACGGCGGCCAGCTATTTCACGTCCGTGAACTTGGTGGCGGTGGTGGGCGATGATTTCCCCGATAAACACGTCAACTTCCTGAAAAGCAGGAAAATCGACGTTTCCGGCCTCCAGAAGTCCAAGGGCCAGACCTTCCGCTGGAAGGGCGAGTACGGTTTTGATTTAAACGAAGCCAGGACGCTTGATACCCAGTTGAATGTGTTTGAAAGTTTCAAGCCGAAAATCCCGGATGCATACCGCTCATCGGAAGTCGTGTTTCTGGCAAACATAGACCCGGTCCTCCAGAGAGAGGTGCTCCACCAGATAGACAAGCCGAAGCTGGTAGCCTGCGATACCATGAACTTCTGGATCGGCGGGAAAAGGGACGAGCTTATAAAGACCCTGGCCGAGGTGGATATACTGCTGATAAATGAAGCCGAGGCGAGGGAACTTGCCTGCGAACCGAACCTGGTGAAGGCGGCGCGGGCGATACAGGCGATGGGACCCAAAACCCTTATCGTGAAGAGGGGCGAGTACGGCTCCGTGATGTTCAATTCCGGAGGGGTATTCTCTGCTCCCGCATATCCGTTGGAGGCGGTTTTCGATCCCACCGGAGCTGGAGACAGCTTCGCCGGCGGGTTCATGGGTTATCTGGATAACGTAATGAATTTCGACGAGGCGTCGCTTAGACAGGCCATAATCTTCGGGAGCGTCATGGCCTCCTTCAACGTTGAGGACTTCAGCCTGAACAGGATGAAAAGCCTGGACTACAAGGAAATAGAAGGGCGCTATCGCGAGTTCAGGAAAATAACATCTTTTGAGGATATAGGATGAAAAACCGGTTTTATCTTGTCCTGGCCGCCGCACTGTTCCTGTCCGCCTGTGCGACTGGTCCGACTAAAGTCCAGGAATCCCTGTCGCACTACAAGAGCGGGTTGAACCGGATGGAGTCTGGAAACGACGAGTCCGCGCTTTATGAATTCAACATGGCGATAGCGGAGAACCCCAGAAACATAGACGCACATTTCGCGGCCGGGATAATCTATTACAAGGAGAAAAACTTCGACAAGGCCATGGACGAATTCAAAACGACTATATCTATCGACCCTGATTTTGGAGACGGCCACCATAATCTGGGGCTCGTATACGCGCAGAAAAAGGATTTTCCTGACGCGATAAAGGAAATCAGGAAGGCAATAGATAACCCGGTCTACCCGACGAAGGACCAGGCGCTGGTCAACCTGGGATATGTCTATGACACCATCGGCGACCACGAAGCCGCGGCAAAGTCTTTCCGGGAAGCACTGCTGGCGACGCCTGATAACGTGGCCGCAATGTATAGTCTTGCCGACCAATACAACAAGATGAACAATACGGACGAGGCGGAAAAATTTTATAAGAAGACCATCGAAGCCGCGCCGAAAAACCCACAGCCGTATTTCGACCTCGGGTTGATATACTTTAAGCAGGGCAAAAGTGCGGCGGCGGAAGAGAGCCTGGAAAAGGCAAAACAGTTGGCGCCTAATACGGACCTTGCGGCGCAGGCCGATAAATATCTGGACCTATTGAAGTAAATGCCCACTATCGGTGAAGAACTCAAGGCGGCGAGGGAGGCGAAAGGTCTTTCCCTCACCGAGATCGCTGAAAAGACGAGGATAAGCCACACCTTCCTGAAGGCGCTCGAGGAAGACGATTATTCCGTTATTCCCGGCGAGGTCTTTGTAGTCGGCTTCCTGCGGACTTACTCGAAAGAACTGGGCCTGAACGTCAAGGATGTAATGGCACGGTACAGGGAGCTTTTCCCCCAGAAAGAGGTGCAGACGCCTGAGGGCGGAGAGGTACAGCACCATCCAAAGCCCTCTCTCATAAGCATATCCCGCAGAAGGCATCCGTCTGGCGCGGAAAAGCCTGGCAAGAAAAAAAATCCGATTTACCTGATAATCATTGGAGGAATCATCCTCGGTGCGGCTATAACGGGGATAATGCTCCTGCTGACTCCTAAAGTGAAGCCGCTGGAATTACAGCCTCCTTCCCCGCCCGCAGCCTTCAGGAATGCCCCCGTCCCGCCGGTACAGACGCCGACTACTACCGCCTTAAAAAATGCGACTTCTTTTAAGCCGCATACTGCCGACGCGCCGCAGGTGCAGAAGCCAGTACAAAAGACAGGCCCGCTTTTACTGAAACTTTTCGCGGCCGCGGACAGCTATTACTCCTACAGGGCAGACAAGTCCAGAAGGATGAACGGGACTTTAAAAAAGGGAGGGGTCCTGGAGATCAAGGCGGACGACGAGATTGTCCTGACCCTGGGAAATGGGGGCGGAGTCACCGCCGAATTGAACGGCAAGAAAATGGGTCCCTTTGGCAAACCTGCCGAGGTCGTAAGCGGTATCCTTTTTACCAAAGAAAATCTGTAAATAGATATGATCAAGGCGTCTTCGGGTTCTCCGGCGGGAGGGCAGACTCGTCGAACGGCATTACGCCGAGTTGGGTCATTATCTTGTCATAGCCCTTCAGCGCTTCCGCGCTGTTGATTTCAACATCGACCCCGTCTATCAACTTTTCCATTAAGTCAAAAAACGAATCGAAATCGAACGAGCTGTCCACCGCTCCCGCATTCCGGAGCAATTTATATAAAGCCATCTCCTCCGTCCGCTGAATGCCTTCCGCCCCGTCGAACCTGTCCTTATTTTCGGGTGAAAGTATATAGAACCTCATCCCGGAATAGAGCGAATCATAAAGTGTGAACAGACCTTCTTTCAGCATGCCCTGACGCAGCCTTCTCATGCCGCTCCGAATATGGAGCCTTGCGCGCATAAGAGCCGCCTCGTGCGGCTCCATCTTGTATTCGTCCATCAGCCCAAAGTGTGGCATAGTCCCCTCATTTTACCCTCCTTTTAAATATAACATCAAAAAGGCTTTCTTTACTAAATTCTGTCCATCTGTTATAAATTGATTATGTACGATAACATCTTAATCCCTGTGGACGGGAGTGAGGTATCCAACCTCGCCGCGGAGCAGGGCTTCCTCCTTGCATCCAAACTCGGCTCAAAGGTGACGCTACTTTATGCCCTGGACATCGCCGTCCTGGCCATTCCCGATCCTGAAGCCGCGATGGCGAACGTGGAGGTGATGCGTGAGGCTTTCCGGGAGCATGCGGACAAGCTGATGACTGCCCTGAAGCAAAAAGCCGCATCGCATGGAGTTCAGCCGGAAACGCTGGTGAAGGAAGGTGACGTACACGACGAGATTATAAGCTTAGCAAAGGAAAAAGGGGTGGACCTGATTGTCATGGGCACGCACGGCAGGAGGGGCTTAAACAGGCTTCTCCTGGGAAGCGTCGCCGAATCAGTGGCCAGGAGAGCACACTGCGCCGTCTTGTTAATACGGCCCGTTTGATGTATATTTAAAAGTAAGGGAGGCGTTGAATGATTCCAGCGGCGATTTTAATAATAGCCATCGCTTTCGCGGTCGCAGTCTTGGCGCTTATACCGGCTATGTTCCAGCTGATGCGGACGCTGAAATCGGTGGAGTCCACTCTAAACGACCTTAATACGTCAGTCAAGACGTTGATAAACACGGAGATATTGCCGTTAGTAAGCTCGGTCAGAAATACGGTCGACGAGGTGAACGAAGTAGTCGCAATAGCCAAGTCAGGAGTTGAAAAAATCGAGGGGACGGTCGAAGAGGTAACCGGCACGGTAAACGGGATAAACGCCATAGTAGACGAGAAGATAAGGGGGTCGTTGATAGATGCGGCGGCGTACCTCGTAGGCGTAAAGGTCGGGGTACAGACATTGGTCGAAAACATCGGGTTACGGAAAAAGAAGGAGGTCGCGTAATGTACGAAGAGAAGAATTTTTCCACGGGCTCTATTGTTCTTTCTTTCCTTGTAGGCGGGATAGTAGGTGCCGGAGTCGCGCTTCTGACGGCCCCGCAGTCCGGGCGCGAGACCAGGGAGAAGATAAGCGAAATAGCGGGCGACGCCAAAGATAAAATCTTGACGGCGGGCCAGAGCGCGAAGCTTAAAATCGCGGATACCTTAAGCCGCGGACGGGATTATATAGAAGAGAAAAAACCGGTGCTCCAGAGTGCGATAGAATCCGGTAAAAGGGCGATGGAAGAGGAAAAAACCCGTCTCCAGTCCCATTTGAAATAACACTTGAAAAAATAATCTTAAATCAGGGGCCTTCCAGGGCCCCTTCTTTTTTTATTGCCGTGGCGAAGGGGAATGATTAGAATAAAATTATGCAGGAAAATGATAAAAAAGCGGACGCTGTAAGCACTATAAACATCGGCGGCATGACGTGCGCCTCCTGTTCCGCCGCGGTGGAAAGGGCGCTCAAGAAGCGGCCTGGGGTGATTGCGGCAAATGTAAATTTGGCAGCGGAGACGGCACGTGTCGAATACGTGCCTGGCGAGATATCCGAAAGCGAATTAAAGGAAGCGGTTTTAAAAGCGGGATACCAGGTACTTGAGAAAGAGGAGGCCGCGCCGGAGGTCAAGGAAGCAAGGGAGGAAGAAGGACTTCACGAGCTTAAGATTAAAGTCACAGTCAGCGTAGCCTTAAGCGCCATAATCATGGCCGCGTCTTTCCACGGGGCATATCAGCTTCCCGTATCCCACCCGGTTCTAAATATAATCCTTTTCGCGCTGGCGACGCCCGTGCAGTTCTGGGCAGGCTGGAGGTTCTACAAAGGCGCGTGGAGCACCCTCTCCCACGGGAGTGCTAATATGGACGTCCTGATAGCGACCGGCACGTCCGCGGCCTATTTCTACAGCGCGGTCATCACCTTTTTCCCGGCCGCTTTCGCTGAATATGGCGATGCCGTGTATTACGATACCTCCGCGATGATAATCGCCCTTATCTTAATCGGAAAGTTTCTCGAAGCACGCTCCCGGGGCAGGGCGTCCGAAGCGGTGAAGCGGATGATGAAGCTTTCTCCCCGAACAGCGCGCGTAGTACGGGACGGACGCGAGGTTGAGATATCCGCGGAAGACGTGATGCCGGGCGACGAGGTTGTGGTTCGTCCAGGCGAAAAAGTGCCCGTAGATGGGACTGTTATTGCCGGTTTCTCGTCTTTGGACGAGTCCATGCTTACCGGCGAAAGCCTGCCTGTCGAAAAGAGCGATGGCTACAGGGTGTTCGGCGGGACGCTGAACTTAACGGGAAGTTTCAGGTTTAAGGCCGAAAAGGTAGGAAAAGATACGGTATTGGCCGGGATAATAAGGCTGGTGGAAGAGGCTCAGGGCGCTAAAGCGCCTATACAGAGACTGGCGGATACAGTGGCGGCCTATTTTGTCCCGGCGGTCATTGTGGCCGCATTCATAGCCTTTGGAGCCTGGCTTGCCGCGGGGGCGGGATTTACCTTCGCCCTGCTGGCTTTTATTGCAGTTCTTATAATCGCCTGCCCATGCGCGATGGGGCTTGCCACTCCTACCGCGATAATGGTCGGAACCGGAAGGGCCGCCGAGAAAGGTATAATTTTCCGGGGCGGAGACGTCCTGGAGCGGTTTGCAAAGGCTGATGTTATAGTGCTGGATAAAACCGGGACGGTTACTGAGGGCAAGCCCCGGGTGATGGCAATTGAGATGCTGGATGAAGGGGATGAGGATTTTCTTGCCCTGGCCGCGTCGGTAGAAAATTATTCCGAGCACCCCGTGGCGCAGGCGGTCACGGAGAAGGCGCGCGAGGAAAAGCTGGCACTTTCTCCGGCGGAAGGATTTGAAGCGCTGCCGGGTTACGGTGCGCGAGCGAAAGTCGGCAATGAAGACATTCTCATCGGAAATGCCCGCCTGATGGCAGAGAGAGGGGTGAAAACCGGGAGATTCGAGGACGCCGAGGTCGGTTTTGCCAAGGAGGGATATACTTCCATATTCGTCGCAAAAAATGGAAAGCCGGTCGGACTGATCGCAATCGCCGACGGCATAAAGGAAGGCTCCGCAGATGGGGTCCGGAGGCTAAAGGCCCTGGGGCTGGACGTCATCATGCTGACGGGTGACACTGAACTTGCGGCCCGGGCGGTAGCACGCAAGGTGGGCATTGAAAAGATAATTTGGGGAGTGCTTCCGGACAGAAAAGAAAAGGCTGTTGCGGAGCTCCAGGCGCAGGGGAAAATAGTAGCGATGGTGGGGGACGGCATAAACGACGCGCCCGCACTGGCCCGTGCGGACATAGGCATTGCGGTCGGGACGGGTACGGATGTCGCCATAGAGGCTTCCGACATATTGCTGATCCGGCCGGAACTTACCAAGGCGGCGGACGCACTGGAGATCAGCCGAAAGACGCTCAGGACGATAAAGCAGAACCTTTTCTGGGCGTTTTTCTATAATACCGTCGGAATCCCGATGGCTGCGGGGGCGCTGTACCCGTTCTTTGGCATCCTCTTAAAACCCGTTATGGCCGCCGCCGCGATGGCGCTGTCATCCGTTTCCGTCGTCACTAACTCTCTTCGTTTAAGGCGCGCCTGACGCGTTTTTTCTTGAATAATTTCCCCTTCTGTATTAATATTTTCCAGGTCGCAATTAATTGTTAAATCAATCATTATAGGTAAGGTAATGAAAAACTTTTTGAAATTTATGCTCCTGCTTGTCACCCTCGGTCTTTTCATGCATTCTTCGTGGGTCCTGTCCGAGACGGCATGTCCGGCACTGAACTCGAAGCCGATCAATCAGGGGACATTTATGCAAGCGCATGGCATTGCCGGCCAGGAAAACTATTCAATCTGGCTGAAGGAGCACTCCGTCTGGCGCAAAAAAAATCAGAAAGAACTGCAAAACTACTCCTTTATTCCCAAACCTGCCAAGCCGGGAAGGCAGCCATAGCGTTGTTTGATCTTGAGTCGTTCGCGCGGGAGGCGGCCCTGTGGTTATCGATAGGCGCGGCGCTGGCATTCCTGCTCCGCCTGGCTATGGCAAAGAAGCCAGTCCTTCTGGTTGCCGAAGCGCTGGCGCTTTTGTACCTGGCAGCCATGACGGTATCGCTTGCCGCCCGCAGCATGAAGTCCGGCCACGCGCCCATGGCCAACAGGTATGAATCCCTTGCCTCCTTTGCGTGGTCCATCGGCTTCGTTTACTGGTATGTCAGAGTCCGCTATAAAGAGTTCCGCGTCGGGTATTTCCTACTGCCAATAGCATCGCTCGTGATGGTCCTGGTTTACATTTCTCCCAGCGAGATTACGCCTCTGTATCCCGCCCTCGATACATGGATGTTCTCTACGCATGTCGCATCCGCCTTCGTGGGATATGCCTTTTTCGGGGCCTCTTTCGCCGGCGCGGTGCTCTATCTCGTCTCCAAGGCGGAGGCCGGGAGAGGGCTTGAAAAACTTATCTTCCGCACAGCCTACTACGGCTACATTCTGTTTACGATATCCATGGTAATAGGCGGCATCTGGGCATACCTCGCCTGGGGGACTTACTGGCTCTGGAAGGTGAAGGAGATGTGGTCGTTCCTTATATGGATTTTCTATGCCGGTTTCCTGCACTCCTTTTACGTTAAGAAGCTCCGGGGCAGGGGGGTCGCATGGCTTTCCATTCTGGGGTTCGCCATAACCATGTTCACATACATCGGCGTGGGCATTTTCATGAAGAACACTCACCAGCTTTAAGGGGCGCGGTCTTTGAGTAAGCTATGGGAATTCTTTAACTCGCTTAAACTTACGGTCTACCTCGTGCTTGCGATGGTCGCGGTCGCCATGTACGGCTCCTTCGTTATATATTTTCATCCCCAGATTTACGGGGACATGGATATGCATCTGTTCTTCCCGTTCCTGCTTTCAGTGGGCTTACAGCACCTCTCACAGTCGTGGTGGCTATTCCTGCTGGTCTTCATCGTAACACTTTTCGGAATAAACACATTCGTCTGCACTGTCCAGCGCCTGCCCAAAGTCATAAAAAGATACAAGGAGCCGCTCTCTAACCTCCGGGAAATCCAGGCGGGCGGAGAAAAAGGAATCGCGGTGGAGCTTTCGGAGGTGGAGTTATCGGCAAGGCTGTCAAAGGAAAGATATCAAGTCTTCGCCAAAGACGGCCTTCTTTTCGCGGAAAAGAACCGCTGGCTCCCGTTTGTCCCGTACGTCATTCATGCCGGCGTACTGCTGGTATTGGCGGCGCATCTGTTAAGCGGCCTGACGGGGTACAGGCATTCCGGCATCAGGATAAACGAGGGAGAGACGGTGAAGGCCCCGGAAGGAAATTATTATATCCGGCTGGACAAGGTGCGCATGGACTACCGTAATGACGGAAGCCTCAAGGACTACGGAAGCGAACTGACCGCATTAAAGGAAGACGGCAGCGTGATAAAAAATGGCTTCGCCGGCGCCAACAGGCCGATGTTCGTGGGCGGCGGGGCGATATACCAGCGTGACTTCGGGCAGGATTTTAACGGCATCGTCCTTCAGGTATCGGTGAAATCCGTCAAGACCGGCGGGTACTTGAGAATTCCAAAAGGAGCCGAATACACCGAACTACAGAGGACTCCTTACAGGCTTCGTATAGACAATTTCATAAGTGATTTCGCGCTGGACGAAACAGGTGAGCCCGTTTCTAAATCGGATGACCTGGCGAACCCGGCGGTCATGCTGACCGTGATGGAGAACGGCAAACCCAGAAGTTCCGGCTGGCTTTTCCTGAAGATGCCGGAGAGGAACACGCTCCGGGACCCGGATGTGGATATCAAGTTCGCCGACATGGAAACCTTTTCATACAGCGTATTCGACATTAACCGCGACCCAAGCGCCATGTTGGCCCTTATCGCCTCCTGCATCGTCATGTTCGGGTCGATAATCACGCTTTATTTCCGCAGGGAGCGCGTCTGGGCGGCATTCAAGGACGGGAAGGCGCTGATAGTCTGCTCGGACGAAGACATGTATGAGAAAATCAGCTTCCGCTGACGGAGATAGGTTTAAGTAGTAGCGATGGAGCACCCAGCCTGCCAACGAACCGCAAGTCGCTTCCCACCGCATCGATGCCTGAAAATATTGAAATAAGATTACCGGCGATGGCGCCTTCACGGATAGGATAGGCAATCTTTCCGCCTTCTATCCATAACCCCGCAATGCCAACGGAGAAATCGCCGGATATCGGATTCGCCGTGTGCATCCCCAGCACTTCCCGGACCAATAGCCCCTTGTCCACCCGCCCCATCAGAGCTTCCTTATCGATGCCGCCCTTGTCGATGTATAAATTTGTGGGGCTGACGCCGGGGGCCGAGCGGAAACCCGCCCTGACCGCGTTGCCCGTTGAGGCGGTACCGGTCCTTTTAGCGGTATAAGAGTTATGCAGGAAACCCTGGAATATGCCGCCTTGCACTAAAGGGATCCTTCTGGAATGGACTCCCTCGTCGTCGAACGGGCGGGTAGAAAGCCCGCCTGGGAGTGTGGCATCGTCATGGATATTCAGGATTTCCGAAAATATTTTCTGTCCGGTCTTGTCAGTCAGAAGCGAGCGGCCTTTTACAAGCGCCTCGCCTGAAAACGACGAAGCAAGCACGCCCAGGAATTCCGCCGCGACCTCGTTCTCCAGGATTACCGGGAAATTTCCGGTGGGCGCTTTCCTGGCCTTCAGAAGGCTGACCGCCTTCTCTCCGGCCTCCGCCCCGGCCGCTTTATAATCGATTCCGGAGAGCCGCCGTGAATAATCAAACCCATATCCCATCTGGGAATCGTTATCCTCTTCTGCGACGGTCATTACCCCGCATGAAAGCCATGTCCCGCGCGACTGCGCCTTCAGGCCCTCCGAACTGAGTATGGCCCAGCGGGCTTCGGTAAATGACGATGAAGCCTTGCGCACCTTGGTGATTCTGCTGTCATAATCCAGGGCCGCCTTCTCCAGCTCAACTGCGCGGGCTATAGCCTCATCCGCGGTGACCTTGGCGACATCTTCATCGTATTCCATTATTTTGGGGAATGCATCCCGGGATGGCTGGGGTATGTTATTTGAATCATCCGGTTCCGAGTTACGCGCGTTCTGGGCAGCCATCGAAGCCGCCTCGCGTACGGCCTCGGGCGAGCCGGTGGCGAATGCGAAACCGAGCCGGCCTCCCGTGAGAAGCGCCCTTATCCCCACGCCCCAGGTCTGGGCCTGCTCGAAGGCGTCCAGCTTCTGCTCCTTCGCCTCGGCGCTGATCGAAGAACTCCAGCGCACGTAAACATCGAAACCGTCTACGCTTCTTTCACGCAGGATTTTCGCGGCTTCTTCGGCAATATTTAAGATAGTTTTGTCGTCTATATCCATTTTATTCATAGTAGTTGGCGGAGGCGGTGTCAGACTCCCAGACGGTAACCATCGACACCTGCACTTTGTCGGTGTTTACTTTTTTGGATAAGCTGTCATATATCCATTTCGCTATATTTTCGGATGACGGGTTAATCTCCGTGAACGGGAAGACTTCGTTTAAAAAGGCATGCTCGACGGAGGAAAGCAGCTCGTTGGTATGGTCTTTCAACTCCTTGAAGTCCATTGCCAGGCCAATTTCGTTTAAATTCTCAGCGACTACGTACACGACCACTTTCCAGTTGTGGCCGTGGAGCCGCTCGCACCTGCCTCCGTAGTTCCGGAGTTGGTGGGCGGCCGCGAATTTCGTCTCGATCATCAGTTCGTACATTGAGTTCCTCTCGGATTGTTTGGAATCAGTAAGCCCTTTAATGATATTTTAATTTGAGGCGTTAGTCAAGAAATCCGGGAGGTCCTTGCGGAGAGAGTGTTACTTTGGTATTATTTTAATTGTCAGAGATACCTTCCCGTGCTATATTTCCCATTTTAATGGATAAGATTTACGTACGGAGGCCTTGATGGTTAAGGAACACGAAAACGGGCACAGGACGACCCCGGAGTTGATATGCAAGATACGGAAGGCACTGATATTCGCGGACGATGCTGTGCACGTTCTGGTGGCCGTGGCGCTGCTTCTCGCCGCGGTGTTCATGCTGGTGTTCACGGCAACGAACTTCGCCTCCATAAACGTCAACTCGATACTCCAGGTCATAAACGACGTCCTGTTCGTACTGATTGTAATGGAACTCCTCTGGACGGTTATCAGATACCTGAAACGACAGGAGTTCTCGCTGAAGCCCTTCCTGGCGATAGGCATTATTTCCAGCCTCAGGCGTATATTAATGGTGGAGGCGCAGATGTCCATGGACAGGCACACGGACTACTATCCGATGGCGGAGCTTGGTGTCAGCACCGCAATAGTGCTTGTCCTGGTTTTTTCCTATTATCTAATGTCAAGGGTGGAAAGATAAATCCGCCTGATGCAAGGGCAAAATGATTCCCAAGCTAATAATAAAATGGCTTATTAATTCCCTTGCGGTCTTCGCGGCCGGTTATATGGTTCCCGGCATCCACATCGCGGACTTCTGGTCGGGCGTGATAGCCGCGGCACTACTGGGGATAGTAAACGCCTTCATCAGGCCCGTCCTGATAATATTAACCCTGCCGCTGAGCATCCTGACGCTGGGGCTATTCACGCTTGTAATAAACGCCCTGATGCTGAAGCTTGTCGCATGGGCGGTGGCCGGCTTTACCGTGCAAGGGTTCTGGGCGGCTTTTTGGGGAGCGCTTGTCATAAGCCTTGTCAGCTGGTTCATATCCATACTGTTCGATGCCGAGTTCCATTTCTTTAAAGGAAGGCCCTGATGTCCCACCTGCATATTCCGGACGGGATTCTGCCGGTATGGTTTTGGTTGACCGGGTATATTATCGCGGCAATGGCGGTTGCCCTATCGCTTTTTATGGTACGGAAGGTGGACCTAAAAAAGAAAGTGCCATTACTCGGCATGATGTCCGCCATGATGCTGGTCGGGATGAGCCTTGAGATAGTCTCGATAGCGTACCATGTTAACCTTTCAGTCATAACCGGTATCATCCTCGGTCCCTGGCTGGCTATCGTAGCTGCTTTCATGGTAAATTTCATACTTTCACTGGTAGGGCACGGCGGGGTGACCACTGTTGGTCTGAATACTATTGTTATAGGGTTTGAGGGCGTAATGGGCTATTTATTGTTTTCCGCTTTCAGGAAAATGGCAAAACCTGGCATCTCTGCCGCAGCTGCGACTATTATTACGCTTTTTTTGTCTACCTGCCTCATGCTGTTTATAGTTTATCTTTCTAATATCAATCTCAACCTGTCGTCCGCAAGCGAGGTGAGGGACATCCTGGAGACTCATTCGGCGGAAAAACTGGGTAAGCTTCTTAAAATCAACACCGGTTTCAATTTCAGGTTTTTTGCGATTGCCGCCCTCAGCCTCGGCCCCATCGGCTGGATTATCGAAGCCCTCATTACCGGGCTGGCCATAAGATTCATAAGCAAAGTCAAGCCTGAAATCATTTCATAGGACTGCCATTGGACATTACGCGGATAGATTACTGGGCCACTTCAGGTAAAAGTGTCATCCATAAATCTTCGCCAATTTCAAAAACCGTCGCCACGGCGATGGTAATCGCGTCCGTCATAATCACGCGGGACCTGGGTCTTCTGGCATGCCTCTACCTGACCGTTTTGTTGACTGCCAGGCTTTCGATGCTTCCCGTCAGATACATAATTGCAATATCACTCCTCCCCGCGGCGTTTACGATACTTTACGCGTACAGCCAGTCGTCGGGAGGCTGGATGCTGCCTGCGGTGATTATTATGAAGGCCCTGACGGCGGCGTCGGCGATGATATTGCTTGTTTCCACTACTCCATACGCGGAGGTTGTAAACCTTATCGGACGGTGGATGCCGCAGGTGATAAAAGACGGGCTTTTCATGACCTACCGCTCCTTTTTCATCCTGCTCGGGCTTATGAACAACTTCTTGATAGCCCTCAGACTGAGAGGCGGGCTGAGACCGAGGCGTTTGGTTAATAACACCAGGAACATGGCTGCGGGAGTCGGGATGCTCTTCATCCGGGCTTATGAGAAGAGCCAAATGCTTTATGACGTAATGGCCATCCGGGGCTATAGCGGCAAACTGAGCGCCGAAAGGGGGCTCGGCAGGCTGCGCCTTTATGACTTGCCGTATCTCATGGTGACCGCTGCCTTCCTGCTGGTGGCGGTTTTTGAGAAAGGCCCGCTTTCCAGTGGACGCCTGGCCATTTTCCTCATTATTCTCTTAGCTTCTTTGATTGTTATGGAGGCCTTCAGGTATTGGAAGAAATTGTCCGCATAAGCTGTATAAAGCACATCTATCCCGATTCTACCGAGGTCTATCTCTGCGGGCTTGATTTCGTCGTCCGGAAAGGGGAGAGGGTTGTTATAATAGGCCCTAACGGGAGCGGCAAGACCACGCTTTTATACCATATCCTGGGACTTCTGATCCCGAATGAGGGAGCGGTCAAGGTCTTTGGACATGACCCTTCCAGGAATTATGATAAAATAAGAGAGAAGATAGGCGTGGTGCTCCAGAACGTGGACGACCAGATTATCGCGCCCACGGTTGAAGACGACGTTTCGTTCGCTCCCAGGAATTACGGGTATCCCCAGCATGGGATAGAGCACCTCGTGGAAGAGGCGTTAAGCGAACTTGGAATAAGTCATATCCGCAATAAGGTCTGTCATTACTTGAGCGGCGGCGAGAAAAGAAAAGTCGCACTTGCAGGAGCCTTGGTACTGAAGCCTGAACTGCTTGTGCTCGATGAGCCTTTCGAGGGGCTCGACCCGATGTCGCGTAAAGAGCTGGCCGCGCTCCTTAACAGGCTGAATAAGAAATGGGGCATGGCTCTCATTATGTCGACTCACGACATCAATATCGTCAGCCAGATGGCGGACTCAGTATATGTGCTGGGGGAGGGGGGCAGGATAATGGTCCGAGACACGCCCGCGGACCTTTTCGCCCGCACGGACTATTACAAACATGCCAGACTAGATTTTCCTATCCTGGTAGAGCTTTTTAAAGAGCTTCAGGAGAAAGGGCTCGATGTTGGAATGCCCTCCGATATCGCGGACGCGGCAGAGAGAATAGCGAAGATTTGCAAGCGAGAAAATTAGTCCTTCCTGAGTAGTCCACGTATATACCAGAGAAATTCGGGAAAAATAAAGTCAGGGCCGATACGAAGATCGGCCCCTACAATTATTGTAGGGGAGGACCCTCGTGTCCTCCCTTTCATATAACATGAGGTCTTTATGCGAAAACGCCTTGGTGAATTGCTGGTCGAGGAAAGTTCGCTCTCCCCGGAAAACCTGCAAAAGGCTCTTTTATTCCAGAAGACCGGGAAGGCGAAAATCGGGAGGGTCCTGGCCGATTTCGGCTTTGTAAGCGAAAAGAGCCTCATCAATGCACTCGCCCTTCAGCTCAAGATTCCTTCAATAGATTTGCAGTCCGTGGAAGTTGACCACGAAGCGCTGAACCTGATATCTCAGGAGGACGCCGAGAGGAAAAAAATTTTCCCGGTGCGTTTAGAAGCGCGGAAGCTGACGCTTGCAATGGTGGACCCGTTGGATTATCAGACGATCGAGGAGATAAAGTTTAAGACCGGGTGCGAAGTCCGTCCCGCCGTCGCGACCGAAAAAAGCGTCCTCGACAGCATTGACAAACATTATCAGGTGAAGGAAAAGGTATTTCACCTGATGAACTCGATAAAATCTTACGAGGATGCCGAATTTCTGCGCGACCGCTCCGACGATAAGGTCGTGAACATCCAGTCGCTCTATAAGCTAAGTGAAACCCCGCCGATAATACAACTTGTGACGATGATAATAGTTGAGGCTGTGAAAATGCGCGCTTCGGATATCCATATTGAGCCGCGAGAGGAGAGCGTCGCCGTGCGCTACCGGGTGGATGGGGACCTCCGCGAGGCGCTGACCATTCCACGCCGGATCAAGGACTACGTCATCTCGCGCATAAAGATAATCGCGGACATGGACATAACGAACCGCCGCCTCCCGCAGGACGGGACGAGCAAGCTGAAACTGTCCGACCGCGAAGTGGACCTCCGCATCTCAACCCTTCCGTCGCTTTATGGCGAGAAGGTAGTCATACGTCTGCTGGATAAGAGCAAGGGGCTGATTTCGCTCGACCAGATAGGCTTTCCGGCCAGGATAAAAAAACCTCTTCTTGATGCGCTATCGCGGCCGCAGGGCTTCCTGCTGGTCACCGGCCCCACCGGGAGCGGCAAGACCACGACGCTCTACGCAATCCTCCAGCAGGTGCGCTCGGAGAAGGAGAACGTGGTAACCATAGAGGAACCCGTGGAATACCGCCTGTCAGGCGTGACACAAGTGGGAATCAACGAGGCCATAGGCCTCACGTTCCCTAATGTGCTCCGCTCAGTGCTTCGGCAGGACCCTGATATAATAATGGTGGGCGAGATACGCGACATGGAGACGGCGGACATAGCCGTTAAGTCTTCGCTTACAGGGCATCTGGTCCTGACGACGCTCCACACCAACGACACGGTTTCCAGCATCACCAGGCTTATCGATATAGGAATACCGGCATACCTTGTCGGCTCTTCGCTGACCGGCGTACTCGCCCAGAGGTTAGTTCGCCGCATTTGCCCTTATTGCAAGAAAGAAGAACCGGAAAAAAGCGATGCGGCGGTAGGCATACAAGGCCTTGGCAGGACTTTTGTCGGGACGGGCTGTCATAAATGCTTCGGGACGGGTTACCACGGCCAAATTGCGATTTTCGAATATCTGCCTTTGGACAGAAGCATCAGGAATTTAGTCGCTAAAAAGGCTGCCGAGGAAGATATCTGGAAAGCCGCGAGAGAGAAAGGGATGAAGACGTTGTTTGAAGACGCAATCGATAAGGTAAATGCTGGAATGACGACAGTTGAGGAGATATTGGCAAAGGCCCCTAAGGCCGAAATATAAGCCCGTCCACCATCCGGACCGTCCTGTCGCCCATCTCCGCAAGTTTCTCGTTGTGGGTGACGATTACCGAAGTAAGACCCTTCTCGTGATTGAGCTTTTTTAAAAGCTCGTGGACGGACTGCGCCGTATGTGTATCCAGGTTGCCCGTTGGCTCGTCCGCGAGTATCACCTTCGGCTCGGTCATCAGCGCCCGCGCAATAGCCACCCTCTGCTGCTCCCCACCCGAAAGCTCTCCGGGCCTGTGCGTAAGCCGGCCTGAAAGTCCTACTTCCTCAAGCAGCGCTTCCGCCCGTTGTTTAGCCTCCTTCGGCTCCATGCCGCCTATCATGGAAGGGATAAGGACGTTTTCAAGGGCGGAAAACTCCGGCAGGAGATGGTGGAACTGAAATACGAACCCGACATTTTTATTTCTGAACGTCGCCAATTCGCCGTTGGACATGCTGAAAACATCCCTGCCATCGTAAATGACCTGTCCGGAAGTTGGCTTGTCCAGCGCCCCGATAACGTGCAGCAGGGTGCTCTTTCCGACGCCCGACGCGCCGACGATGGACAGCATTTCCCCTTTGGGGATATCCAGGTCTATGCCTCTCAGGACCGCGACCTCTGTATTCCCCATCCGGAATGATTTGGACAGGCCGCGGACTGATATAATCAAAGGGGCGGTCAATTATTTTCCACTCTTTTCATCGGCCTTTGTCTTCAGCCTGGAGTAGATTTTCTGCAGTACGGTCATAAAATCGTCATCCACCAGTCCATCCCTTGCCCCAACTTGAAGCGCCTTGCCGAGTGAGCTTACGACGTCATTCAGAGACTCGTCCTGAACTGCCGGGGGAGCGGAAAAAACAATCTTCTGGACATCTCCCCCGGAGATTATGTTATCTCCATAGCGGTCTGTAAGGACGTCAACTTCATTGAGTTTCAGGTTCATGGTCCCTATAATAAATTTATCGCTCGACGATAGTGTTACCTTTTGTAACGTGCCGTTCCGGAGCAGCACGTTCACCGGCTGACTGTTTCCTTCGAGCGGCAGGAACTCTATCTCCGAGATGTCCGAGAGCATGAAACTGTACAGGTTGCCTTCCGTGCTTCCGTGAAGGATGTCAAAATCGTACCTGTAAACGGGCGGAATACCCGGCAAATTCCAACTCGTGCGAATGGTAATAATCCCGCTCCTTGCGGCACCGCTCTGTTTATAGACAGTGCCGCTTAGAAGAAAGCCGGAGTTGGACGACAACTTGGCCTTTGAGTCGGACGAGAGCGCCGGAGAAGCAAAGCAGAGGGAGAAGAGCACAACCGCTGATATTGCCCTGAGTTTCATAGAGAGGACCTCCTTATTTTATTCGTACCTGAGAGCTTCGAGCGGGTCGAGCTTCGCCGCCTGCCACGATGGGTAAAGCGTCGCCCCGAAACTGATTATTATAGCGGAGGCGCATATGACAACCAATTCCACAGGGTCAACCCGCGCCGGTAAATGACTGATATAATAGATGTCGCTGGGAAGGGTGATGAGGTTGGTTTTCTCGATAATAAAACAAACAGCCAGCCCTCCCGCAAGTCCGATAAGAGTTCCGATAACGCCGATAATTATGCCGTTTATCATAAATATCTTCATTATCCCGGCACGGGTCGCCCCCATGGATTTAAGTATCGCTATCTCCCGCGCCTTGTCTATGACTATCATTATGAGCGTGCTCACGATATTAAACGAGGCGACGATGATGATTAGCACGAGTATGACGAACATGGTTATCTTCTCCAGTTTCAGCGCGGAGAAAAGGCTCCTGTTCATCTGCATCCAGTCCCGCGCGCGGAATGGGAATCCGAGGTGGTTTTGTATCGTGCGGGCCAGAGGCGCCGACAGGCTAAGGTCGTCAATCCGCACCTCGAACCCCGTGACGGAATCGCCAAGGCCAAAAAATTTCTGAGCCACCGGGATTGATATGTAGGCGAGCTTGGAGTCGTATTCGTACATGCCGGTATCGAAGAGCCCTGTAACGACGAATTCCTGGAATTTCGGCGCAACGCCGAGAGGCGTAATCGTCCCGAAAGGAGATACCACCCGAACCCTCTCACCCGTGCTCACTCCGAGATTTGCCGCCAATTCCCGCCCCAGCAGGATTCCCGGCACGGGACCGGCCGTATTCAACCCCGATATGCTCCCGGCTACCATGGTTTTTGAAAGCTCTGTTACTTTGGCGATTGAGGCGGGATTCACTCCCTTCAGGATTATCCCGGAGACACTGCTTGGCGAGGTGAGCATAACCTCGCTGTAGGTAAATGGAGCGACGGAGACTACGTGAGGGATCTCCTGAATTTTCTTCATCTGCTGGTTATAGTCCGTGATTCCTTTGTCGTTGAAGGAAGTCACGATGATGGGGGAGTTGGTACCCAGTATTTTTTTCATGAGGTCGTTCTCGAATCCGCTCATAACCGAGAGCACGACGATAAGCGCCATAACGCCCAACGCGACCCCGCCGATGGATATGATGGTGTTGAGTGAAATGGGGGTGTGTTTGCGCCTCCCTTTAAGGTAGCGAAGAGCGATAAAAGAGGAGTAAGACACTACCTCTGCTCCTTGCGAAGCTGCGGGAAAAGGATTACGTCGCGGATGGACGGGGAGTCCGTCATCAGCATCACAAGACGGTCGATGCCTATGCCCTCTCCGGCAGTCGGCGGCATGCCGTATTCCAGCGCACGGACATAGTCCTCGTCCATGAACTGCGCCTCCTGGTCGCCCTTCTCGCGCTGGGCTACCTGGTCCTGAAAGCGCGAGAGCTGGTCCTGCGGGTCGTTGAGCTCTGAGAATGCGTTTGCCATCTCTCTCCCGGCGACTATCAGCTCGAAACGGTCGACCAGTTCCGGATTCTGGTCGTTCCTGCGCGAGAGCGGCGAAAGTTCAACGGGATAGTCGGTGATAAACACAGGGTTTAGTATCTTAAATTCGGTGGTCTTCTCGAATATCTCGTTGATCACCTTCGCCAGGGAAAGTCCGTCTTCAAGCGGCACGTTATTCTTTTTCGCGAACGCCCGCGCACGCTCCAGGTCGTTTAAATCATCATCGCCGGCGCCGGCGAAGTGTACAATCGCTTTCTCCATGCTCATCCTCGGCCAGGGAGGGGTTAAATCCACTTCGTCCCCCTGGTACGCAATTTTAAGAGAGCCCTTCACATCCATCGCTATGCGCGAGAAGAGCTCCTCCGTCAGTTCCATTAGGACGTGGTAGTCCGCATACGCCATATAGAACTCCATCATCGTGAACTCGGGGTTGTGTTTGATGGAGATGCCCTCGTTCCGGAAGTTCCTGTTCAGTTCATAAACCCTTTCGAACCCGCCGACGATAAGGCGCTTTAAATACAGCTCCGGCGCGATGCGCAGGTAGAGGTCCATGTCCAGGGCATTATGGTGCGTGATAAACGGCCTTGCAGTGGCTCCGCCGGGGATCTGCTGCATCATGGGCGTCTCGACTTCCAGGAATCCCTTTTCTTCCAGGAATGCGCGGATGGCCTTTATCATTTTATTGCGCGTGACAAAGGTATCGCGGACCTCCGGGTTCACGATCAAGTCCACGTACCTCTGGCGATAGCGGGTCTCGATGTCCGTGAGGCCATGCCATTTCTCTGGCAGGGGGCGGAGGGACTTGGACAGGAGCGTCAGCTTCTCCACCTCTATCGTCAGCTCGTCCGTCTTCGTGCGGAACAAGAAACCCTCTATACCGATATGGTCGCCTATATCAAGCAGATTTAGAAGCTTGAACTGCTCCTCTCCAAGCATGTCGCGCTTCATGTAAATCTGTATCCTGCCGCTTACGTCCTGTACATGCGCAAATGCGGCTTTGCCGAAGCTCCGGAAGGCCACGAGTCGTCCCGCCGCCGTTACCTGGACTTTATTGTTTTCCAGTTCTTCCTTGGATGTCGGCCCGTATTTATCGTGCAGTTCCTTCGCGTGGTCCTTTACCTCATACCGCTGTCCGTAAGGGTTTATCCCCATTGCGCGTAAGTCTTCGAGCTTCTTTCGGCGCACCTGTATCAGTTCGTTATCTTCTAACATTACGAGTCCTTTCATGAATTTATAAAGTGTTGGAATTATAGAAAGAAATTATGGGCAGGTCAAGGGAATAAAGGAGAAGTTATTTCAGTATCTCCCCCGTCCGGTAACTCCACAGCGCAAGGTCCAGTTCGTCCATTCCGATTTTTATATCTTTGGAGAAATCGCGCATCTTCTCTTCCATGAAGACATATTGCTTGCGGTTCGCCGGACGTTTCGCCTCCGGGAGTATGCCCAGCTCGTGCAGCAGGCGGACGACGTGGATGTCCAGAATGGCATAGCCTTCAAATCCGATGTTGCGGAGGAAATGGCTCGCCTCCTTGTAACCCAGGCCTTTGATGCCGGGATTGTCCGCGAAGAAATCGCGGCGCTGGTGGAAGTCGGCCAGCGACTCGATTTTCTTTTTTATTTTGAGGGCGCATTCCTGTTGAAGATAAGTTCGCGTATGGACGATATAGTTCGGGCGGATTTTCCAGAAGCGGTAGCGGCCGCAGAGGATATTCCTTATGCCCTCAACATCGGCGGTCAGTATATCGTCGCCAGCAGCCTCGATGCAGTTGATGCCCATCCTGGCGGATGTATTGGCGGTAAGGATGCAGAAGCAAAGTTCCTTGAATATCGCGAGGTCTCCCTGCCGCCATGTTTCCTTGAACTCGGCGAGGCGGGCGCGGATTTCATTCCTGCGACCCTTGTAATGCCGGAGTAGTTCGTTTATTTCCATTAAATGTCGTCTGTCACGGTGCCCGGCTGCGCGCGCTTGCCGAGGAGATAGGCCTCGATGAAGCCGTCTAAGTCGCCGTCCATGACTGCGCTTATATTCCCGACCTCATGGCCGGTCCGGTGGTCCTTAACCATCTGGTAGGGCATGAAGACGTAGGAGCGTATCTGGCTTCCCCAGGCGATGTCCTTTTTCGTGCTGTTCATCTTGTCTCGCTCCGCTTCCTTCTTCTTCACCTCCAGGTCGTAGAGACGCGAGCGCAGGACCTTGAATGCCTTGTCCTTGTTTTTGAACTGCGAGCGCTCATCCTGACACTGCACGACGATATTTGTCGGTATGTGTGTAATCCGTATGGCGGAGGAGGTCTTGTTGACGTGCTGGCCCCCCGCGCCTGAAGCCCGGTAGGTGTCTATCCGCAAGTCTTTCTCGTCGATCTCTATTTTAACGTCGTCCTCGACCTCCGGATAGACGAATACGGACGCGAAGCTCGTGTGCCTTCTTTTGTTGGAGTCGAAAGGCGATATTCTTACCAGCCTGTGAACGCCGGCCTCCGCCTTTAAATATCCGTAGGCGTTCTCGCCCGTGACCTCGAACGTGACGCTCTTCACGCCAGCCTCTTCGCCGGGGAGGTAGTCTATTATCTCAGTTTTGAAGCCCCTGCGCTCGCACCACCTAAGGTACATCCGGAGCAGCATCTCCGCCCAGTCCTGGGATTCCGTCCCGCCAGCACCCGGGTGGACGGTAAGGATGGCGTTAAGCCTGTCGTTCTCGCCAGAGAGCATCAGCTCCAGCTCAGCCGAGTCTATATCATGGGCAAGTTTTTTTATCGCCGCGTCTATGTCCAGCGTAAGCTCCTCGCCGCCCTCTTCCGAGGCGAGTTCCAGCAACACGTCCAGGTCTTCAGATGCCTTGCTTAAAGACTCCCAGGACGAGATGGCGCTCTGAAGGCCGGTTTTCTCTTTCATGAGCGACTGCGCGGCTTCCGCGTTCTCCCAGAATTCCTGGGCCTCCATCAGACCGTTTATCTCCTGGACGCGCTTCTCCCTGGCGGGTATGTCAAAGATGCCTCCTCAGGGCCGAAACCCTATCCCGCAGGCTTGAGAGCTCCCGCTGTACTTCTTCCATTGTTATCATCTCTTTAAGAACCTCCTGTATAAAATTATAGCAATAAAACATGTCGTAATTAAAGAACAGAAGTACCCGAATATGTCCCCGTACAGGGTGTAGAAGGTTTTTTCTTCCATCAAAGGCACTTCCGCCGTCATTGTGTCCCGCTTGAAAATACTCGTCGTAGCAATCACTTCGCCCGACGGGAGGATTACACCTGATATGCCCGTATTGGCCGCGCGCACCATCGCCCTCCGGTTCTCCACCGCCCGGAACACCGACATATCGAAGTGCTGATACGGGGCTCCGGAATTTCCGAACCATGCATCGTTGGTTATGCTGGTCAGGAAATTCGCACCCCCCAACACGAATTGCCGCACGAGTTCCGGGAATATAACTTCGAAACATATCGCGGTGCCGAAAGAGCCTTTGCTCATACGCATGACGGTATAGTCGCGGCCCTTGCCGAAATCGCCGATGCCGTGGACCATCTTGCTTACAAACGGCAGGAGGGTCTTAAGCGGCACGTATTCCCCGAACGGGACCAAGTGCATCTTGTCGTAGCGGTCTGTCTCTATTCCGGAGGGATTAATTAGATATGCGCTGTTGTACTCGACGGAATCGCTGCCGTGGTCCTCGATGGAAGGACTCCCGGTCAGAAGCCAGGTATTTGCCTTTTTAACTGAATCGGAAAGTTCCTCGCCCAGAATCCTGTCCTGAAAATAAAAAGGAGTGGCGGTTTCCGGCCAGATTATAAGGTCCGGCTTCTGTACCGCGGCTTCGGAGGTTAACTTTTTATAAACATCGAACACCTCGCTCTGAAACGCCGGGTCCCATTTACGGAACTGGTCTATATCCCCCTGCACGACGGTTACTTTCATGGAATCATACGGGCGCGGGAGGTTCGCCAGACGGTAATGACCGTAGACGGCGGAAGCGGCCATTACCGCCACGGCCGCGACAGGCCAGACTATCTTCCGGTAGTCCGCATATTCCCTGTAAGACATTACCGCGATAAACTCGGAGATCGCCGCATTTGTCATGACGATTAAAGCTGAGACGCCGTAAACTCCGGCAATATCCGCAATTTGTATCAGCGGCAGGTTCTGGTGCTGCGAATATCCCAGTAGGTTCCACGGAAAGCCGGAGAGAAGGTAATTCCGGAGCATCTCCAGGGCCACCCAGAATGCGGGGGCGAGAAGCACCGAGGCCGTCCCCGCATGTTCCCGCGCCTTGACATAAAGCCAGGCGAACGCGCCGATGTAAAGGGCGAGGTACGCCGAGAGAGCGAGCAGCAGGAAAAAACTCGAAAAGAAGCCTATGCCGCCATAACTCCGCATGACGATTAAAACCCATCTCAGGGAGAGCGCGTAAAAGGCTATCCCGGCGACGAAACCTTCTTTAAAAGATTGCCGGGGTGATTTGTCCCTGATGGAATAAAGAAGCGGTATCAGCGCGACCCAGGCAAGGACTGATATGTCCGCCTCGGGAAAAGAGAGCGCGAGGAGTATTCCTGAGAGCAAGGGGAGAAAAAACAAAGAAATGTTACTCATTGCCCTTCTGGTTCTTCAGCCACTTCAGGAGCTCTTCTCCCATCCGGGATACAGAGCCTGGCTCCGGCTCCTTATGGGAAATGGCCTGTAGGGGCTCTTTCCTGGGCGGCCTTTTCTTTTGGTCAGTCGTCTTCTGTGGCATTCGCGCAGGAGCCGTGCGGGTGTCCTGTCTGGGGCGCGCCTGGGGCTTCTCCGCCCGCTGCTCCTTCGCCACGGCTTCGGAGAGCTTAAGTATAGAATGGCGGTAGACCATCATTTCGGCCCCGTTGTCCAGAAATATGACATAGCCGTCGTATTTCTTTATTCTGCCCTTCAGCTCGGAGCCGTCTTTTAAGGTAATAGCGGCTTCCGCACCTTTGGAATAAAACTCTTCCAACGCTTCATCAAATGGGCTGGTGTTCATTTTCCCTCTGGCGACGCCTGTAACCGGGACTGATGTTGCAGAGCCCGTGCTTGTATAGAAGAGCCTGGCCCCTGCCCGTCCTTATGGCTATCGTGAAGCCGTCGTACCCTTCTATAACTCCCCGTATCTCCTCGCCGTTGACGAGACGCAAAAGCGCGAGCGTCCGCTCCTTCACGTAACGGCCCAGGAATTCGTCCTGCACCCGTGATTTATGGGAGAGCGGCTCTTCCTCAGTTTGAGGCTGGAAAAAAGATTCATCGATGAGGTTTTTGAAGGGGAGGACCTGAAAAACTTCTTTTTTCATGAGCGCAATGACGCACCCTTCCGATTCGATATTTAAATCGTATTTTCCCGCCGCTTTTACTATGCCTGTCAGCTTTTCGCGGTTTGCGAGAGTGAGCCTCAGGGCGACAGCCTCTTCGACAGCTATTTTAAAAAAAGATTCTTCAAGCTTGAGTGCCTGGGTCATTCGGTGCCGTAAGGTTGGGGTCAGTCGGTAATGCAGTCCGGGCAGGACCCGTAGAATTCAAGACGGTGCCGCGCCACCTTGACGCCCATGTGCCTGGTAACTTCCTGCTCGATTTCGGGAAATTGTGGCGTTTCGACGTCTAATATCCTGCCGCAGTGCTCACAGGTGAAATGATAATGCTTGGAAGAGTTGCCGTCGAAACGGCTGAAGCCTTTGCCGTAGGACAGTTCGAGTATCTCGCCCTGGTTTTTTAATATGTTAAGATTTCTGTATACCGTGCCGAGGCTGATGTTTGGAATCTTTTTCTTGACCTTGTCGTAAACCCAATCAGCGGTGGGATGAGACTTAGTATTCTTAAGCACTTCGAGGATAACTCGCTTTTGTTTCGTCATCCTGTACTTAATTCCGTTTTCGTTTTTCATGGCAGGCATCCCATTTTTATTATTAGATAAATGCATACGGAACAAATATTAACACGGATTTTAAAAAAATTCAAGAATAATAAACTAATTTTTCTTTAATAATTTCGAGTCTTGCACCGGAGGTTGAGACATTCTATCATTTATGGCGCACAATAGTAACGCGAAAGTTTTATTATGGACAAAAGTATCGGGGGGAACTATTATTTTATCTATGAATGACTATTAGGAGGGCTTCCGTTGCAAAAAACCGCTATAGGAGTTGACCTCGGCGGGACTAACCTGCGGTTCGGACTGGTACACGAGGACGAAAAAATAATTGCACGCCGGCGCACCGGGACCATGGCAGCCGAAGGACCGGAAATTGTTCTGGAGCGGCTGACGAGCGGCATACAGACTCTCGTAAGAAAAGCTCAAACCGGTGGGATGGAAATAGCCGGTATAGGCATCGGCGTTCCCGGGATAATTTCGACTAAGGACGGCATAGTGCGGTTATCTCCGAATCTGCCGGGCTGGAAGGATACCCCGCTCCGCTCACGGCTTCAGGAGAGTTTCTCATATCCGGTCCACGTGGAAAACGATGCCAACGCTTATGCCCTGGGCGAATATTGGTTCGGCGCCGGAAAAGGGACCTCCTGCATGGTCTGCATTACGCTAGGCACGGGTGTGGGCGGAGGTATAATACTGGGCGGGGAGATATGGCGCGGCGCGGACGGCATGGCGGGGGAAGTCGGACATATTACGGTGAACCCGGATGGGCCGCTCTGCCCGTGCGGGAACCGAGGGTGCCTGGAAAGGTACTCTTCCGCCACCGCGGTAATAGAGATGGCTGACGCGGCGGTAGCAAGGGGGGTCAACACAGCTTTAAAAGACCTGAAAAAAGCCGGACTGATGAACGCGGAAGCGGTAGCGGATGCGGCAAAAAAAGGAGATAAGGTTGCAGGCAGGATATATTCCGATGTAGGGAAATATTTAGGCATTGCCATTGCCGATTTGATTAATTTGCTTAACATTGAGTGCGTAGTCATCGGGGGCGGCATGGCCGGAGCATGGGACCTTTTCATCGGTCCGTTAAAAGAGGAAATCAGGACAAGGGCGTTCAAAATACCGGCCAAGAGGTGCAAACTAGTCCGGGGCAAGTTGAAAGACGACGCCGGTATCCTTGGCGCGGCGGGGCTGGCCCTGAAAACGAAGAGTTAAGTATTCTCCCTCCTTTTTACGGTTTCCATTTAAAACTCTTTGACTTTAAAACAAATTCAATATAAAATCAATGTTTCGCAATGCAAATCAAAAACATAAGAAATTTCAGCATAATAGCCCATATAGACCACGGCAAGTCGACGCTGGCGGACAGGATACTCGAGTTGACCGGAGCGCTTAGCGCCCGTGAGATGTCGGATCAGGTTCTGGACGACATGCCGCTGGAGCGTGAGCGCGGGATAACCATAAAATCCCACGCCGTCAGGATAAATTTCGTTGCCGCTGATGGACGGAGCTACGTCCTGAACTTAATCGATACCCCCGGTCACGTCGATTTTACCTACGAAGTATCCAGGAGCCTCGCCGCGTGCGAAGGTGTACTCCTGGTGGTGGACGCCTCTCAGGGCGTGGAGGCGCAGACGCTGGCAAACGCCTACCTGGCGATTGATAACGACCTTGAGATAATCCCTGTCATAAACAAAATAGACCTGCCGAGCGCCGATATAGAGAGGGTCCGGACCGAGATAGAAGAGGTGATAGGCCTGGACGCGTCCCAGGCAATCCCTGTTAGCGCCAAGGAAGGTATCGGGATACGGGAGACGCTCGAAGCGGTAGTGAATACGATAAGCCCCCCGGAGGGCGACCCTGACAAGCCGCTCACGGCGCTTATATTCGACTCCTGGTTCGATACCTATCAGGGCGTAGTGGTGCTGGTCCGGGTAGTGGACGGCCGGGTCTACAAAGGGATGAAGATTAAGCTCTTCTCGAATAATATAGTATTTGAGGTGATGGAGGTTGGATATTCCACGCCCAAACTTATAAAGACGGAGCAGTTGACCGCAGGCGACGTAGGATATATCATCGCCGGGATAAAGAGGGTTCAGGACTCTAAAATTGGAGATACCATCACCGGCGCGGACAACCCGGCCCCGGAGCCTTTACCGGGATACCGGGAGGTTAAAGCTATGGTATTCTGCGGGCTTTATCCCACGGATACCCAGCAATACGAAGACCTCCGGGACTCCCTGGAAAAGCTCCGGCTGAATGACTCGTCCTTCTCGTATGAGCCGGAGACCTCTCTCGCGCTCGGTTTCGGCTTCCGCTGCGGGTTCCTGGGGCTCCTGCACATGGAGATAATCCAGGAGCGCTTGGAGCGCGAGTTCGGGCTGTCTCTTCTCTCCACCGCCCCCACAGTCGTCTATCGGATTACCAAAACGGGCGGGGAAGTGGTCATGGTGGACAACCCGTCGAAGCTCCCGGACCTGCAGAAGATAGAGAAGATGGAGGAGCCTTTTATACTGGCTACCATAATGGTGCCTAACGAATACATCGGCTCCATCCTTTCGCTATGCCAGGAGAGAAGGGGAATTCAGAAAGACCTGAACTATCTGGACCGCGACCGTTCCATGATAACTTATGAACTGCCCCTTAACGAGATAGTCCTGGACTTCTACGACAAGCTGAAATCCGTCAGCCGGGGCTATGCCTCGCTGGATTACGACTTCATAGGGTACAGGGCATCCAATCTGGTTAAACTGGATATTTTGCTGAACGGCGAAGGCGTTGACGCTCTCTCTCTCATAACGCACCGCGACAAGGCGGAAATCAGAGGCCGTGAGTTAGCCGTCAAGCTAAAAGAGTTGATACCCCGGCAGATGTTCGAGGTGGCGATACAGGCGGCAATCGGGGCTAAGGTAATCGCCAGGGAGACCGTCCGCCCGCTCCGGAAAGACGTAATCGCGAAGTGCTACGGCGGCGACATCACCAGGAAGAGAAAACTACTCGAGAAGCAGAAGGAAGGCAAGAAGAAGATGAAGCAGCTTGGGTCTGTGGAAGTGCCGCAGGAGGCATTCCTGGCGGTGTTGAAAGTAAAAAATTAATAAATAACCGATAAATAAAACCGGAGGTTTTCCATTGGCAGCTAAAAATAAATCGGTATTCCGCGAGTATGCCGAGGCCATTATAATAGCGGCGGTCCTCGCGCTTTTCATAAGGACCTTCGTCGTGCAGGCGTTCAAGATACCGTCCGGATCGATGAAAAACACTCTGCTGGTGGGAGACCACCTGCTCGTAAACAAGTTCCTTTACGGTACGCACATCCCTTTGACGAACACTATACTTATGAAGATCCGTGACCCGAAGAGGGGAGATATAATCGTCTTTAAATATCCGGAGGACGAGACGAAAGATTTCATAAAAAGGGTAATCGGCACCCCCGGAGATGTAGTACAGATCATTTCCAAGAAGGTATATATAAATGGTAATCCCATACCGGAGCCTTACACCGTATATCGCGATAACGAGATTCTGCCGAGGAGCATGGAGGCGAGGGATAACTTCGGGCCGATTTATGTGCCGCCCCACAAATATTTCATGATGGGCGACAACCGCGACAGGAGCCACGACAGCAGGTTCTGGGGATTTGTAGACGAGAGCAAAATAATCGGCAAGGCAATGATCCTCTACTGGTCCTGGGACGCTGACGACAACTCGGTCCAATGGAATAGGATCGGCCGCATCGTGAAATAGATGACAGATATCCGTGGCGGCGGTAAGGCCGCGATATTACTTTATATTCTCGTAGGGACTCTGGCAGTCTATGTCCTTGTAAAGACCGTCCCGTCGTATATGCATTATTATTCCTTGGAGGACGAAGTCACCCAGCAGCTCAACCTCTCCAGCATAAACGATGACGATATAATTATCGGGGACCTGATGAACAAGATAAATGACCTGGGGCTCCCGATAACGAAAGACGATATCGATATTATCCGCAAGGACAACGGAAGCGTAGAAATAAAGGTTTCCTGGACCGACGAAGTGGACTACGGCTATGGGATAAAGAGGGATTTCCTGTTTTCCATAGACGTGTCAAACCATAAAAAGGGAAATGATTTGCCTTGACATCCCGCCAGGGATGAGTTAATCTCACACCCGACCTTTTAACGTAGCCCGGCGAGGCTAAGAAGGGGGCGGGAATGTATAGGGACAAGTTGTGGCTAAACATACAGGGCATCCTCGGAAAATGCGAGGAGGCTTTTTTTTTGCCTTCATCCAGAGGTAAAACTCATTGAAAATAAAAGCGAAAGTAATGGACAAGGAGACGATTGACCGGGCATTGGTCCGCATTGCCCATGAAATCCTGGAACGTAACCACGGGACAAACGGCCTGGCCCTTGTGGGGATACGGACCGGTGGGGTCCACCTGGCGCGGAGACTTTCTGAAAATATTAAGAAAATCGAGAATGTGGGCGTACCGATGGGCGCTCTGGACATTACCATGTACAGAGACGACATATCTTCCCGGAAGAGAAAAAACCCGATGGGGAAAACGGAGATACCTTTTTCCGTGACGGACAAGACCATAGTGCTGGTGGACGACGTGCTGTTCACGGGCAGGACCATCAGGGCGGCCCTGGACTCCCTCATGGACTTTGGACGGCCCAGGCAGATACAGCTCGCGGTGCTTTTGGACCGGGGACATAAGGACCTGCCGATAACCGCCGATTACGTCGGCAAGAACGTGCCTACCTCCTTGAAGGAGTCCGTGAAGGTAAAGCTTATCGAGGAGGGCGGGAAAGACGAGGTCCTGATAATGGAAAAGGCGGAGGCTTAAGCCGATGGCCCTGAAAAGCAAAGACCTGCTTGGGATTGATTACCTGGAAAGGGAGGAGATAGAGGAGATTATCTCTACGGCGGAGTCTTTCAAGGAGGTCTCCACCAGGGATATTAAAAAGGTCCCGGCCCTTCGCGGCAGGACTATTGTTAACCTTTTCTTCGAACCCTCCACAAGGACGCGCACTTCTTTCGAACTGGCGGCGAAAAGGCTCTCGGCGGACATCATAAATATTTCCTCTTCAACAAGCAGCGTCGTAAAGGGCGAGACATTGCTCGACACCGCGCGAAATATCGAAGCTATGAACTCGGACGTCATAATAGTCCGGCACTCTATGTCCGGCGCGCCGGAGATACTCGCCAAGGCCCTTAAAAGCTCGGTAATAAACGCGGGGGACGGTTTTCACGAGCATCCTACCCAGGCGCTTCTTGACCTCTTCACTATAAAAGAGCGGCTGGGAAAAGTGGAAGGACTTAAAATCGCTATAATCGGCGACATCGCTCACAGCAGGGTCGCCCGCTCGAATATATTGTGTCTTACCAAGATGGGCGCGGAAGTCCGAGTATGCGGCCCGGCAACCCTTATGCCAGCGGAAGTCGAGAAAATGGGTGCAAAGGTTTATTTCAGGCCGGAAGACGCAATCGACGGCGCGGACGCCGTAATGATGCTTCGGATACAGATGGAACGGCAGGAGCGGGGCCTTTTCCCCGGCGTCAGGGAGTATTCCCGCTTCTTCGGTTTGAATCAGGAGCGTGTGCGGCTTGCGAAGGAAGGAGTTTTGATAATGCACCCCGGACCCATAAACCGGGGGGTGGAGATATCGCCGGAGGTGGCGGACGGGCCATATTCAGTTATTCTGGACCAGGTAACGAACGGAGTGGCCGTAAGGATGGCCGTAATTTACCTCCTGACAGAGGGGAGGGGAGCAGCATGACATTGATAATCAAAGGCGGCAGGGTAATCGATCCGGCTAACGGAATAGACGGGATTCTCGATATTTATATCGAAGGCGATAAAATAGTCGAGCCGCCGAAAAACGCCAAAAAATCAAATGACAAACAAAACGGCGCGGAGGTTATCGACGCCGCTGGCAAGATAGTCGCGCCGGGGCTGATCGACATGCATTGCCATCTCCGGGAGCCGGGGTTCGAGTACAAGGAAGACATTGCCTCCGGGACACGCGCCGCGGCGGCGGGCGGGTTTACCACCATCTGTTGCATGCCGAATACCAACCCAGTAAACGACAGCCGCTCCGTCACTGAATTCATAATGGCGCAGGCCAGGAAGGCAGGGTTTTGCAAGGTATTGCCAATCGGGGCGATAACCAAGGGCTCGATGGGCCTGGAACTTGCCGAGATGGGGGAGATGGCCGAGGCCGGCTGCGTGGGCTTCTCAGACGACGGAAAGCCCGTGGCCAACGCGGAGATGATGCGGCATGCGCTGGAATATGCAAAAACCTTCGACAGGACGATAATATCGCACTGCGAAGAGCCGAATCTTTCCGCCGGAGGGGTGATGAACGAAGGCGCGGTCTCCACCCGCCTGGGCCTCAGGGGGATACCGGCTGCGGCGGAGGAAGTGATGGTCGCAAGGGAGATTTCCCTGGCAAAATTGACCGGCGGAAGAGTCCATATAGCGCATGTTTCGACGGCCGGTTCCGTCGAGCTGATACGCCGGGCGAAGGCGGATGGCATTAATGTCACCGCCGAAACCTGTCCGCACTATTTTACCTTGACCGATGAAGGAGTTATGTCATATAATACCTACCTCAAGGTTAACCCCCCCCTTCGTACGGAGACGGACAGGAAGGCTATAATCGGGGGACTTTCAGACGGCACGATAGACGTCATAGCGACAGACCACGCGCCGCACGCGGCATCCGAGAAGGACGTGGAGTTCGACCTTGCCCCTTTCGGGATTTCAGGGCTGGAAACCGCCCTGCCCCTGTCAATGGCCCTTGCGAATTCCGGTCTGATCCCGATGGTTGAACTGTTTAAGAAGCTCACCATAAACCCGGCCCGCGCACTGGGCCTGGCCCTGCCGTCGCTGTCGCCCGGATCGATAGCGGATATAGTCCTGATAGACCCGGAAACGGAAAAGACTGTCCGTCCGGAAGCCTTGATAAGCAAGGGAAAGAACACTGCCTTTTCGGGACTTGTCCTGAAAGGATGGCCTGTTGAAACAATCCATGAGGGTAAAAAAATTGCTGTTAAGCTTTAAATTTGTAGTCCTGCCTTTAATTGTCGCCGGGTTCCTGGGAATTTCCCCATTTTCAATTCAGACGGTCCCTTCGGCCCCGGATAAGCCCCCGATCCATATTAGAAACCAGAATGCCTGCGGGTTGAAGGACCTGAAAAACCCGTTCACTTTCGCCGTCATAGGGGATAACAGGAGCGGCCAAGAGACATATAAAAAACTGGTGTCCATGATTGCAAAGGACGCCCCGGCGTTTGTCATGAACACGGGCGACGTGATTATGGAAGGCGGAGACCGCAGCGAGTGGGACGAGTTCGCGACGCTTTCGAAGCCGCTGACCATGCCGTATTTCCTCACGCCCGGCAACCATGAGATAGGCAACAAGGTCACTGAAAAGGCCTACAAGCAATGCGCTACTAATCCCGGGAACGACCTTTACTACTCTTTCACCGCCGGTAACGCGCTGATTGTCGTGCTGGACTCGGAAGAGACCGGGATGCATGCGAAGATCGTCGGGGAGCAGTACAAATGGCTGAAAGACCAGTTGAAGAACTCGGACAGTAAGTTCAAGTTCGTCTTCCTGCACCGCCCGCTCTATCCGGCCAAGTGGTTGCACATCGTCGCCTGCATGAGCAAGTATAGAGACAAGAGGGACCGCCTCCAGGCGCTCTTCCAAAAATACGGCGTGGATATCGTATTCGCGGGGCACGAGCACCTGTACCACAGGCAGGAGATATGCGGCGTTACTCACGTCATCACGGGCGGCGGCGGCGCGCCGCTTTATGCGACCGACGCACACGGCGGTTTCCATCACTACGTCATCGGGACGGTCGGTGAAGACAAGGCGGAGTTCAAGGTAATAGATGTAAACGGGAATATCCGGGACCATTTCATCATAAGCAAAAAAGAAAAAGGAAATTCAATATGAAGAAGGCAGTCCTGGCCCTTGCCGACGGCGCCTGGTACGAGGGCGTCTCTTTCGGCGCGGACGGCGAGGCGGGAGGCGAGATAGTCTTCAATACCTCCATGTCCGGCTATCAGGAGATACTGACCGACCCGTCATACAAGGGGCAGATGGTTACCATGACCTACCCCTTGATCGGAAACTATGGCGTGAACGCAGAAGACATCGAATCGGGCAGACCCTGGGCGGAGGGCTTTATAGTAAAAGAAGCAAGCCTGTACCCCAGCAACTGGAGAAGCCAGGGGAGCCTGGACAGCTATCTCAAGAGCTACAATATTGTCGGCATACAGGGAATAGACACCCGCGCGCTCACGAAGCATCTGCGGGACTATGGCGCGCAGCAGGGGATAATCTCGACGGTTGATACGGACCCGGAGAGCCTGGTCAGGAAAGCCGCGGCGAGGCCGACTATGGCCGGGCAGGACCTGGCGAAAGTGGTTTCCTGCACTGAGCCATACGAAGCGAAGCAGACATCTTGGGACATCGAGAATGGCTACGGCGAGTCCAAAAATCCCTGCCTGCACGTGGTCGCGTACGACTTCGGGATAAAGAGGAACATCCTCCGCATTCTTTCCACTCTGGCCTGCAAGGTTACGGTTGTCCCCGCGACTACAACATGGCGGGAGGTAATGGAACTCAGGCCGGACGGAGTGCTTCTGTCGAACGGTCCCGGCGACCCGGAGCCGGTGACGTATGCGGTGGAAAATATAAAGGGCCTGCTGGACAAGGTGCCAATATTCGGCATATGTCTGGGCCATCAACTGCTCGGCATTGCGCTGGGGGGCAAGACATATAAGCTGAAGTTCGGCCACCACGGCGGTAATCAGCCGGTGATGGACTTAAGCACCAGGAAGGTGGAGATAACCGCTCAGAACCACGGCTTTGCGGTGGACATGGATACCGTCCCCGGCGCGGTAGAACTGACCCATGTGAACTTGAACGACAATACTGTCGAGGGTATGCGCCATAAGGAGCTTCCGGTATTTTCCGTGCAGTACCATCCTGAAGCGTCTCCCGGCCCGCATGACTCAGCTTATTTGTTCCAACGATTTATTGCAATGATGGAGATAGAGAAAATAAAGGTAAAGAATTAGGGGACGTTATAAGGTTTTATGAAAGCAAGTTATTTGAATATCCCGGTTGAGGAATTACAGAACCGCGCCGAGGCGGCACTCGCGCGCCTTGAGAAATGCGACCTCTGCCCGAACGACTGCGGGGTGAATAGACTAGGGGGCCAGCTTGGTTTCTGCAATGCAGGGGCGACGGCTAAGGTGGCGTCATATAACCTGCACTCAGGCGAGGAGCCTGCAATCTCCGGCGCTCGCGGTTCCGGCACGATATTTTTCAGCCATTGCACGATGAAGTGCGCCTACTGCCAGAACTGGCCCATCAGCCATAAGGGGAACGGGATAGAGTACGATGCAGCGGGCCTGGCAAGTATAATGCTGGAACTTCAGCACCGCGGCGCGCATAACATAAACTTCGTGACGCCGACGCATTACATGCCGCGGATACTCGAAGCGCTGCCAATCGCCATAGAGGGCGGCTTCAACATTCCCATCGTCTATAACACGAGCGGATATGAAGTCCTCCCGGCGCTGAAGCTCCTTGACGGAATCGTGGACATATATCTCCCGGACATGCGGTACGCCCGCGACGATTTCGCGAAGAAGTACTCGAAAGCGAAAAATTACAGCGCATACAACCGCGCTGCGGTGAAAGAGATGTTCAGGCAGGTGGGGCTTTTGAGGATGAATACGGACGGCATCGCGGAAAAAGGAATAATCATCCGGCACCTGGTCCTCCCGGAAGGGATATCCGGTACGGAGGATACTCTGAAATTTATAGCGGAGGAGCTGTCGCCGGAGATCGCCGTCAGCCTTATGGACCAATACTTCCCGACTTACAAGGCGGTTGATTTTCCGGAAATAAACAGAAAGATATCGGCGACGGAATACGAGGCCTCGCAGACCCTAATGGAGCGCCATGGCCTTTATGAAGGCTGGGTGCAGGAGCACGTTTAAAGTTTTACGTATAAAGGAACCTTAATGCCAAAACGTACGGATATCAGCAAGATTTTGATTATCGGCTCCGGCCCAATTGTCATCGGCCAGGCCTGCGAGTTCGACTACTCGGGCACCCAGGCATGCAAGGCGCTTAAGGAAGAGGGCTATCAGGTCGTCCTCATAAACTCAAACCCCGCCACCATCATGACAGACCCGGAAACCGCGGACCGCACTTATATCGAGCCGATACGTCCGGACGTGGTGGAAAGGATAATCGAGCGCGAAAGGCCGGACGCGCTGCTTCCGACGATGGGCGGGCAGACAGCCTTGAATATCGCCGTCGCGCTTGCGGAATCTGGTGTGCTGGCGAAATATAACGTCGAGCTTATCGGCGCCAAGCTCCACGCGATAAAGAAGGCGGAAGACAGGGATGAGTTCAAGGATGCCATGCGGAGGATCGGCCTCGAACTTCCGGCTTCCGGCTATGCGCACTCGAAGTCCGAGGCGATGAAGATTATAAATTCCATTGGCTTCCCCGCGATAATCCGTCCGTCTTTTACGTTAGGCGGGACGGGCGCAAGCATCGCGTATAACATCGAGGAGTTCGAACAGCAGTTGGACTGGGGCCTCCAGGCTTCTCCGTCGCACGAGATACTGGTCGAGGAATCCGTAATCGGATGGAAGGAATACGAGCTGGAGGTAATGCGCGACATGAAAGACAATGTTGTCATCATCTGCTCGATTGAAAACCTCGACCCGATGGGTGTCCACACCGGAGACAGCGTTACGGTCGCGCCCGCGCAGACGCTGTCAGACAAGGAATATCAGATAATGCGCAATGCCTCCGTGGCCATTATCCGCGAGATAGGCGTAGATACCGGCGGGTCTAACATCCAGTTCGCCGTGAACCCGGAAAACGGGAAAATGGTCATAATAGAGATGAACCCCCGCGTATCGAGAAGTTCCGCGCTTGCGTCAAAAGCGACTGGTTTTCCAATCGCGAAAATCGCCGCGAAACTCGCTGTCGGATATTCGCTGGACGAGATAAATAACGACATCACCCGCGTGACCCCGGCCTCGTTCGAGCCGACTATAGACTATGTCGTGACTAAATTTCCGCGGTTCGCGTTTGAAAAATTCCCCCAGGCCGACAAGACGCTGACCACCCAGATGAAATCGGTGGGCGAGGCGATGGCTATAGGCAGGACGTTCAAGGAATCGCTTCAGAAATCTCTACGCTCTTTGGAGATAAGCTCGTATGGATTTGAGAGGCGCGAAGAAACCCTGGACGAGATAAAGCACCTGATAAAGACTCCGACCGCGGAAAGGCTCTGGCTGTTGGCGGAAGGTTTTCGCAAAGGGCTGTCGATAATCGAAGCGTACGACCTCACAAAGATAGACCCCTGGTTCCTTAACAATATAAAAGAAATAATTGATTATGAAGTGACAATCAAAGAGAAGGCCTGGCAGGATTGGGACAAGCCGTTTACGAAGCGGACGAAGGAACTTGGCTTCTCGGACAGGATGCTTGCTTCTCTTACCGGGAAGACGGAAGACGAGATACGCACTAAGCGCAAGGGTTTAGGCGTAGCGGCGGTATTCAAGACCGTGGACACCTGCGGCGCGGAGTTCGTCGCATACACGCCCTATCTCTACTCCACTTATGAGCAGGAGTGCGAAGCGAACCCGACGGACAAGAAGAAAATCGTTATCCTGGGCGGCGGACCGAACCGCATCGGCCAGGGGATAGAGTTTGATTACTGCTGCGTCCACGGCGCGTTCGCTCTCAAAGAGGATGGGTACGAGACGATAATGGTAAACTGCAACCCGGAGACCGTGAGCACGGACTACGATACCTCGGATAAGCTTTATTTTGAGCCGCTGACCCTGGAGGACGTGCTGACGATAATCGAAAAAGAAAACCCGGACGGGGTCATAGTGCAATTCGGAGGGCAGACGCCGCTCAAACTCGCTATGGCACTGGAGAAGGCGGGCGTGAAAATTATAGGCACTTCGCCCGACTCTATAGACCGGGCGGAGGACAGGGAGCGGTTCAAGGAGCTCCTTGACAAGCTGGACCTGAGGCAGCCGGAAAACGGTATGGCCAGGAGCGCCGAGGAAGCCGTTACGGTCGCTGCAAAAATAAAATATCCCGTCATTGTCCGTCCGTCTTACGTTTTAGGCGGCAGGGCGATGGAGATATGCTATGACGAGGAGAGCCTCAGGCGGTACATGGTGCATGCGGTGAAGGTATCCCCGAAGCACCCGATACTCATCGACAAGTATCTTGAGGATGCGGTCGAGGTGGACGTGGATGCGATATCGGACGGCAAGACCGTCGTAATGGGCGGCATTATGGAGCATATCGAGGAAGCAGGCGTGCATTCGGGAGATTCGGCCTGCTCGCTCCCCCCGTTTTCGCTGGACTCCGACATCATAAATAAAATATCCGAGCAGACCAGGGCGATGGCGCTGGAGCTTAAAGTAATCGGGTTGATGAACGTACAGTTCGCAGTGAAAGACGGCGATGTTTTCATCCTGGAAGTCAACCCAAGGGCGTCCCGCACCGTGCCATTCGTGAGCAAGGCCATAGGTGTGCCGCTTGCGAAGATGGCGGCGAGGGTAATGACCGGAAGATCGCTCCAGGAACTTGGCTACACAAAAGAAGTGGAGATTAAATATACCGCCGTCAAAGAGGCCGTATTCCCGTTCGGGAAATTCCCGGGCGTGGACACGATCCTCGGGCCGGAGATGAAATCCACGGGCGAGGTGATGGGTATCGACGCGGGGTTCGGGAAGGCGTTCGCGAAGGCGCAGTCCGGCGCGGGCTCCCATCTGCCCAACGCGGGCAAAGTATTCGTGAGCGTAAAGGACCGGGATAAAAACGCGCTTCTTATTTCAATCGCGAAGGATCTGACCGGATTAGGTTTCAAGCTGGAAGCGACAAAAGGGACCGCTAAGTTCCTGTCCGGCCAGGGGATACCGGTAGAACTGGTAAACAAGGTAAAAGAAGGAAGGCCGCATATTGTGGACCACCTGAAAAACGGCGACATAGATATGGTGATAAACACCGTCTTCGGCTCGCAGTCTCAGCTCGATTCCTTAAGCATCAGACGCACCACGCTGACCCAGAACGTCCCTTATTTCACTACCCTCGCCGGGGCGCACGCGGCGGCGATGGCCATTAGTTCCAACATAAGCAGCGGGTGCAGCGTCAAGACCATTCAGGAGTACCACGGGCGGGCGTAAGCACCGCGAAAGGAGATTCGTAAAAGATAATGGCTGAGAAAATACCTATGACAAAGAAGGGCTACGCGAAGCTCCAGGATGAACTGGAGCGCCTCCGCAAGGTGGAGCGGCCCAAGAATGTACGCGATATAGAAGAGGCGAGGGGACACGGCGACCTCTCAGAAAATGCGGAGTACCATGCGGCCAAGGAACGTCAGGGTTTTATAGAAGGCCGGATGCAGGAGATCCAGGGAAAACTGGCGCACTCGCAGGTGATAGATACAGGCAAGCTCACGAACGAGAAGGTGGTATTCGGCGCGACGGTCGTCCTTCTCGACCAGGAAACGGAAGAGGAAAAGCGGTATACGCTTGTCGGGACGGACGAGGCCGATTTGAAGGAGGGGAAGATATCGATACTCTCCCCGGTCGGAAAATCATTGATAAGCCACGCCGTCGGCGACGTAGTCACGGTGCGCATTCCCGCCGGTACGGTGGACTATGAAGTACTGGAAATATTCTTCGAGGACTGATGATAGCGCTGATTAAAAGGAACGAGGAGCTTTTCTCCGGCTATTTCCTTGTCGATATAGAAGCGGAAGGCGTAGGCCGGGGAGCGATGCCCGGCCAGTTCTTCATGCTTAAAGTCGGTCCCTCAATGGACCCGCTGCTGCGCCGTCCGCTCAGCCTGCACAGGAAGCTTACGGACAATTCCGTGCGTTTCCTGTACAGGCGGGCCGGCAGGGGCACGTCGCTTTTGTCCCGCTTGATTCCGGGGGACGAAGTCGATGTGCTGGGGCCGCTGGGGAAGGGTTTTTCCATCCCGATTGGGGTGAGTCACGCGCTTATCGTCGGGGGCGGGATAGGCGTGGCTCCTTTGATGGGTCTTGGCGACTATATAGCCGACGAGCGCAAGGACGTAACCGCCGTGGCGTTCATCGGCGGCAGGAGCAGGGAATACGTACTTGGGACCGAGCAGTTCAAGGAAAAGGGCATCGAAACATTTACGGCCACGGAAGACGGCAGCCTCCCGAAAAAAGGGTTCATTACTCTGGTGCTGGACGAGTATATATTAGAGCATAAGGATAAAGACAGGGGCGGCTGGGCGATTTATTCCTGTGGCCCGAAACCGATGCTGGTGAGTGTCGCGGCCCTGGCAAAGAAGCACGGCATCAGGAACTATACCTCGATGGAGTCCAACATGGCCTGCGGGGTCGGCGCGTGCATGGGCTGTGTGATAAGTGTCCTCGACCGGGAGCACGGGAGCGTGATGTACAAGAAGGTCTGCGACGACGGCCCGGTATTCGACGCCGACGATATAGTGTGGTCTGAAATATGAAGACGTCGCTGGAAGTAAAGCTCGGGCCGCTCGTCCTGAAGAACCCGGTCATCACGGCATCAGGTACTTTCGGATACGGCGAGGAGTATTCGAAATATATAGATCTGAATAAGCTGGGCGGGATAACCGTGAAGGGCCTGTCGCTTAAGCCTATCCAGGGGAACCCGCCGCCGAGGCTCTGCGAGACGCCTTCGGGGATGCTGAACGCTATCGGACTTCAGAACGTGGGCGTGGATGATTTTATCGAAAAGAAGCTCCCGTTCCTCGCGCAGTACGATACCAAAGTAATCGCCAACATTTTCGGCAATACTATAGAGGAATACGAGGCCGTCGCGGCGAGGCTTGATAAGTCGAAAGGCGTGCATGCGATTGAGGTGAACATATCCTGCCCTAATGTAAAGAAAGGCGGGATGGCTTTCGGTACAGATTTGGACAGCACGTATGACGTTATAAAGGCGGTGCGAAACGCCACGTCACTGCCGGTAATAGCCAAGCTGTCGCCGAATGTGACGGACGTCGTGCCTTTCGCCGACAGGGCTGCGCATGCCGGCGCGGACGCTCTCTCGCTTATAAACACGCTCCTTGGGATGGCCATAGACATAAGAAGCAGAAAACCGAAAATCGCAAACGTTACCGGCGGACTCTCAGGCCCGGCGATACGTCCTGTCGCGGTGCGGATCGTGTGGCAGGTTTACAGGGCCGTAGGCCTTCCCATTATCGGGATGGGCGGGATAATGAATGCCTCGGACGCCGTGGAATTCATGCTTGCAGGCGCGACGGCGGTAGCCGTGGGCACGGCTAACTTCGTAAACCCCACCGCTTCGGTAGAGATAGTCGATGGAATAGAGAGGTATCTGATAGAAAATGGAATTGACCATGCGCCCCATATCGTGGGGAAAGTACTGGCTTAGCCTTGCCGTCGTTGCCCTGTCTTTCATTGCGCCCGCCTCCGGCCATTCGGCGGCTGGCCCAGACCTCACCATATTCTTTTCCAGCGATACGCGGGGGATGATAAGGCGGTGCGGGTGCACGGACGGTCAGTTGGGCGGCCTCTCCTCCAGGGCGAGCTATATTAAATCGCACAGGAACGATAGGACGCTCGTACTCGACGCGGGCGACACCCTTTTCGACGGCCTGGATGACCCCAGGGACAGGAAAGAGTTCTATGACTTAAAGGCATCCGTACTTATGGCGGCGATGAGACAGTCAAATTACGACGCACTATTGCCCGGAGAGTACGACCTTGAGTTCGGCTTGGAGTTCCTAAAAAAAAAGGCTCTGGAAACAGGCAATAAATTAATATGCGCGAACCTTGAAACAACCGGCGAAGGTCAATCGGGCGCGGCTTTCGCAAGCTCTATAATTAAACAGGTCGGCGGGGTAAGGATAGGGATAACCGGCGTCATGGACGATAAATTCCCCTATGCGTCGTTCCCGTCAATTTTCAAAAATATTCGCGTGAAAGACCCGCTGGCGTCCGCGAAGAGGCAGGTCGAGATCTTGAGAAAAAATGCGGACGTGGTGGTGTGCCTCGCGCACCTGAGCGTCTCCGACCCGGAAAAATTCGCAAAAGAATCCGGTGCGGACGTTGTAATACTCGGGCACGGCGGTGAGGGCCTGAATGAGCCGTCAAAATACGGGAATATCCTGGTTGTGAAAGGTTTCTACAAAGGGAAGCTCCTCGGCAGACTGGACCTGTGGCTCGACAAGCGGAATGGAAATAAAATTAATAACTATGAATATGAAGCGGTGCGTCTCGGTGAGGATATTCCGCCGGACCCGCAGGTTGAGAAGCTGATAGCGGATTACAAGAAGGAACTGAAAGAGAAAAGATTCGTTTTCACGGACAGAACAGGGTTGAAAGGGTATTTCGCGGGGCCGGATAAATGCAAGGGATGCCATGCCAGGTCTTTCGTCAACTGGTCTTCCACTGGCCATGCAAGGGCCTTCGCAGCGCTTGAGAAGACAGGCGACCAGTACGACCCGGAGTGCCTGCCGTGCCACGTTACCGGATATGCAATGCCGACCGGCTACAGCGGAAAGAATGATTTAAGGAATGTAACCTGCGAGGATTGCCACGGAGCCGCCGGAGCCCATTGCAAAACTATGGAACCTGGGAATATGAAGTCGGCTGACGTGACTCGGAAAGGTAATATCTTCCGCCGCGTCAAAGAAAAAGTCTGCACGGGCTGCCATGACGACTACAACAGCCCCGATTTCGATTTCAAAAAATTCAAGGAAATGGGGGGAGCCCACCGAGGCAACATTGGACCTTAAAAAAAACATCATAACGCTTACGACTGATTTCGGTACGAGAGATTACTTCTCAGGGGCGATGAAAGGGGTTATACTTGGTATAAACCCCGATGCGCGTATCATCGACATCTCGCATGAGGTAGCTTCGCATGATATCTGGGGGGCGGCCTATTTACTGGGAGCGGCTTATGAATATTTTCCGCAATATACGATACACGTGGTAGTGGTGGACCCGGGCGTGGGGAGCCAGCGGAGGCCGGTGCTTGCGGTAACGGATAAGCATTATTTTATCGCTCCGGACAACGGCGTGCTTTCTTTCATATATGCAGACCCCGGTTTCTCAAAAGTGATACACTTGACCGCGGACCACTACTTCCGCGAGGGGCAGGGCAGCACCTTTAACGCGAGGGACGTTTTCGCGCCCGCGGCGGCATGGCTGTCCAAGGGAATCGAAGCGAACAATTTCGGTGAAGAGATAACGGATTACGTACGTTTCAACATCCCTGGCTCACGAAAAGAAGGTAACGAAGTAGCCGGTGAGATCGTCTATATAGATAAGTTCGGCAACGCTATTACCAATATACAGTCCACGGACATCGAGTCGTTCAGTGCGGAGGGCGGGGAATACTGTATCGAGACCGGCCAGTTGAAGTTAAATACGGTTTCGCCTTTTTATTCGGCGATTAAAAAAGGGGAGCCGGGCGCCGTAATCAACGGCGGCGGCTTTTTAGAGATATTCATCTGTCAGGGCGACGCCAGGAAGAGTTACGGGTTCAAAAGAGGCGACAAGGTTTTTGTAAGGAAGGGATAGCCAATATTATTTCCGGGAGAGAGCGATGTCCAAGAAAATCCTTGTAGTCGATGACGAGATGCATATCCTGAGGATAGTCAAATATAAGCTGGAGTCCGCCGGATATGACGTGCTTACCGCGCTCAATGGGATTGAGGCGCTTAAGCTCGCGCGCGAGGAGAAACCGGCCCTGATATTCCTGGACATCATGATGCCCGGCATGAACGGCTACGAGGTATGCTCTCAGCTCAAAAACGACCCGGAGACTAAGGATATAATCATAATCATGCTGACGGCTAAAGGACAGGAGTCGGATAAGATAAAGGGCCTGGAGGTAGGGGTGGACGAATATATAACCAAGCCGTTCTCGCCCCAGGACCTACTGGACAGGACGAAAGACCTTTTAGGTTAGTGGGCGGGATGAGAAGTTTTAAAATCCTCACCTTCGGCTGCCAGATGAACGAGCACGACTCCGAGAAGATGGCCGGTCTCCTGAAGGCTGAAGGCTACCATGAGTCGGAGGGGTTAGAGGACGCCAGCCTGATCCTTTTAAATACATGCAGCATCCGTGAAAAAGCGGAGCAGAAATTCTACAGCGAAGTTGGGAAGCTCCGGAAGCTTAAAGAAAAGAATCCTTCCCTGAAGATAGCCGTATCCGGCTGCATTGCCCAGCAGGAGGGAAAATCCATCCTGAAACGCGCGCCCTTCGTCGATGTCCTGCTAGGGAACCAGAACATCGAAAAGCTCCCGGCGCTGATCGATGAGGCCTCCGGCAGGCCGCCTGCCAGCACCGAATTCACAGACGGCTACGAGCATGTTATTATCCCCGCCGAGCGGGAAAGCGCCGTAACGGCTTTCGTCAATATAATGTACGGCTGCGACAACTTCTGCAGTTATTGCGTCGTCCCGTTCGTTCGGGGCCGCGAGAAGAGCAGGAGGCCGGAGGACATTATCCTGGAAATAAAAGCTCTGGTGCAATCCGGATGCAGGGAAGTTACATTACTCGGCCAGAATGTTAATTCGTACGGAAAAAAATTAGACAGTATTGAACATAACGCCCCCGTGCGGCCCGCTCATAACTGCGATTTTCCCGCTCTCCTTAAAATGATAAATTCCATCGAAGGCCTTGAGAGGATAAGGTTCGTCACCTCGCATCCTAAGGACCTCTCGGACTCTCTTATAGGCGCAATGGCAAAGCTTTCGAAAGTCTGCAACGCGATACATCTGCCGCTCCAGTCCGCGTCCGACAGCGTGCTCGCACGGATGAACCGGAAATATGATTTTGCCGGTTATATGGATAAGCTGAACAGGCTTAAGAATGCCGTGCCCGATTTAGCCGTGTCAACCGACGTCATCGTCGGGTTCCCCGGAGAGACGGAAGATGACTTTCAGGCGACGGTACAGGCACTGGAGGATGTTCGCTATGACAGCATATTTGCCTTTAAATATTCGAGAAGGCCGAATACCGCCGCGCTGAAACTGCCGGGCCATTTGCCGGAGGACGTCAAAATTCGGCGGCTGGACAAAGTTCTGGAGATACAAAACCGTATAATGCAGGAAAAAATATATGCGCGTGTAGGGCTTATTGAGGAAGTATTGGTCGAAGGCCCGGATAAGTCCGGCGAACCGGATAGGCTTTCCGGCAAGAGCAGGCAAGGAAAAATCGTTAATTTCCGGGGGCCGCAGTCGCTCGTCGGAAAGCTCGTGCGCGTTAAAATTACCGAGGGGAAGAAGCATTCATTGATAGGCACGTTAATTTAATATTTATGAAATTCCACATAAAATCACTCGGTTGCAAGATAAACCAGTTCGACGCCGCTACGCTCGGCGAAACCCTTTCAGCCGGGGGCGGAGAGGCTGTAGCATTGGCGGAGGATGCGGACGTACAGGTTATTTTCACCTGCACCGTGACCGGCAAGAGCGACTACCAGTGCCGTCAGGAGATACGCCGTGCGGTAAAGGCGAAGGGAAACGGCAGCGGAATGGTGCTGGTCACCGGATGCTACGCTCAGACCGCGCCGGAGGCCATAAAAAAAATAGACGGCGTGGACACGGTTATAGGGAACGAAAATCAGGGGAGCATTCCGGATATTATTGGCGGTAGATTCGGCTTTTCCATGGAAAAAGCGATTATTTTCGGCGCGCAGGCCATCGGCGGCCGGTCCCGGGCATTCCTGAAGGCGCAGGAAGGATGCGACTCCTTTTGCTCGTATTGCATAGTCCCGTATGCGCGAGGCCGCTCCCGGAGCGCAAGGCTCGATGACGTTCTGGCGAAAGCAAACGGGTTGATAGCAAATGGATATCATGAGATCGTGCTCACCGGAGTGCACCTTGGGGCATACGGAAAAGATATCGGGGGTTTAAGGCTTTCAGACCTGGTAGCCGCACTGCTGGACAGGCCCGGGCTTGGAAGGCTGCGCCTTAGCTCCATAGAGCCGATGGAGATAGACGGGCCTCTGCTTGAGCTTGTTGGGTTTACAAAATTTTGCCGGCATCTTCACGTGCCGCTTCAAAATGCAAACGACAATGTTCTGGCTTCCATGGGCAGGGGATATACGTGGAATGATTATTTAAAGACCTTGAAAGGGATTGAAAAGGCCGCGCCCGGCGCCTGCATCGGGGCGGACGTGATTGTCGGCTATCCCAATGAAGACGCCGATGCCTTCGAAGAGACGCTAAGAAGGGTCGAGGATTCTCCCATAAATTATCTCCACGTATTCAGCTACTCCCCCAGGAGCCGCACTAGGGCATATGAAATGGGGGATACCGTAAAGGGAGACGTAAAGCGGGAAAGGAGCGAAAGGCTCCGCGAACTGGGAAATAAAAAGAACCTGGAGTTTAGGCGTTCCCTTGTCGGAAAGGTAACGGAAGTCGTCGTTGAGGCAAAAAATGAGGCTTATTCCGGCCTGACGGACAACTATGTACGAGTTACCTTCGATGGCAAAGATATACCTTCCGGAAAGCCCGTTAAGGTTAAAATAACGGGAACTGATGAGAATTCAACGAGGGGAAGGATTGATGGCTAAGGCTTTTTCTCTTTTTTCGGGCGGCCTGGACAGTATGCTCGCGGCGAGGGCGGTAATTGAACAGGGCGTGGAAGTTACAGCGCTCCATTTCATTACCCCGTTTTTCGGGTACAACAGCAAGGGCAGAGAAACCCAGTCTGCAGAAAATTTCAAAAAGAAATATGAAATCGACGTGCGCATTCTGGATGTTTCACAGGAATATATCGAGATGGTCCGGAGGCCGGTATACGGCTACGGCAAGAATTTCAACCCCTGTCTCGACTGCAAGATATTTATGATGAGGAAGGCAAAGGCGCTAATGCTGGCGGAGGGCGCTGATTTTCTAATATCCGGCGAGGTGCTGGGCCAGAGGCCGATGTCTCAGAGAAGAGACGCGATGAGCATAGTGGAGCGGGATTCCGGAGTTAAAGGCTATCTCCTGCGGCCGCTCTGCGCGAAGCTTCTACAGCCGACAATCCCTGAGCAGAAGGGCCTAGTGGACAGAGAAAAATTATATGGTTTTTCCGGCCGCTCCCGCAGGCCCCAGATGGAACTTGCGGAAAAGTTCGGGATAAAGGATTATGCTACACCCGCCGGAGGTTGCATTTTAACGGACCCTATTCTCTCAAAAAGGGTGCGGGAACTCCTTTTGAAAGAGGGCGAGGTCAACGCGCGGGACGTCCAGATACTGTCCGTGGGAAGGCTTTTTAAATTCCCGTCCGGGACGCTGAGGGTGGGCAGGAATGAGAGAGATAACGATAAACTCGTCTCCCTCGCCGACAAGGAAGACGTTATAATAAGGGCAAGAGATTATCCCGGGCCGGTTTCGCTTTTCAGGGGAAAACCTACTAAAGACGATATCGAACTGGCCGCTAGGATTACCGCAAGGTATTCGGACGCCAAGGGCATCGATTCCGTCGCGGTAAGTTTCACCTCAGGTCCTGAAGAAGCGGTTATTTGGGTGAGCCCGGCTTCGAGTATTCTTGTCGAGGAACTGAAATCCATCTGAAAAAATTTAAAAGGAGACAAACCTGATATGAAACTTAAACTAAAACAACTTATAATATTAATTTCATTGACAATGATATTTGCCGGATGTTCCACCGCCAGGACAAACATTTCCTACGACGCAGGCCAGGGACAGGTTGCAATGATCCCTAAACCCGTAGTAGGGACGCTCCTGCCGGTCGTGGATGCGAGGGAGGGGACGCAGCCATATCCGAAGCGGGTGATCAGGCATACCGACTACAGCGGGAACATCAGCTCTGAGATTAACGACAAGGATGTCGAAGACGTATTCCGGGATTCACTGGAGCAGGAACTTGGCAGGCTAGGCATTAAGATGGTCAGGACGCAGTTGAATACGCCCCTTGACAAGGAAAGCGCCGCAGAGGTTCGGAAGGAGCTGTTAGATAAATACCCGGACGTACAGGTGGCTTTCGGGGCAAAAGTCCCGGAATTCATGGCGGATTCGAAAAAGACGCTTGTAGGAAATGACGTTCATGTCTCCGGCTGGGTTCAGTTCTACGTGCTGGATGTAAAGACTGGGGATGTGCTCTGGTCGGATTATAAGACGGATTGGGATGACAAGCTTGCCTCCGCGGACCGAAATAAGATGATCAAGCAGCTCGATGATGCTCTTTCCAGTCTTATGCAGAAGAGCGTCCGAGATAATATGTCCTTGCGGGATTTGCTGGTAAAAATATCAAGTCGTTAGAATTTTGACAAAATTTTTAATACTTTGGAGACTTTCGTCATTTCAATGACAACGGTCATAAGAGTTCATCAGATTAATAAGTGCTTATATTTTCTAATAATGCTTATTTTTTAAGCACCCGCTCCCGGCTGTTACCGGGAGCGGGATTGGCTTATTTTCAACAGCCTTTTCAACAGATTTTCCACAGAAGTTGTGGATTGGAAAGCTAACTCAAGGAAAAGACTGGAAATTTCAAATTTGTGGTTAAAATGTCTTTAAAATTGAATACTTGGTATTTCGCTGTGCGGGAGTAAAACCTGCATTCCTAATAAGATATACAATGTCCCTCATATCTAAGCGGTTTTTTATTCCAGTAGCCGCTACAACATTCTCTTCCAGCATCGTACTCCCGAAATCATTCGCTCCGAACCTGAGGGCAACCTGGGCCATTGCGGCCCCCTGGGTGACCCAGGATGCCTGCACATTGGGGATATTGTCCAGGAAAAGCCGGGAGAAAGCCAAGACCCTGAGGTATTCGATACCCGTCGCTGTCTTTCCGCCAAGCTCAGTGTTGCCCGGCTGGTAGGTCCAGGGGATGAAGGCGGTAAAGCCATTGTGCACGTCCTGCATCTCGCGCACACGGACAAGGTGCTCCACGATGTCCTCGGGCTGTTCCACTCCTCCGAACATCATCGTCGCGGTAGTGGGGAAACCCAGTTCCTGGGCAGTCAGCATCACTTCCCGCCAGCCCTCATATGTAATCTTCTTCGGGCTTACCTCTCCCCGGACGCTGTCCACCAGTATCTCCGCGCCACCCCCAGGAATAGAATCCAGCCCGGCCGTCCGGAGCTGAAGCAAAGCTTCTCTGATGGTTAGAGCTGAATTCTTCGCAATATGCTTTATCTCTGCTGGCGAAAGTCCGTGAATATTAACAGAAAACCTTTCTTTTATTCCAGAGAAGAGCCGTTGGTAATAGGAGATGTCTAGTTTCGGGTGGAGCCCTCCCTGGATAAGTATCTGTGTACCGCCGACCTCAACGGTCTCTTTCACTTTTTGAAAAATATCGCCGTCAGGCAGGAGATAGCCCTCACTGTCCTCCTCCGTTCGATAAAAAGCGCAGAACTTACACTGGTTTACACAGATGTTTGTGTAATTTATGTTCCTGTCCACTATAAAGGTGACGACGCTTTCCGGATGCAGACGCTCCCTCACCATATCCGCGGCTCTACCGAGAGACAAGAGGTCCGAGTTAAGGAAAATTGAAATGCCCTCTTCCTTTGTCAGGCGCTTTCCGCCCGCCGCTTTTTTAATAAGTGCCTTCATCAGTCCCAAACCTTTAACCGGCGGTAGAAAGTATCTCGCTCGACCGGCACCTTGCCGGCTTTCTTAATAATATAGGTAATATCCTCTACGGTCATAACTTCTTTACTCTCAGCCCCCGCGTCGTGGGCTATCTTTTCCTCAATAACCGTGCCATCCAGATCGTCCGCGCCGAAAAGCAGACAGGTTTGGGCGAGCTTTTCCCCCGTCATTATCCAGTATGCTTTGATGTGATCGAAGTTATCCAGGTAAAGCCTTGAGACTGCAATTGTTCGGAGGATGTCCAGGCCGCTTATGGGGTGCGTCTTCTCTATCCGTGTATTCTTCGGGTGGAAGGGGAGGGGGATAAAGGCGAGGAATCCTCCTGTTTTGTCCTGGAGGTTACGAAGCCTCCGAAGGTGGTCTACCCTGTCCTCGAAGGATTCCAGGTGGCCGAAGAGCATGGTCGCGGTAGTCCTGATGCCGATTTTATGCGCCGTCTCCATAATGCTCAGCCAGCGCCTGCCGTCTATTTTCTCGGGGCAGAGCTGGCCGCGTACCTTTTGCCTGAATATCTCCGCTCCGCCACCCGGCATTGAGTCCAGTCCGGCCTCTCTAAGTTCTTCAAGTATTTTATTAATTTTAATCCCGGAAAGCTTTGATAGGTAATCGATTTCAACCGCCGTAAGCGCTTTTATTGCCACGCCCGGCACCTCTTGTTTTAATGTCTGGAACAGCTCTTTATAAAAATCCAGACCCATTTCCGGGTTTAAGCCGCCGACTATATGGAACTCGCTTACCTTTGCCCGGACTTTTCTTGCCATTTCCGCCATTTCGGGAATAGTGTAAAAGTAGGCGCCCTTCTCGCCAACGCTCCGGCTGAACGCGCAGAATTTACATCGGTTAATGCAAATATTGCCAGGGTTTATGTGCCTGTTCTTTATAAAGTGGACGAACTTTTTATTCTTCTTTTCGCTCGTCTTGTTTGCCAGCTCTCCGAGCGAAAAGATGTCCTCGGTGCGCAGGAGTTCCACGGCTTCAGCCTCGGATAACCTCCCGCCGGAGGAAAGTTTGTTTTTAAGCGCCTTAAAATCCATAGCTGATATATCCATCCGTGGAATGAATTGGTTTCCCCTGAACTATGGTCGCGGCGACGTCCTCTTTCTGAGTCTCCATGAGCAGGGGGTAGTATGGGTCTTTCTCGTTTACGGCGTCAGTATTAATGGCTATAATGTCGGCTTCCTTGCCTGGTTCGAGGGAACCGGTTATCCGCTCCAGCCCGAGGGCTTTAGCACCGTTGAGCGTAGCCATCTCGATCATCTTCCTTGCCGTCAGACGACTTACGAGGTAGGCAAACCGCATCTCTTCCCATAGGTCGAGGTTGATGTTGCTGGCCAGACTGTCGGTCCCGATGGCCAGGTTAATCCCAGCCTCCGCCATCTCTTCAACAGGCGCCTTCCCGACTCCCAGGAAATAGTTACTCCTGGGACAGAATACGCACGAAATCCCATTTTTACGCATAAATTTCATATCAGGGCCGGTAAGGTGAACACCGTGCACGGCCGTGAAGCTGTCCAGCCCGGCTTGGTTGAGGAATCCCAGAGGCGATCTGGATTTTTCCTTCTTAATCCCTTTCCATCCGAAGTGTTCCAGATACCCGTCAAGCTCGGATGGTTTTCCATTTATATATAGCTTTTCATGTTCGGTTTCAGACAGATGCACTTGTACAGGTAAACCGTTACCTAAAGTATAATCGGCTATGCTCTTTATTAATAAAGGAGAAACAGAATAGACAGAATGCGGGGAGATTCCCGGGGTAATACGGTTCGATAAGTCTTTAAGTTTCCCGAGCCGCGCCTTCAGGGCTTCAAAAATCTGTTCCGACTTTTGCTCCTCGGGACCGAGGACCTCCAAGAATGCCACTGCACGGAGTCCGCTTTTAGCAAGCATGGGAAGCGCGGCTTCGGTGGAGGATATATCGCCTATGCAGGTAGTACCCGATGTTAAAAGCTCAATCAGTGAAAACCTTACCGCCTGTTCGAGATTTTTTGTGCCGAGCTTGCGCCTGATTTCCACTAACTTTATTATCCAGTCAAAAAACTCGCGGCGCTCACTGATTTTTCCCTTCAGTTGGGAGAGTTCGAGGTGGGTGTGGGCATTTATAAGCCCGGGCATAACCAGACGGTCCTCGAGATCGACGACCTTCTCCGCGGGATATTTTTTTATTATAATCTTTTCCTTGCCCAGAGCGATTATTTTGCTACCCTGAATTACAATAGCGCCGTAATCGATGGGCGGGCTGGTTATAGGCAGAAGCTTTCGTGCTCGAATTATCAATTAAAATGTCCCATAAGATATATTATGTAAACTAACTCAAGGATTACTGGAGATGTCGTCACCCGTGCCTATATATCCGTCCAACCCTGCGCTTTCAACGATAACTTCCCCATTATTGAATTTCATGACAAGCATCCTTCCCCATGGATCCGTTAAATCCGAATCATAATCCAAGGTCCCCAAGGTGGAAAGTTTTTTAGGATAAAGTCCGTTATCAAAATAATAGAGATCCGCATTATCCCTCGCCTTTTTAACCTGGACGGTGCAGAAGGAAGTTTTAACATCCGGGAACCGCGTAGCCCTTGGGTCCATTATCCTCCTTGTGCCGGTAACCTGGTGAAAAATCAGTGCAAGAGCGGCGGCTACCATTACATAAAGGACGTAAACAAGCCACTCGGAAACAACCCTCGGATGCCTCATTTTTTTCTCTTGGAGGATAATCTCTGGTAGTGATTCCGTCTTCCGTAAAAATCCTTTTCGGATAAGCTCCACGATAGCCTTTGAGGCATCGAATTCACCCAAGGGCGAGGACTCGATAATTTCATAGACCGTCTTGCCCCCGTGGACTAGTTTAAGGGTCTGGAGGGCCTCTTTCGAGAGGTTATCCGGGCCTCCAGCATACGAAAAAATGTCCTCATCCCCGGCCGCCTCGTCTTCGGAGACAGTTCGCAGATCGTCTCTCTTCAATACAATATCCGATGGAGGAAGCGTCTTTTCCAGCTTTGGCCACTCATCCAGCATCCTTACCCCGTCCATCAGGAGATGTTCGGAGCTCAGGGGGATCACGGTATCGCGGTCGTATTCTACTTTATCTTGATAAAACTTGTAATCGCCGCCTTTCCACCTGAAGACCCTGTAAACCGCTTCCTTCATCTGGAAGGAGAGCGCGTCCCGAAGTTCGTCCTTGTTGATAAGTTCCTGTCCAATGAGGATGCTCCCTATCTTGCGCGCAGTCGTCTTCTGAACCTCTAAAGCTTCTTCAAGCTGATAAGGCTCAATTTTCCCAAGATTTATTAATATCCTGCCGGTTAAATATTTAGGGATTTTAAGGCTTTCCTCTGCCTTTACCACGGCCCCGTCCTCGAAATGGATGTTGACCGTGGTCTCAACCCCTTTAAGGAAGAGCGTGCCCGTTTTCTTCTGAAGGCCTATCAACTGAAAAATATCCGCGAGGCCGAAATCTTTTATAGTACCTTCAAGCGCCATTATCGCCTCAAATTACCTTGCGCAGACTGAACTGCGAAAAGAGATAAAAAGCCAGCAACAATATAGACATCAGCAGAACGTCCGGCTGTAAGAAAGGGAGCCGGAATTCATACGGGACACTCAGGAATTGCCCAAAGAATATATCCTTTACGAAGAAAATAAACGCACCCATAAACAGAAATCCCCTGGATGGATGTCCCGTCAGAAAATGACCGGTCCCCGGAACTACCAGGGTGACGGAACGGCAAAAGAGAGTTTTTTTCCTATTCTTTTCCCGCACTTCGAGAAGTTTACGCACCCTGTCCCTTGCCTCCACGCCCTCCAGCTTTACAAATATCTGGTGGCATTCCGGGCAGAGTTCCTTGCTATAATTGGGCTTTTGGCATTTCCTGCAGCTCACCTTGCCGCATTTTTTGCAGAAATGAGAAGTTACCCCCTTTTTTCTGAGCGCACTGACGGCAAGAGCCAGGATAATAAAGGAAATCCCGGCAAGACGAGTGCCTTTTAACGGCAGCACTTTTACCGTCATCTCCCATAGCGAATCCGCAAGCCCGCTATGTCTGTTGGAAAACGCTATCCGCCAGAACGTCTCGACAGGGACCGGATAGTCGAATACCATCCTCACCGGTTCGGTTCCGGCCCTTTCCCGTAGGGCTGAAACTAAAGCCGGGTCAAGCTCTCTGGCCGCCAAGTCCGCCCTCTCCCTTTCCGGGAACATCAGGTTTTCTCCATAAACCTGGCTGAGGTTGAAATACGGCAGGGGTTTTTCAGGGCCGTACTGGATTGCCGCCTGGTATTCTCTCACGGCGTCGGAGTTCCGTCCGGCCAGAAAATACACATTGCCCAGGTTGTTTCGATAAAGCGTATTTTCAGGGGAGGCCGTAGAAAGTTTCTCGTAGGCTTCGGCGGCATCGTCATATCTTCCGGATTTTTTATATAATTCAGCGAGCGACATCGCCGCCGCTTCGTTTCTTGGCTCTTTCGACGTCACCGATTCCAGGTATTCCTCCGCCCCGCTATGGAGATGTCCCTTGTTTACTTCATCCATCACCCAAAGAAGCCTGTTTCCTCCAGCCTGCGGGAAGTTTGAGAAGTTCCCGATTATCTCCGGCATAAAGACAAGGAGGGCGAAAAAGCAAACGGCAAGCGCTTTTTCTTTTTTATTGAAATAGACCCATAACGAAAGGAAGCATACTGAGGCCGCCCACCAGTAACCGAGCAGACCGAGCACGGCAAGAAAAAACAGGGGCAGGATTATATATGTCAGATAAGGTTCCGATTCTTTCTTTTTAAGCGCCTCCGCGATGTCGTGGGAGAAGAGCGCGGAATACCTTACCGCCATGCAGAGCCCAAAAAGCGAGAAGAGGGCGGCGAGGGTAAAAAGGAAGCTGGCGAACTTGTCGCCGAGGTAGAAGAATGGCCACCAGAAGTCTCCAAGGGATTTAACAAATCCCTCCCGGAATGAATCGAGGGTAATCAGGAACTTCATTTTATCCTGAGCAAAGTAAGCCCACCCTCTCGCGAAATACGCCGGAGGATAATCAGGGGATATCCTGACCGCGGAATTTATGAGCAACAGTGCGCCGGCTGTATCTTCTGCATCTAAAAGGGATTTTCCCTGCTTTAACATCGCCGCCGACAGCGGCTCGAATGACGTAATCCCCAAGTCCAGGCAGAAGTTTTCCAGGTCGCGAAGACTATTCCTGGCGCCCTCGTAGTCTTTCGCCTTAAGTCTGCTCCGGACCTCCGAAAGCTTTCCGTAAGCCTCGCCGTTTATGAACGATATATCAGTAGCCTTTGAAGGAGAAACAGATGGAGACGGTGTCGCCTCCTGGGCGAAAGCAGGTGCCGCCAAAAGGACTATAGCCATGATAAAGAATACTATTTTTCGTGCCAGCATAGAGATTTACTTGTTACTCTGAATTATTTCCCGGAAAATCCGGCCTCTTCCCCTCTAATAAGTCTCTTTATGTTTTCCTGATGTTTAATAAATATCATAATTGCAAGAAAGAAGGAAAGTATAATAAAAAAATAGTTGCCGCCTTTGAATATCAGGGCCAACACGGGCAACGCGGTAAAGGCAGCCAGCGCGCCAATTGACGATATCCTGAAAGCGATAAAGGCGAGGATCCATACCGCCGCGCACGCAAGGCCGATAAAAGGCTCCAGCGCCAGAATTGTCCCCATGCTGGTAGCGACCCCCTTGCCTCCTTTAAATCTTGCAAATATGGAAAAATCATGTCCCAGGACCGCCGCACCCGCCGCCAGCGCCCCAGTTTCATAACCTCCGAACTTCAGCGCTATCAGGACCGCCACCACCCCTTTAAGCATGTCTCCGAGCAAAGTCAGCGCGCCCGCCTTCTTCCCAAGAACCCGAAGCGCATTGGTCGCGCCGATGTTGCCGCTCCCCTTCGAGCGGAGGTCGGCGCCGTAGGCTTTCGCAACCAGCACGCCGAACGGGATGGAACCCAGAATATAGGCCAGCAGACACAGGGCCCCGGTCACTGACCGCCCTCCCCGGACAGGCCGATCTTGTCCCAGTACTCCACGAAGTACTGAACTCCGGAAATCACCGCAAGAAGCATGGATATCCAGAGCGCGACGATGCCTATCCAGAACAAATCGAGGTACATAAACTTAACCCCAAGGTCCAGCAGGAGCGCGATTATGGCTATGGTCTGGAAGACCATCTTAGCTTTCCCCCCTTCCGCGGCGGGTATTACATAGCCCTCCGAAGAAGCCGCCGCCCGAAGCCCTGTAACGGCGAATTCCCTCCCGATTATCACAATCACGATCCAGGCCGGGACCTGTCCGTGGAGCGATACGAGCAGGATAAGTGCGGACGATGTCAGGAGTTTGTCCGCAATGGGGTCGAAGAGCTTTCCAAGCTTAGTTATCTGACCGGTTCGCCGGGCGATGTAGCCGTCGAGCCAGTCGGTGATGGAAGCAACGAAAAAAATGCCCGTGGCGGCCGTGGCCCGGATACTAAGCGTCAGGTTGAACGGTGTATATGATGATAGGAACAGGATGAATACCGGGATAAGCAGGACTCTAAGAAGAGTAAGGGCGTTCGGGAGGTTCAAAGCCAGTTTTCCTCATTTTCCCGTTAGTTAATGCTTTTCGGATTTTACAGCAACCGAAGGCCATTTATCAACTAAAATATTTTGAGTTAACCGCGTCCCAGTCCCCCCTCGCCTTCAGGATGTAATCTATCGCCTCGCGCACCGCCGCCTGGCCGCCTTTCCTCTCCGTCACCATATCCGCCGCCTCCTTCACGTACGGCTCAGCATCCGAGACCGATATGGAAAGCCCCACCCGCTTCATCACGGGAAGGTCGACATTGTCGTCTCCTATATAGGCGATTTCCTCGTCTTTCATCCCCAGCCTGTCTTTAAGTTCCAGGTACGCCGGGAGTTTATCAAGCGCCCCCTGTATTACGTGCTCTATGCCAAGCTCACGCGCCCTGATCTCGACCACCTTGGATTGCCTTCCTGTAAGAAGCGCGACGTCCACGCCGGCCCGCATCAGCATCTTCATTCCGTGGCCGTCCCGGACATTGAATACCTTATATTCAGTTCCTCTGTCATCCAGTATTATCTGGCCTCCCGTCAAAACGCCGTCCACATCCGATATAAGGAGCTTTATTTTCGAGGCCTTCTGACGTATCTCTTCTCTTATCATTACACTACCCCCGCCTTCAGTAGATCGTGCAGATGGATTATCCCCTCGGGTCTCCCCTCGCCGTCAACGCTTAGAAGCGAGGTTATTGAATATTTTTCCATGACCGCCACGGCCTCTGCCGCCAGGGCGTCCCTGCTTATCATCTTCGGGTTCCCGTGCGCCAGTTCTCCCGCATTTTTAGAGAACAGATCATCTGATTTCTCTAGATAGCGCCGGAGGTCCCCGTCCGTTATGACGCCAACCAACTTCCCGTCGCCGTCAACGACCGTCGTTATGCCCATCTTCTTCGACGTTATCTCAAAAAGAGCCTCGCGCATGGATGTATCAGCCTTCACCACCGGTACTTCGGCCCCGCTATGCATCAGGTCCTCTACCCGTAGAAGAAGCTTCTTGCCCAGGCTTCCGCCCGGGTGGAAACAGGCAAAATCCTCTTCCTTGAAGCCGCGTTTTTCCAGGAGCGTAATGGCCATCGCGTCCCCCATCGCAAGCGCGGCAGTCGTGGAAGCGGTGGGAGCCAGGCCCATCGGACACGCCTCCTCGGCTACACCTACGTCTATCGTGACTTCGGCGGCCTTTGCAAGGGCCGACTTCATCCCGCCGGTCATTGCTATGACCGGAACCGCCAACCTTTTGAATACCGGGAGCAGTTTGACTATCTCCTCCGTCTCGCCGGAGTTTGATATGGCGATTATCACGTCCCCCTTCATCACCATCCCCAAGTCGCCGTGGATGCCCTCGGCTGGGTGAAGGAATAGAGCCGGCGTGCCGGTTGACGCAAGCGTGGCGGCTATCTTCTTCCCGATGAGGCCGGACTTCCCCATGCCGGTGACGACAACGCGGCCCTTGCAGGACAGGATTATCTCCATCGCCCTGGCGAACTCGCCGTTTATCTTGTCGATAAGCGCCAGTATCGCCTCGGCCTCAATTCTCAGGACTTTTTTAGCGCCATTAAGCATTATGCCTCTGCGGCCTCCCGGACCGCGAATGCCTTTTTTAAAATATCAACCATCCCGGCAATATCCACCATATTCGGGCCGTCGCAAAGCGCCTCATCCGGGCATGGATGGACTTCCATGAAGATGCCGTCAATGCCGACCGCCGCCGCCGCACGCGCAAGTGGCGCTACAAACTGCCTGTCGCCTGCGCTTTTGTCCCCGCCGCCGCCGGGCAACTGGACGCTGTGCGTGGCGTCGAATATCACCGGATAGCCCATCTCCCGCATCGTTACCAGCGAGCGGAAATCCACGACGAGATTATTATAGCCGAACGACGTGCCACGCTCGGTGAGGA
>JBARKJ010000072.1:0-40815 GCA_049801375.1 Nitrospirota bacterium | reverse complement strand
GGTCGTGAGACACCGAATATGTAAAAGCCTCCAGTTCCTTGTTAACCGCCATCAGCTCGGTAGTCCGCTCCACGACCCTCTGCTCAAGCTCCTCGTTCAGCTTCCTTATCTCGTCTTCGGCCCGTTTCCGCTCGGTAATGTCGTTGAAGGTGACGACTACTCCGACAGGCTTGCCGTCTTCCCAGACCGGCGTGCTTGTATACTCGACCGGGATGGAAGCGCCGTCCTTCTTCCAGAACACCTCTTCGGATTCATGGCGGGCGACGCCGTGCCGGGACGAGGCATGGATATTACACTCTTCTTCAGGATATTGGCTGCCGTCCGGCCTGGTATGGTGCCACATCGAGTGGCTTTGCCTGCCGATAAGCTCTTCGACCTCCCAACCCAGCATTCTGGCCGCCGCTGGGTTGGCGAACGTGTGCCTTCCAGACGCGTCCATCCCCAATATGCCTTCACCAGCGGAATCCAGTATCAGTTTGTTTTGAGAAGCGAGTTTTTTCAGCATGCATTCCGCCCGCTTCATCTCCGTTACATCGCGGGCGGCGGCAAACACGCCTATGACATTTCCTGAATCGTCCTTATAGACTGACGCGTTGTAAAGCACGGGCGTTGTGCGCCCGTCTTTATGCCTTACTTCAAGCGGGTAATCCCGGACCGTGCCCTCACGGAAAACCTGCCGGTATCCCGCACGCGCTTCTTTCGGTTCCGTGAAATAGTCCGAGAAGTCGGTCCCGATAAGGCTGTCCCTTAAATATCCGGTAACCGCCTCCGTCGCCGCGTTCACGTCCGTTATCTTTCCGTCCGGGCCAATGGTAACGAGCGGGTCGAGGCTAGCCTCCAGGAGATTACGGTTATAGTTGCCCGCCAGCCGGAGCGCTTCCTCGGCGCGCAGCCGCTCAAAGGTCGTGCCAGCCAGCCCGGCTATTGCTAGGTAGGTGTTAAGCAGCTCTTTCGGAATCGGTGCGGTAGTCGTGTGGCCTATCAGGATGACCTTTCGTTCCCCCGCGATGGGGAGAAAGGCGGTCATGGAGGGCCGAGGGGTGAGAATGACCTCTGACGCCAGAAAGCCGGTGTTAAGCGTGTCGGATATGAGGGTCTTTACTTCATCCCTGCCTATGACCCGCAGTGCTGCCTCTTCGGGCAGCGTGCAGTGTTGGACCTGGAGCCCGCCCGCGGAGTCTTGTTGTACCAGGGCGGTCCAATCCGCGGGAAAGTGAGTTTCTATAAACTTGCCCAGGTGGTCCCAGACGTCCTGCCGCGAATTGAGACGGACAAGATACTGGGCCGATTTTACGAAAGCATCGAACAACTGCGTGTCGTCGTATTGGAGGTTTTTCATGCCTTGTCCACCTTCATCGGGCGCAGGTACAGGTTCTCCAGGAAAAGTTCCTCGAAATCCGGTATATGGGAGAGATTGATAGTGGCCGCACGTCCGCGCAGCGCCGCCAGCTCCGCTTCCATTGCCGGCGACAGGAGCAGGCTTTCGCATCCGGCCAGAGCGGTATTCCCGCAAAGTTCGATCCGTTCGTCCGGGATATCCGGCAGGAGGCCGACTTGCCGCGCGTTACGTGTATCGAGCCGGGCGCCGAACACCCCGCATACGCAGACGCGCCGGAGGCCGTTCGCCCCTATATGCGCCTTCCCCATGAGCGTCTTTATTCCGACGCCGATAGCCGCCTTCGCGCGCTGGAACATGTCCACGTCTCCCTTGGTGAGGCGGATGGCCGTGCCTTCTTTCCGAACGGCAAAACCGTCCCCCAAATGCGGTGCAAACCTGCCGGTCGGCTTCAATTCCCCCGTACCGCAAAGCAAGGCTATGAGGTCTACGAGCCCTGACCCGCAGAGCCCTCTGGCTTCGCCGCCGCCTATCACCTCAAAATGCATTTCACCCGAATCCTCTCGCAGGTCAACGCGGTAGATTGCGCCCGGCTCTGCGGGCATGCCGCACTGCATTCCGCAGCTTTCAAACGCCGGTCCGCCCGCGGCGGATGTAACCCATAGCGTGCCGCCGTCCCATAGCGCCATCTCCGAGTTCGTCCCGAAATCAATCAATAGACTGCCCGGCTGGTCCGTCAGGCGAGTGGCGACCACTCCGGCCAGAAGGTCTGAGCCCACGAACCCCGCCAGAGGAGATACTACCTCCACCGCCGCCTGTGGACTTAGCCCGATGGCGTCCGCCCACGCTTTGGCGCTATCCGTGTTCAGGTCGAACGGCAGTGTCCAGGAATCAGGCATAAGCAATGTCAGGGGGTCTGACTCCGTCAGCAGGGCAAGCATGGCGGTATTGCCCACGATGACGGCCCGGACCACGTCCCGAATGCCGAAACCTTCCCGCGAGCATATATCCAGTAAGCCCTCGTAAAGGGCGTCTAAGGGCATCCTGGCTATCCTGCCTGCGCTGTCCGCCGACTGCCCGGCGGCGATGAGGCGCGTAACCACGTCCTGGCCAAAGACTGACTGGGGGTTCAGGCCAATGCTACCGGCGAGCCTTTTTCCCAGACCCAAGTCCCAGAGAGAGAGGCTGATATGGGTCGTTCCCAGGTCCACCGCCAGGCCGTATGCGGCTTCGGAAGGCACACCGCCCGGAGGGCTTATATCCGCCGGGGTAAAGGGGCTAGGCGCAAGGTCCCGCCAATGGGATTTTGATACGGCGTCGATAATCCGGACGCGGAGGTCACCCTCCGGCATCAACTGGCAGGCAAGGCGTACGTTAGCCGCGAGTTGGTCGGAAGACAGGCTGATGCGCTCGTTTTTGGTCGGTTCGCCCGCGTTACCGGCTTCAACCTGCACCAGGCACAGGCCGCAGGCCCCGTTCCCCAGACAGCCGGAGCGCACCCTGAGACCCGCGCCATATAAAAGTTCGCGAAGAGAGTCCCCTTTATTAAAGGATATTTCCCGTGCCATATCGTCGGTAATAACCGTGAGCAGCGGCATCGAAGGTTACCTTGTCCGGACCGAATTGACCATCGCGGCAATATTTTCCGGCCTGGATTCGGGAGGGATTTCGCAGCCCGAGGAGAGAATAAAGCCTCCGCGCTTTTTGAAGGCGCCCAGCAGGTTCATGGCCTCCGATTCGATGTCCCCCGGACTCTCGTCCACGAATGCTACGGGCTTGATATTCCCGTCAATGCATACGGCGTGGAGTTCTTCCATCGCGGTTTCGGGGCTTATGCAGTAATCTACGTTAGCTATATTAACTCCGGCAGTCTTATAATACGGCAGGATCGGGCCGACGGGGCCCGCGATGTGAAGCCAATTTGCCAGGGAGCCGCTTTCCTTGAAAGCCTCAAATATCCGCCCCAGCCTGGGCAACTCGAACTCCCGGAAAAATTGCGGCGGGATAACGGCGGGCGAGGCGGAAGGATTGAATACTATAGGCAGATGCGCTCCCGCCTTAAGCTGTGCTTTCCCGAACCGTATAATAGTCTCGGTTGCAAAATCCATCAGACGCTCCAGGCGCGGCGCATCGTCAACCGCAAGATAAAGGGCGTCCTCCATGCCGAGCAACTGCGTAGTAAGCGTAAAGGGGCCCATGACGCAGCCGACCACCAGCGTCTCGCCGCCCGTCTCTCGCCGCAGGACTTCCAGCGCCCTCAGCATTTCCGGCATCCTGCCGTCTTTAAGCGGGTCGGGGATGGAAAATCCGTCCCAGTCGCCGCAGGTGGAAAAGGCATATTTCTCGACCAGGGGATAATTGTTCTTCGGGTAACGCAAGACTGAGCCGGCCGCCTCGGTCTCCACGCTCACGTCCATCACGGAGAAGACCGCGTCATAGCCGTACTGATTAAGCGCCTTTAACTGACACTTCGCAAGCGTTTCACCGTCGCGGACGTAATCAGCCAAAGGCACGCTAGATAGCGTCGCCGCATGGCCGAACACCTGGGCGATTACCGGCACCCGGTCCGTCTCCTTGAAATCGACGGCGGCGCTCACCCGTTCCAGGCTGTTCATGGCGTCCCCCCGGTCAATCCGTCGAGATAGGGAAGGACGTCGAATGCAGATTCCGCCAGGAAATCGACGTTGAGCCTGTCGTTCGAAGACTGCTTCAGCGCCGCGCCTCCGGCAACTACCTTCACGTCACTCAAGCCCCGGATGAAAAGCAGGTCCTTTACCTGTCTCACCAGCGGGATGATGGGGGTAATAAGGCCGCTGATGGCGACTGCCAGGGGGTGCTCCTTCACCGCCGTTTCGATAAGCTTTTGCAAAGGGCAGTCCTTGCCGCAATCCACGACATTATATCCCCTGCCGATAAGGACTGTTTTAAGGATGTTCTTGCCGAGGTCGTGGATATCCCCTTCCAGCGCGGCGATTACGACGGTCCCTCTGCCGCCCGTCATCGCCGGGCCGGAAGGGTTCAGAAATTTCATTATCTCCATGACCGCGCGGCCCGCCAGCATGATCTCGAGCAGGTTGAACTGTTCTAGCGTGCATTTTGCGTTCAACCTGGCCATGGCGGCCTCGATGCCGTCAGTGACGATCTGCTTCGGGCCGACCCCGCTTTCAAGCAGGGCTTTAGCTTGGGAAACCGATTCGGCGCAGTCTCCTTCGAGGATCATCGCAATTAAATTATCCATTCCGTTCTCAGCCATATGATTCCCCCCTCGGAGTTCAGGCCTTAACTTAAATTTATGATTTAATTGAGAAGAATGGATAATTTTATTATACGGGCCATTAGTTTGTCCAGTATAAAATAAATTAATTATAATCTTATATGCAATTTCGTAAAGCGCTCTATATTGCATGATTTTTGTGTGGTGGACGGGACGGCGAAGGCAGGTTATCAGGCGCGGCGGCATGGGTTCAAACCATGCCGCCAGCCTACGGATTCAAGCGGGGAGTCAGGTTTATGCCGCTTCTCTCTTTCTCATCGCTGAAATCCCATGTTCTAGAAAGTCCAGCAACTCGCGGTTGACTTCTTCGGCGTGGGTCCAGTTCAGGCCGTGCGGCCCGCCTTCAATAACTACCAGCCGGCTTCCCTTTATCGCTTCATGCGTGCGTTTTCCCGTGGCGTCGAGCGGGAGGATCCTGTCGGCGTTGCCATGCACTACCAGCGTAGGGATGTTGATGCGCCTGATGTCCTCGCGAAAGTCCTCTAACCACGCCGAGACGCAGTCCAGAGTGCCCTTGGGAGATGCGCCCGCCGCGATGTTCCAGCTCTGCCGGAAGACCTCTTCGCTGACCTTCTTGCCCTTCAGTATGTCGAAGTTGTAGAAATCCGACAGAAAAGCGGAGAGGAACGCCAGACGGTCCGCGGATATGGCCCTTTTTATCCCTTCGAAGACGGAGCCGTCCACGCCTGCCGGGTTGTCGGGCGTCTTCAGCAGGAACGGTGTGATTGCGGCCATGAAGACGGCCCCGCTTATGCGCTCGGTTCCGTATTTAGCAATATAACGGGCCACCTCGCCGCCGCCCATGGAAAAGCCGACCAATACCGCATCATGAAGGTCGAGCTTTGTAATCAGCTTGTGCAGGTCCTCGGCCATTGTATCGTAGTCGTAGCCGATGGCCGGCTTGCTGGAGTTGCCGAAACCCCTGCGGTCGTAGGTTATGATCCGGTACCCGGAGCTTAAGAGAGCCCGCTTCTGCTTCTCCCAGGAAGCCTCGCTGAGCGGCCAGCCGTGTATCAATACGACCGGCTTGCCGGCACCGTGGTCCTCGTAATAGAGGTCGATGCTGCCGGAATTCTCTTTGCCAACATTTATGTAATTCATCGTGATTCCTCCGTGGTATTCAGGTTGTTCATTATCATAAATACAATTATACTAAATTTTTAAATGCGGCATCGGGCCGTTCCAGTTACTTTCCCGGCGGTGGAAGGCTTTTAAACCTGACCGAAATCGGCGATTTCAGGCGGCATGTTTATTCTGTAACGTAATATCCCGTCATACCGTCTACTTAACTAAGATCAGGAGTGAGATTTCTCAAACTTATTGATTCACGCAGGAAATAAGCGAGTTCAGTATTATATTATTATATTAAAATTATTATATTAAAAGCCATGGTTGAAAGAAGGAGTTGAACCTATGAAAAGGGGCAAAAGAAGGAGCTATCCGGCGGCACTCCTGATATGCTTTTCCCTGTTGCTTGTTTTAGGCGCAGCGCGCAACTCGTCGGCGGCATACTCGCTGACGGGGCAGGAACTTGACGACCTCCTCGCCCCCATAGCTCTCTACCAGGACCCCCTGCTGGCCCAGGTGCTGCCGGCCGCGACGTACCCGGACGATATTGCCGATGCGTCGGACTGGCTGAGGGGCGGCGGCGACCCGTCACTTATCGACGAGCAGGACTGGGACGAGAACGTCCGGGCGATCGCCCACTACCCGGATGTCCTCTATATGATGGCCGATAACCTGGATTGGACTGCCAGCGTCGGCGACGCCTTCCTGAACCAGCCGGACGACGTGACGGATTCGATCCAGCGTCTCAGATGGGAAGCGCAACGGCTCGGGAACCTGGTGAGCAGCGATGAAGAGACCGTCATTATCGACGGGGACTATATCGAGATTGTTCCGGCCCAACCTCAATATATTTACGTCCCGGAGTACGACCCTTCGGTCGTATACGTTCAAGCACCCGACGTTTCTCCTTTCATTACCTTTGGCATGGGGCTGGCTATCGGAAGCTGGCTGGACCTGGACTTCGACTGGGGCCACCACCACCTGTTCTATCATGGATGGAACCGCCCCGGCTGGGTCAACAGGGCGAGGCCCTATGTTCGCGTAAAGAATGTTTATATCCAGAATCAGACATGGATTCATAACCCGTCGCACGGCGACCCGGGCAGGTATTGGGCGTCGAAACCCGCAGGAGCGCCGGGCGGCAAGTATCCGCATGCGCCCGAAGTCAGGGGGAGGGGCTTAACGCACGCCGCGCCTCCGGCAGAGGCGTTAGTCCCCGGAACAAATGCACGGCAGTACAGCAACCGCGGGAAGGAAAGCCTTAGCACTCTCGCCCATCGGCCCGCGCCTGCAGCGCCGACTGTGCATCGGGCGCCAGCCGCACCTCGGACGCCGGCTGTATTTCATGAGCCGGCAGCGCCCCGGTCGCCGGCTGTATCTCAGACGCCGTCTGTCTTTGGCGGCTACAGGGGGGCCGACGAAGTCAGAACGCAGAGCACGCGGGGTCAGGAAAGCCGCCAGGGCAATGTGGGAGGTTACACTCCGAGTGCCCCGGCAAACAGGGGCGGTGGCGGCTTTTCTCCCGGCCGTGGTGGCGGCGGTTCTTCCACCGGGCGTGGCGGCGGCGGACGCCGGTAGACTAGAAGCATGCTTAACAAGATTTCTATAACATAAAAATGATTGAATAATGAAAGGGAGAAGGCCATGAGGATAATCCGGGACGGCTCCATATTACATACGGCATGGAGGTTTGCTCTTGCCGCCGCGCTTCTGGCGGTTATTACAACCCTGGGCGTCACGTTGAACGCGTCGGAGGCGGGAGCCGGGTCCCAGAGATACTTCTCCTCGCCGGATGAAGCCCTGAAGGCCCTGGTCAAAGCCGTGAAGTCGAACGACACGGCTGACCTGGACCAGATATTCGGGCCCGCCAGAAAAGAGATCATCTCCGACGACGAGGTGCAGAACGCCGCCGCGCTTAAGGCATTCGCGAAGCATCTGTCGGAAAAGGCCGACCTCGTCAAGGAGAACGATTCAACCGTGGTCCTTCACATAGGCAACGAGAACTGGCCCTTCCCCATCCCGATTGTAAAAAAAGATAACCAATGGTTTTTCGATACCAACGCAGGCAAGGAAGAGATTTTAAACCGCCGCATCGGGGAGAACGAGCTTACCACCATACTTGTATGCCGCACGTATGTGAAGGCGCAGCGAGAGTATGCGCTGAAGGACTGGGATAATACGGGAGTACTTGCATACGCGCAGAAACTGAGAAGTGATCCCGGCAGGAAGAACGGCCTTTACTGGAGGGCGAGGCCGGGAGAGAAGGTGAGTCCCTTCGGGGAGCTCGTCGCCCAGGCCTGGAAGGAGGGATACAAGAAGGAAAAGGCCGCCTTCAAGGAAGAGTCCACGCCGTTCCACGGCTATTATTTCAGAATCCTGACGAAACAGGGAGAGAATGCGCCGGGGGGGAAATACGATTACGTCATCAACGGCAATATGGTCGCGGGTTTTGCCATGGTCGCGTTTCCCTCAAGCTGGGGGAGGTCGGGCGTCATGACCTTTATCGTCAATCAGCAGGGTAAAGTTTACCAGAAGAACCTCGGACCGGAGACAAACAAGGTCGCGCAGGATATGGAATCGTTTAATCCGGACGAGACCTGGACCCCCGTCAAGGAATGACGAGCCTTGTACTGATGGATAAGGACACCGGAGATTTGACACCGCTTGATTTTGGAGTTTAAATTAATAATGGGGGCGTGCAGGAAGAATTAAATAAAGGAGCGTAGATATGAAGCAGTGCCTCCAGTTAAAGGCGGGCCTGCCGACGGATAACGATATTATCAACCGGAGGTTCCAGATGAATAAGCTCATTATTTTTGTAATTACCCTTGTGTTCGCCGTAGCCGTTCCAATGGTGTCGATGGCGCACGAGGGGCCGGGAGAAGGCGGGGAGCATGGCATGTCTTGCGGCATGAAGGGCGGGGGCATGGAAGGCATGATGCATGGCAGGGGCATGGAAGGCGAACACGGCCATTTTGGCCAGATGGACGAGTTGATGGCCGGCAGAATGCCGCGGTTTTACATCATGCACGCGCAGGACTTAAAGCTCAGCGACGACCAGTTGGCTTCCCTGAAAAAGATATCCTTCGACATGAAGAAGGACTTCATATCCAAAGGCGCCGACGTGATGCTGAAGAGGCTTGACCTTAAGGAAGTCTTAGAGAATCCGGATTATAAAGTAGAGGACGCGGCGGCAAAGCTGAAAGAGGTTGAAGACGCAAGACTGGCGCTGGAAACAGCCGTCCTGCAGCATGCCGCGCAGGCGCGCGACGTGCTGACTCCCGAACAGCTTAAAAGCCTGAAGGCTCTGCATAAGGGCTGCGGCATGGCCTGCTGCGATAAAATGAAAAAGGGTAAAATGGATATGGGCGAGGAAAAGGAAGAGGGAGAAGAATAGGAAGTTTGTTCGATTAAATGACATCACAGCCAGGCCGGGAGCCTGCCTTCAGGCTCCTGGCCCTTGTTTTATAGATATGCAGGATAAAATTTGCAAAAGACAACAATCATACATCAGAGAACGCTGCTATACCTCATCTCCGTCATAATTCTCCTGGTCGGTTTGACCGGCGCTCTTTCCATTTATCTTTCAGCCGGCGGCCCGTCGGACAGCGTGCCGATGCCGGGGCTCGAAAATTCCAAGGCATACATGCGCGACGTGGAGATCTACGGCGGGACGGCTAACGTGCTTGCGACAGAATTCATGCAGTGGTTTGACGGGTTGTGGCATGGACAGCAGCTCGCCTACACGATTGCCTGCATCGCCATATTTATCTCCTTCTGTTTCGCCTTCGTAGCCTATCGCCTCCCATCCGATTCAAAATAGTGCATCCGGTTTTACGATATAATTATATATAAATAAAATTGCATGGAGGATTGTCATGCAAAGAATCACTCCATTTTTATGGTTCGATAATAACGCCGAGGAGGCTGTTAATTTTTACACTTCGGCATCGCCTGCATGACCCGCCTGGATTTTTCCGGGTCGGCGTCGTTTATCCGCAAAGTTGATTACCTCCATATATGTGCTAAAATTATATAAAAGGAGACAAACGCGTCTGTATGAGAAGGAGGTACTGTAATGCCAAAAGCAATACCGGAAGGATATCACAGCGTCACGCCGACGTTGACGTTCAAGGACGCCCGTAAGGCTATCGATTTCTACAAAAAGGCCCTTGGCGCCATTGAGCGTTACGCCATGCCCGGACCGGACGGCAAAGGGGTGATGCATGCGGAAATCCAGATAGGCGACTCCATCTTCATGGTGATGGATGAAAACCCGCAGATGAAAAATAAAAGCGCGGAAACCCTGGGAGGTTCCCCCGTCAGCTTCTATATTTACCTCGAAAACGTGGACGAAGCTTACAAGAAGGCCACAACGGCGGGTGCCATATCTACTATGCCTGTAGATGACATGTTCTGGGGAGACCGGGTCGGCACGGTGTATGACCAGTTCGGGTACAGCTGGAGCCTGGCCACGCATGTTAAAGACTTGTCGCCGAAGGAAATCGAGGAGGGCGCAAAAGCCGCGTTCAGCAAGGCGGCATGACGGATTACCGCATATAGGGCCGGGAGAAGGGCGGGAGTAGCGTAAGGATGCCCTTGGTTTCGAATATCGGCCCGGGAAGCTGCAATCAAATGAGCCGCCGCGAGGTGGCTTTTTTTTGATGCAAGCGGCGTTCGTTAAATCATTTCCCGCTTAAATTCCCGCCAAGGGCCTCGTATCCGCCGATTATCTCGAGAATTTCTCCCGTCACCTCCTCCTGCAGCGCGTAATTGTAAGAACTGGACAGCTCCTCGATCCTCTTCTTGATATTTTTTTCGGCGTAGTCCATGCTCCTCATCCGGCTTTCGTTCTCGGCTATCACCGTCTCGAGCGCGGTGGCGTAAAGCTGGACATAAATATATTCTTCGAGCACCCCTTCCATAATGTCAGCGGGTGAGATGTATAGCAAGGGCGGCAATTCCCGATCCTCTTCCGGCCTGAAGGGGGGCGGCAGGACAAGGTGCCGTATGACCGTTAGCGCGTCCTGGGTGAACGACGGATATATGAAAAGCAGCTCTCCGAAGACCTCACCCTTGTACCCCTTGTATATCATCGTCAAAAGCTCGCTGACCATCTCGTCCAGCCCGTCTACGGAGCCCGGCGCGTCGATGACTTCAACCGGCGTGGAAAGGGCGGGGGCCCGGTCCGCTATACGCCTGCCCGCGTAAATTACCCCCGCCATGTTCGCACACACCACGACGGCCTCGGCGACATCTTCCAACACCCGTTCATTGAGCGCACCGCATAGCCCGTATTGAGAGCCGAAGGCCACGATCAGCGTATTTTCGCCCCCCGGCAGTATGCTGACGCCCGGAAGCGAAGCCGCGCGTGACGCGGCTCTGTCCACGAACTCCCTGTAGCGGCGAGTGTGTTCGAGCACGGTCCCGCCTTTCCGGACGTTCGCCGCGGACAGGGCCTTCATAGCCTTGACGACGCCCAGTATCGATTTATTGCTCTTTCTCCGGTTCTCCAGTTCCCTGCTCGATATCATCCGCCACCGTTTTCCTGGAAGTCATCCTCTTCAGGGTTTTTTCAAGCCTGGCCTTCATCCTCGAGGAAAGCGTCTTGTCGCCCCTCATCTCCTCCATGAGGTCGCCCTGAAGCGAGTGAAGCTCTTTTATATAAGCGTCGAGAAACGGCCAGACCTCCTCCGGCTTCAGTCCGTCCAGGTATCCCTGGCCGTGGGCGTGGAATACGCAGACCTGCTCTTCGGCCGGCATAGGCTTAAATCGCTCCTGCTTGAGGATCTCTCTAAGAAGCTCGCCGCGCCTCAGGACCGATAGCGTCTCACGGTCCAGCTTCGCCCCGAACTTGGTGAATACCTCCACCTCCATGAAATGCTCGTATTCTATCTTCAGCCTTTTTGATACCTCGCGCATCGCGGGCACCTGCGCCTTGCCGCCGACCCTTGACACCGATTTACGGAGGTCTATCGCCGGAAGTATGCCTTTGTCGAAAAGCTCGGGGTCAAGGTATATCTGGCCGTCCGTTATGGAGATGAGGTTCGTGGGTATGTAGCTCGATATCCTGCCGGACTGCGTCTCGACTATCGGCAAGGCGGTTATGGACGCGCCGCCGTAATGGCTCGCGAGCTTTGCGGAGCGCTCGAGCAGCCTTGAGTGCAGAAAAAAAACATCCCCCGGAAACGCCTCTCTGCCGGGAGGACGTCTCAGCAGCAGCGAAAGCGAGCGGTACGCCTCGGCGTGCCTTGTCAGGTCGTCGTATACTACAAGCGTATCGATGCCCCTGTCGAAAAAAGACTCAGCTATGGCGCAACCCGCGTAAGGCGCAATATACTGAAGCCCAAGGGGGGTGTCCGCCCCTGCGCACACGACTAACGTATGCCCCATCGCGTCATGCCTTTTAAGCTGATCGACCACCCTCAGCGTAGTGGATACCTTCTGGCCTATCGCCACGTATACGCACAGAATGTCCTTGCCCTTCTGGTTGATTATGGTGTCTATGGCGATAGACGTCTTGCCGGTCGCGCTGTCGCCCACAATGAGCTCGCGCTGGCCCCTTCCGATGGGTATCATGGAGTCGATTGCGCGGATGCCGGTATAAACCGGCTGGGAGACGTAGTCCCTTTTTACCACGGCCGGCGCGACGCGTTCAAGCGGGTAGTAGCTGGATACCGTGGGCGGCGCAAAACCATCGAGCGGCCTCCCGAGCGGGCTGATTACCCGCCCGATGAAGCTCTCTCCCACGGGGACCGAGAGCGTCCTGCCGGTCAGCCGTACCGGGTCTCCGGTGCTTATTGCTTCCTCGCCTTCAAGGAGCACCACCCGGATTACCTCTGGCTCAAGGTCGAACGCGATGCCCTTTACGCCGCCCGGAAATTCCAGCAGTTCGTAGAGGCTCGCGCCGTACAGCCCGCTAATCGTCGCGATGCCGTCGCCCACGGAGAGCACCACGCCCTCCGACTGCCTGACGACATGCATGGAGGCGCGGCCCGCCGCCTGCCTCAGTTTTTCTATTATCGCTTCCATTTCGTTTAAAGCCCCTCCAGGGCGCGGTCCTTGAACGCGGCCAGCTGGCCCTTAATGCTCCCGTCCAGCACGTGCCCGTCCAGCCACAGCCTCACACCGGCGATAAGGTCCGGCTCGACCTTCTGTTCTATGTCCACCCTCAGCCCGACGTAGTCCTTAAGCAGTGTCTCCATGCTTTTTGACTCCGATTCGTCAAGGGCGTATGCGGACGATACGACCGCCTTCGCGCCTTCGCCCGGCCTCTCGGCCACGGACGGAGGATGTTCCTCCAGCTCCTTAAGCATCATCTCCACCAGCTTCCTGTGGAGCGCCTCGTCCGCCAGGGAGCGGAGGAGCCTTGAAGCCAGCTCCGCGCTGATTTCCGCAGCGTCCGTCTTCAGCGAGGCCATCATCTCCCTATGCTCGTTCTCGATGACCGCGGCGGCCTTTTCTTTTTCTTCCCGCGCCTCGCGCGAGGCCCGCTCCAAGATAGCGGCTTTAGCCTCTTCGCCCTGTCCCACCGCCTTTTCCATTTCCTTCTTGCCGAGACTGTCGATCTCCTTCATCAGTTTTTCGTACTTCTCCTTGATTGTTATTGCGTCCTCCTTCATACGCACGGCGCGGTCGATGTCTTCCATTACGAGCCGCCTGCGCTTCTCCATGATGGCCCTGAGTGGCTTGTACAGGACGCGGTACAGGATGTAGGAGAGCAGCACGAAATTGATTATCTGTATAACGAATGTCGTTATGCTGAATCTCATTTTTTGATTAACTCCAGCAGCGGGTTGGCGAACAGGATAACCATGGCTATAACGAGGACGTATATCGCTATCGCCTCGATGAAGGCCAAGCCCACGAAGAGCGTCCTCATTATCTGGCCGGACGACTCGGGCTGTCTGGCTATCGCCTCCATCGCCTTGGCGACCGCCTCGCCCTCGGACCTTGCGGGACCGTAACCCCCGATTGCGATGGCCAGCGCTGCCGCCGCGATGGATACGACTACCACGATCGTTTTGGAATCCATTTTAAGCCGCCTCCTTTGTTTTCTCGACTTCAATGGCCTGTACCCCGGCCGCTATGAATATGAGCGTCAGCATCCCGAATATGTATGCCTGAAGGAGCGCCACGACTACCTCGAGCAGTGCAAAGGGAACGGGTACCAGGAACCCCGCCACGATAAGGAGCACGCCGGCGACCATCTCGCCGCTCATTACGTTCCCGAAAAGCCTCAGCATCAGGGCCACGGTCCTGGACAGCTCGCTGATTATGTGAAATGGAAAGAGTATCCAGACAGGCTCCATGTAGTGTTTGAGGTAGTGCATAAAACCTCTGTATCTGATCCCGAAGTAGTGTACGGATAAAAAAGATATCGCGGCCAGCGCCGCCGCGGTGCTTATGTCCCTCGTGGGCGAAATGAGGCCCGGGACTATCCCGGTGAGGTTCGCCGCGCCTATCATAAACCATATCGTCGCTATTAACGGGAAGAACGGCCACGGGTCTCGCTCCATGACCTCCTCGATGGCGGAGTTCACGCCGGTCGCACAGGCTTCGAGCAGGTGCTGCCACTTGCGCGGGTAAAGCTTCAGGTTTTTGCCCGCGATGTAGCCGAAGATTATCGCGACTGTCATTCCGGCCCATGTTATAACGACGGAGTCCGAGATGTCCACAGGGCCAAGCCGGAAAATAGTCTCAGACGATATGCTTGTCATTTCAGTTTACCGCCCCTTCCCATACCCGAATACCAGATCCAGAATATCCCGGCCACAATGCCAGCCACCATCAGGCTCAGAGTCCAGAATCCGCCCGTGTTCAGGCGTCTGTCCAGGTACCTGCCAAGATACGCGCCGCCAAGGGCCGGGATGACTACGAGCCATCCCACCGAGACAGACTCGGCGAGGTAATGCCACATCCCTTTCTTGCCGCCCCTGGAGGCCTTAAGCCGCCTGGACTCCTTGTCAACTTCCTTTAAGAAGTCCTTCCTGCTCAACTGAGTCACCCTCTTTCAAACTTGACCAGTTTGTCGAGAAGAAGCTTCTCCATATTGCTGATTAAGTCCATGAACGTCGCCTCCTTCTCCGCTTTCTTGCAGAAGTCGCACTCTATGGTCTCCTTAAGCGCGGAGAGGTCCTCGCCCTCGACCGCCTCCCTGGAGGCGACGGTCACCGTCCCTTTCTCTACCCTCAGTATGCCACCGTCAACCGCCACGTAACCTTCCCTGCCTTTCTGCTTGTATATTAATATGCATGGCCTGAGGACCGTCAGGAGGTCCATATGACGCGAGAGCATCCCGAACGAGCCGGATAAATCCTCCGCCCGGAGCGATTCGACGGCCTTGACGACCCTCCCGGACGGGGTTATGATTTCAAGGGTTAAGCTCATGCGCCTTGGGTAACGCGCCAGTCATGAAGAAGGACTCCTCGCTTACCGCGTCCATCTCGCCGGACATTATGCGTTCGCAGCCGTCAAGGGTGTCGGTCAACGGGACGTTCACGCCCTGCACCCCGGTGAACTTCTCCGTAAGAAAAAACGGCTGGGTTAGGAAGCGTTCCAGCTTCCTGGCCCTGTACACGATAAGCCTGTCGGCCGGGGAGAGCTCCTCGATGCCCAGCATGGCTATTATGTCCTGGAGTTCCTTGTAACGCGCCAGGTGCTGCTTTACCGAAATCGCCGTCCTGTAATGGCGTATCCCGACGGTGTCGGGCTCAAGGAGCTTGGACCGGGACAAAAGCGGGTCTATCGCCGGGTAGAGGCCCTTGCCGGCTATATCCCTGGAAAGCACTATGAAGGTGTCCAGGTGCGGGAAAACGCTCGCGCAGGCCGGGTCGGTTATGTCGTCCGCCGGGACGTAAATCGCCTGGACAGACGTGATGGACGACTGCGCGGTAGAAGTTATCCTTTCCTCGAGTTCCGCAAGCTCGCTTGTCAGGGTAGGCTGATAGCCGACCCTTGACGGGAGTCTGCCGAGCAGGGTGGAGACCTCGTTGCCCGCCTGCACGAACCGGAAGACGTTGTCCATGAGGAAGAGCACGTCCTTCCCCATACGGTCCCGGAAATACTCGGCCATCGTAATGGCGGACAACCCGGTGCGAAACCTCGCGCCGGGGGCTTCGTTCATCTGGCCGAACACCATGACGGAGCGGTCCATCACTCCCGCCTTGACCATTTCCTGCCAGAGTTCGTGCCCTTCCCTTATCCTCTCGCCGATCCCTGCGAAAACCGATATGCCGGAGTGCACCTTCACGGCCTTGTAAATGAACTCCATCAACAGGACCGTCTTGCCCACGCCGGCCCCGCCGAAGAGCCCTACCTTGCCGCCCTTTATAAACGGAGCCAGGAGGTCTACCGCCTTGATGCCGGTTTCATAGACCTCTTTCGCCGGCGCGAGCGTTGTCATCGGCGGGGATGGCTTATGTATGGGGACGTATTCGGTTGCATTTACGTCGCCAAGCTCGTCGACGGGGTTGCCCATCGCATCGAATATCCTGCCGAGTGTAGCCTCCCCGACCGGGACCTTGAGCGGCGAATTCATGCGCTTAACCGGCGTCCCGCGCTTCAGGCCCTCAGTGAAGCCCATCGCGATGGTCCTGACGGTGGATGAGTTCAGGTGCTGGTGCACCTCCAGGACGAGCTTTCCATTGGCGGAGAGTGCCAGGACGGACTCGTTAATGTGCGGGAGCGCGTCGTCGAATTCCACGTCCATTACGTCGCCGTGTATGGATACTATTCTTCCATTAGAATTGTCCATAACTGAAAGTCTATCAAAGCGTTCTGTAATCGGCAAATTACCATGTCAGTAAGAGGGACTATTTCTGGGCCAGCAAATTCATAATATCTCTCAGTTATTTCCCCCGTCGAGGCTGAACGGACCGGACCCGAAGTAAGTTATCATCAGCGCCGCACCCAGCATCGAGATATTCTTAATGAAATTGACCTCCTGGACCATCGCCGCGGAAGGGTCGGCCACGGCCCAGAAGTTGTGCATCGTAAAAGTCACCGGGATAAGGAACAGCACCAGGAGCCATGCGCCGTACCGCGCCTTATATCCGAGGATTACGCTGACGCCCCCTATAAGCGCCATCACCCCCGACAGCGGCACGAGTATGCCCGCTACAGGGACGCCGTGTCCCGACGCGTATGCGATAGTTGCAGCCTTGAAATGATTCGGTGCGGCCATGACAAATATCGCCGCAAAAAGTATTCTTCCGAGCAAGACCATAAATTTCATCCCGTCACCCCCTTATCAGAATGTCCGCTCCCATAAGACTGTACATCCCGCCAGTAATCATATATAATTATATCAAGTGGTGCGGCCAGCGTTGCTGGCAGCTTTCTTTATGCCTGTAAATGTTTCATGTTCTTGAAATAGACGGTCTATATTCAAGACATGGCGTTTGAACAGGTTTACAATGGCAAAAAGCGCGGGATTCGCGCCTGCCAAGGAAAAAGGGGTAATGAATTGAAGGGTACAGTGAAGTGGTTCAATGAGAGCAAGGGCTATGGTTTCATCACTCCGGAGGAAGGCAAGGACGTGTTCGTGCATTTTTCCGAGATAAAGATGGAAGGTTTCAAGAGCCTGAGTGAAGGACAGCAGGTGGAGTTTGAAGTTACCGACGGCCCTAAGGGACCGCAGGCGGTCAACGTCAGGAACGCGTAACCAAAAAAAACTGATCCGCAAATCCAAGAGGCCCCGGAATACTCCGGGGCCTCTTTCATTGGCTATTTACCCGTTCGACATAAATAATGGGAATGGGCAACTTCAGCCGCAGTTTTTGGGATATTGGGATATAATAAGCCAGAAGAGCTGCTCAAGCGAGGAGTATCCCCGATGAAAAAGCTGGCGCTTATTACAACGCTTTTGCTGCTTGCCGGTTGCGCGCACTACTCCGTGAGTACTTTTAATGCCCGGGACTATCAATTCCGCAAAAATACGCTTTTTATCAAAGTCTACTGGAACCTGATACGGCCTGATAAGGATACCGTTACCGCCAAAGGGTTCGTCGAACCGTTCAATCCTGATAATGGACTGCAAGCGGTCCGGCTAAGGCTGGTCGGGCTGGACGCGCGGGGCAGGATAGTAAATTCGGCTGAAGGGATGCCACGTGATGAAAACATAGAATCACCGTTCTACCCGTCCTCGCCTTTTGCCATAACGATGAAGCTGAACGGCAAAGAGAAGGACTTCACGATAACCGGAAGTTACTTCTATTACGGGATAGACAGAAAGCCTCCCCTGGACGCCGCGCATATCGATTACATACCGCTGGCGTCCGATAACTTATGAACCGGCGCAGCGTTATTTTACTTCCCTAATTTAGCGGCAGTTTCCTTTGCCATCTTCAAATGCTCTTCGTAAGCCGGGAGCGTCTTTGCCGCAAAGTCTTTCAGGTCGGGGTCCTTCAAGTCCTTCGACGCCTTTTTAAAAGCCGCCACATCGTTTTCATGGCCCTTAACCATCACCTTCATGTACTCCTTGTCGAAGTCCGCGCCCGAAAGCTTGGAGAGCTTATCGACGATTTTTTCATGCTTTGCGTCCAGCTTATCCGGCAGCGTCACGCCCTTCTTATCGGCGAGTTGTTTCAACTCGGTATTGACCCCTGTGTGGTCGGTTACCATGCGTGCACCGAAATCCTTCACGTCCTGCGACTGGGCCTTATCCTTGACCATCTGCCCCAACTGAACTTGCAGCATGCCGCCGATTGCCGCCTCGTGTACAAATTTCATATCCTTCCGGGAAAGTTTATCCGGTTCAGCGGCCTGGGCGAACAGAACCGTAACGGCCAGCACGAAGCTGAGTATTGATATTGAAGCTAAAATCCTTTTCATGGCACAGCCCTCCTGGTAAAATATATCCCTTGCATTATAAAAGTATATCTCTGAGGGAAGGGTTGTCAATCCGGCGGCGTCTGCGGAACCGGCGGCTTTCAGAGGGGTATGTATCAGGCGGCTTTGCCGTGCGAGAGTTCGTCTTTGAGCCTTTTGACTTCTTCCTTTAGCTCGACTATCCTGAGTTCCCTGCCGAGGGCGATTTTGTAGAATTTTTTGAGTTCTTCCACTTTTTTGTTCAGTTCTTCCGTCCGCTCGCGCACCTTTAATTCCAGGCTGTCGTGCGCCTCCTGCAGGAGGTCTTTTTGCAGGCGGTTCTCAAGTGAGAGCGTAATGAAGCTGGCGAGGCTGTCTATGAATGGCTCGTACGGCCCGAATGAGTCCGTCTGGTCCGTCCTGAGGACAAGGAAGCCGAAAAAATGTTCCTTGGCCTCAAGCGGGATCACCCGAAACCCGGGATTATCCTCCAGGCCGCATCGGAACGGGGAGTCGTCATTCACGCGCCTGGCCAGGCATTCGCCGCAGACGCCATCGTCCACCTCGCCCCTTTGCATCGATATGCCGTCAATACAGACGCGGCAGCCTTTTACGCCGGGTATGGACACTAGCGTCTCGCCGAAATATTCCGCGATGCGGGAAGCGTCGGGCATGGCAAACAGGACGTTTTCCGAAGCGACTATAAGACTCAGAACACGCAAGTCAACGTCGCGCCCCTCCCGGTCCACGCCGTATCTCTCATCTTTCGCCTCAGACATTATCATTCCCCCTCACGGGCTAATATTCAAGGCACTCAGTATCTGAATATAGCACTCTCATGTCAGGCTCTTAATATAAGTCTATCCTTAAGTATATATCAATATCGCCAGATATTTCAAACGGCGGGAGATCAGTGCTTTCCCCACACCTTTTCGAGGAACTGGTCACGTCCGGAACGGTACCTGTAAAACTCGTATCTTATTGGATTTTTCTTGTAGTAATCCTGATGGTACTGCTCCGCCGGATAAAATACCGACGCCTTCAAAATCTCCGTGACGATTGGTTTTTTGAACCGGCCTGATCGGATTAAATCCGCCTTGGACTTTTCAGCCAGTTCCTTCTGCCTGTCGTCAAGATAAAATACAGCCGACCTGTACTGCGGGCCCCGGTCCACGAACTGTCCTCCGCTGTCGGTCGGGTCGATCTGCCTCCAGAAGACGTCCAGAAGCTGCGAGTACGTGATTCTGGACGGGTCGTATGTCACCTCGACCGCCTCGACGTGCCCCCCTTCCGCGTAATTTTCGTAGGTGGGGTTTTTCGTATGACCGTCCGTGTACCCGGATATTACCTTGACCACCCCGGGCAGTTTCTCGAACGGCGGCGTCATACACCAGAAACAGCCCCCGGCGAATATCGCCGTCTCTAATTTTGCATTTACGGGGCGAGCCGGAGCGCTGCCGGCCTCGGCGCCGCCGGATGCAACCAGCAAAAACAGAATTGAAACCATCGATATTTTGAGCATAAGTTTCGCTTTCTTTTGCTACTTTTCTTTCACGTGAAAGAAAAGTAGGTTTTATTTAATTATAACATTGACTGGACTCGCGCACGGCCATATATTTATTATAATGGATAAGCGGCTCCTTGTATTCTTTGTAAAATCTCCCGAAGCGGGAGCGGTAAAATCGCGCCTGTCGGCGGAGATAGGCAGGGATTTGGCCGTAGAACTCTATAAGGATATCGGCGCGCGTTCCCTGAAAGCCGTCGAAGGCGGGGACTACGATACCCGGATAGACTTCTACCCCCCAGACCGGTCGGCAAACGTAAAGACGTGGCTGGGAGAGGGACGCGCGTATTTTCCGCAAGAAGGGGCGGACCTGGGCCAGCGTATGAGAAACGCATTTAAATCTGCCTTCAGGGACGGGGCCGCAAACGTCGTCCTTGTCGGAAGCGATATCCCGGATTTAAGCGGCAGGATTATCGAAGAGGCGTTCTCAATGCTTAACGATAACGACGCGGTAATCGGCCCGGCGAAAGACGGCGGATACTACCTTATCGGATTTACCCAAAGAGGTTTTCTGCCCGAAGTATTCAGCGGCATCAAATGGGGAACGGATACCGTTTTCACTGATACAATGGCTGTCTTTAAACGGGCGGGGCGGGCGGGGGCACAGCCGCGCGTCCTGCCGGAGCTTATGGACATCGACCGGGCGGAGGATATAGAGATCGCGGGGCTATCCGTCCGGAAGAAATTCTCGGTGATAATCCCGGTCCTGCACGAGGCGGTAAATATCAACCAGGTGATAAGACACCTGCGTAAAATCGACGGGAGCGAGAGCTCCGAGATAATAGTCGTGGACGGGAGCCCGGAGACGGACACCCTGGAAGTGATTGAAGATGAAGACGTGATAAAGCTCCGAGCCGGAAAAGGGCGCGCAAGGCAGATGAATAAAGGCGCGGCACAAGCTCGCGGAGACGTATTGATATTCCTGCACGCGGATACCCTTATCCCCGAAAATGCGTTCAGAAAAGTCGGCGAAGTTATAAACTCCGGCAGGTACATAGGCGGGGCCTTCGACCTGCTGATTAATTCAGAGCGCCCGTTCATGAAGTTCGTTACCTGGTCCGCAAGCCTGCGCTCGCGCGTCACGCGGATACCGTACGGCGACCAGGCCATCTTCATCAGCAAGGACTATTTCGACGAGGTCGGCGGCTATAAAGACATTCCCCTGATGGAAGACATCGAGCTTATGAAAAGGGTGCGGAGACGCGGCGGCAGGATATGCATCCTCGAAGAACGCGCAGAGACTTCGGCAAGAAAATATGTTTCCGACGGCATATATTTTTCAGCCGTCAGGAACCATGCGTTAAGGATACTGTACGCCTTGGGCGTGAAGCCGGAGACGCTCGCAAAAATCTATTACAGGAGATGAACAGCGCTAAAACCTTGTTACCTTTTTAGGAAAAAGGTAACGCCAAAAACACTTAGACAGTTTTAATTGTTCCGCTTTTCTTTGTGTTACTTTCTTTTCTCGTGAAAAGAAAGTAACGGTTTCATACCAGCGCGCCCCGGCAGGACGAGCCGCAGCCGGCCGTGCAGCCGTAACAGTGGGGGCCCGTGGCAATGCTCCGGCAGGCAAGCTTCAGGGCGTCGAAATCCGCTATGGTGCGTGGCGCGTCCCCGGCGACAGGGAGTCCAAGCGCGAGGTTGAAATCGCAGTCGTAGAGTTGTCCGTCCCAGCCGACGCTCACCTGGCGCCTGCACATTACGCCGTCCAGCGTTTCCGGGTTGAAAGACCCCTCCAGAAGCTCCATGTATTCGCGCTCTTTTTCTCCCGCCAGCTGAGAGCGAAAACGCCCGAGCGGCATGTTGGCGATGGTCAGGAGGTTCGAAAATACCACTCCGAACCTGAACGAAAGCTCCCTTCTGTAGTCCGCTTCGAGCGCGCCCTTAGTAGGCGGCAGATACGCCCCGCCGGGGTTGTAAATTAGGTCGAGCCGAAGCTCAGGCGAGTAACCGTATCCGAGCGCGTTCAGTTTTTTTATCGCGGTTATGCTGTCTTCGTAAACACCCGCCCCGCGTTGCGCGCGCACGTTTTCCTCAAGATAGCAGGGCATGGAGGCCGCAAGCCGGACTCCGTGACTTGCCAGAAATTCGGGCAGGTCCTCGTTTCCGGGCAGAAGTAGTGCGGTTAAGTTCGTCCTTACCTGGACGGCATTTCCGCTATCGCAAAGTGCCGACACGAACCGTCTGAAATGCGGGTTTATCTCCGGAGCGCCGCCCGTCAAATCGACGAGCTTCGGCCGGGCCTTCCTTACCGCTTCAAGGACTAACGACATGGTCGGCCACTGCATCGTCTCGTTTCTTTCCGGCGAGGCCGAGACGTGGCAATGGAGGCAGGCCTGGTTGCATTTAAGCCCAAGGTTTACCTGGATGGTCTCTATACCCGTACACCGGAGCGCTCCGCCCGCATAGCCCGCTATCTTTTCATCAAATCTCATTTATTCAACCATTGCCCTTCTATCGTGCGCTCCGCGCTTGATTGCGCCGCCGTCCGGAAGCCTCCAGTAATCCCTCTGCTTTTCGAACGGCATGACGTTAAGCCGCAAAAAGGCGTTATCCCCAGGCAGCGAGTAGGCGGGTACGCCGATAGCGATATCCTTCTGCGGCACTCCCAGGTCCAGGGTGCAGTGCAGCCAGTCCCACCACCTGAAGATAGTGGAGTAGTTCGAGTTGGTCTCCTCCATGACGAAAGAGTGGTGTATGCCGTGCATGCGGGGCGTCACGATAATCTTGTTCAGAAATGACTCTAACCTGACGGGGAGGCGGAGGTTACTGTGATGGAACGCCGTCTCGCAGGCGAAAAATATTTCATAAGCGGCATAGGTAAAAGGCGACACGCCGGTTATCAGCACCTGAAGCGCCCGGAACCCCGTGGAATAAAGCACCTCTACCAAGTGAAACCTGAATGAGGTGCTGACGTCCATGTCCGGGTCCGCGTGGTGGACGTTATGGAACCTCCAGAGTATCGGCAGTTCGTGGTTTATACGGTGCCAGTAGTAAAAGGTGAGGTCCATGAGCAGGAAGCCCAGAGCAAACCTGGCCCAGGCCGGAACCGCGGCAATATGGAGGAGCCCGAAGGGTTTCGCTTCTGCCCATGCCGCGACTGATAGGCCGACAGTCCGGACGATTAATCCACCCGCTAAGAATACGAGCGCGGTCATGGATGCGTTTACGATGAACCGGCCCTTGCGGGGAAGTTTCCTGTCCCTTAAGGGGAACAGCGTTTCGAGGACGAGCAGGATTACGTAAGCGGCCAGAATGACCGCAGGTGCCCATTTTATCTGCAATTGACCGTTACCCCCGTTTTCTTTTGTTTCTTCCACCTTGCGGAGCCGGAGGCTCCGAAGATGAAAAAATGCGCGGCGCCCTAGCCACTTTTACGTAAAAGAAAAGAAAGGAAAAGCCTCTTAAAACTATAACATAACGAAAATGTTATAATTAGCAAAAATGGGGGGTCAAAATGAAAATCTCGGCGGCTATACTGGCACTTGCGGCGCTTGCAGTATGCTCATGTTCCGGCAAAGCCGCGCCAGTCAAGGCTCCGGCGGCTGGAACGCCGCATGCGATAAGGGTTTACTCGGCCGGGAAGAAAGGATATATCATGTCGGAGAAGGTAATAAAATCAGTCGATGAGTGGCGTAAGCTGCTCACGCCGGAGCAGTTCCACGTGGCGAGGGAAGCGGGGACGGAACCGGCATTCGATAACGCCTACTGGAACAACCACGAAAAGGGGGTATATAAATGCGCCTGCTGCGGACTCGACCTGTTCAGTTCCGATGCCAAGTACGACTCCAAGACCGGGTGGCCGAGTTTCTGGCAGCCGATAGCGAAAGAAAACATATATACGAAAGTTGATAAAGGGTTTTTCACTACCAGGACGGAAGTGCTTTGCAGCAGGTGCGACGCGCATCTGGGCCATGTGTTCGACGACGGCCCCGCACCCACCGGCCTTCGCTACTGCATGAACTCCGCGGCGCTTATATTCGTGAAGGAATAAAAAACCCTGCCGACCCGCCCAAAAAAAAGCAATGAGCAAGGAATTTTAATTCTTCCCTTTATCGGAGGTTATTGCTCTTTCGAGTTTTGGCCTCTTTACGGTTCCGAATTTATTCCTTACTCATTAATTTCTATTCTACCACCGCTGCCGGATTTGTCAAATCGGGTTCGGGAATTCGTCCCTCGTATGCGGGATATCCATCGCCGCGAGGAACTCCTCCTGGAAGTCCGGCTCCATCGCTATCTCCACGTATTTAAGCTTCCGAGCTTCCCTTTCGGCCTCTTCCCTTTTCCCAATATTTACAAGGGCCATTACCGCGCCGTCTCCCGCCGCGTTGCCCACGGCGTAAATATTCTCCAGGGCGCAGTCCGGGAACATCCCAAGCGTCAGCGCCGATTCCTTATTTATATAGCTCCCGAACGCGCCCGCGAGTATTACCTTATCGACTTTCTCCATGCCCATTTTACGCATCAGAAGCTTCGCGCCGGCGTAGAGAGCGCCTTTTGCCAGCTGGACCGCCCGCACGTCCGCCTGGGTAACGGTTATGTCGGTTTCAAGTGCGGTCTCGTTCTTCCAGGCCAGGACGTACTCGGGCTTCCCACCCGCGTCCCTCCTTATTCTTTCGGTATTCAGGCCCATTACGAACCTGCCGGTTTTGTCGATTATCCCGGCCTTGAAAAGCCCGGCCACGGCGTCTATGACTCCGGAGCCGCATATGCCTTTCGGCTTGACGTCGTGAGAGCGGCCTCCGATTACGTTGAGTAAGGGCTCCTTTGTCTGCCGGTCTATTTTCACGCCCTCTATCGCGCCGGGGGTGGCCCGCATCCCGAACTTTATCTGGGCTCCTTCGAAAGCCGGGCCGGTGGCGCAGGATGCGGAAGAGACGCCGTCTTTGTTGCCCAGCAGGAGTTCCCCGTTCGTGCCGATGTCGATTATCAGCACTTTTTCGTCTAGCTTGTACGGCTCCTCGGCTATCAGGACACCGACGTTATCAGGGCCGACAAACCCCGCCACCACCGGAAGGACGTGGATGTACGAGGACGGGTTCATGTCTATACCAAGTTCCCGCGCCTTGACGTTAACGGGCCTCTCCACTCCCGGGACGAACGGAGCGACGCCGATGTTTGCCGGGTTGATCCCAAGGAAAATATGGTGCATGACGGTATTGCAGACGACCGTCATGTCGATAATGGACTGCCCGCCGCCGATGCCGCCGGCCAGCCTGCCGATTATCCCGTTTATGCAGTCCCTTATAGCGGTCTGCATAATGGCAAGGCCGTCCGGGTTCGACATGGCGTAAGTAATACGGGACATTACGTCTTCGCCGCAGACGACCTGCGGATTGACAGCGGACTCCGTCGCCACTACCTTCCCGGTGGTAAGGTCGCACAGATACCCGGCCACGGTGGTGGTGCCGACGTCAACCGCTAGCCCGTAAGCGGACGGGGCAAACCCCGGCTCCAGTTTCACTATCTCAGTTCCGCTCCATACCGTAACGGTAACATTCCACTCGCCTTTTCTTAACGTGTCCTGAATGCCCTTCAGTACAACATAATCAACCGATATATGGGAAAGCCCATACTGCTCCCGGAGGGCATTTTGAAGACGCTCCCGGTCTCCCTCGCCCATGTCCTGCAGCGACGGGGGAGCCAGTTGGACGAAGTATTTTCTTACGGCAGGCAGTACGTCCACTGAAACCTCGCGCGCGCCTTTTCGCACGAGCTGACGCCCGGCTCTGGACGCCTCCGGAACGAAAATCTCCACGTCCCCGTGCACCTGGCAAAGGCAGGCGAGCCTCGTGCCGGGGCCGTCCGAAAGGGTGATAAATTTCCGCTCCGCATCAGTCAGACCGCTTAGATGGGACATCTTCGAGTCCACGGCGTCTTCCCGGAATTCACCTTCTTCAACACGCACCTTGCACTTGCCGCAGATGCCCTTGCCGCCGCAGATACTCTCCAGGCCCGCGCCAAGAAGGCGCGCCGCGTCCAACACGGTGGCCCCGTCGTTTATCTCGCCTCTTCGGCCTGACGGCTGGAAGATGACCTTGTATTTTTTCATTACGGAAAGTCCCGGTTTAAAGTCACGATAATATCATTTTATTAAAGAACTTAAAAGGCAAAGTAGATTTTAGGCCGGGCTTTCCAAAATTGTCTGTAAATGGTACCTTTTCAATATGGACACCAAATTAATCAGAAAAGAACTGCTGGCGCTGCTGCTGGGCGGCAACGCCCATATGGGGTTTGACTTCGCGGTGTCGGACTTTCCGATGACGGACATTAATAAAAAAATCCCGAACGCCAGCTATACCATCTGGCATCTCCTGGAGCACATGCGTATTGCGCAATGGGATATACTGGACTTTACAAGCGACAAAGAGCACGTCTCGCCGGACTTCCCCGACGGCTACTGGCCGCCGGAAGGCGAGAATGCGACTCCCGCGAAATGGAAAAAGACTGTGCAGGGGTTCAAGGCGGACCTGAAGGCGCTGGCGGCTATAGCCCGGAGCCCGAAAACGGACCTCTTCGCTCCCATACCCCACGCCGAAGGATATACGGTTTTCCGGGAGATACTGCTGGCCGCGGACCATAACGCATTCCATATAGGAGAACTGGCTGCGCTCCGGCGCGCGCTGGGTCTAAATCCGGTAAAAGAGTATTGAAATGTTTTCTGCACTGCATAAGACATATCGCTTCCTACTGGAGGAAGTCTGGAACCTGGACGAAAGCGTACTCAAAAGGCACGAGGCCTATCTTGTTAAAGCATGGAAATTCAGTTATTCTACCCTGCGTAAGTTCACGGATGTCCAGCTCGGCCTGCGGGCGACGAGCCTTGTCTACACCACCCTTCTCTCCATCGTGCCTTTACTGGCTGTAAGCTTTTCGGTCCTCGCGGCTTTCGGAGTGCATAACCAGGTCGCCCCCATGCTGTCCGATTTCCTGAAGCCCCTGGGGCCGCAGGGAGCTGTGATAACACAGAATATGACACAGTACATCGGCAGGATGAAGGTCGGGGTGCTGGGCGCCATCGGTCTGTCCCTTCTCTTTTATACGGTAATAGGGGTCATATACAAGATAGAAGAGGCGCTGAACTTCATCTGGAGGGTGAAAAAGCCGAGGACCTTTTCCAGGAGGTTCAGCGAGTACCTGAGCATACTTCTCGTAGGGCCCATACTGATGTTCTCGGCGATTGGCCTGACCGCATCCCTGCAGAGCAATACGCTGGTGCGGAAGATCGCCTCTATCGGTCCGCTTGGGGCCGTATATATTTTCTTTGGCCGCCTGATACCGTACATCACGATGTGCGCGGTCTTCACGCTCATCTATCTCCTGCTGCCCAATACGAAGGTGAAGTTCAAATCCGCCCTGGCGGGGGGGATATTCGCCGGCGTCGCATGGGAGATAACCGGATGGGCGTTCGCGACGTTCGTGGCATCCTCCGGCAGTTATTCCGCAATCTACGCGGGCCTAGCCATAGTCGTGCTCTTCATGACGTGGCTCTATTGGAGCTGGCTCATATTCCTGGTCGGCGGCTCGGTCTCCTTTTTCTATCAATACCCGCGGTACGCGAGCCTGAAAGATGCGCCGGGCGCTTTAAGCGCAAGCCTGAAAGAGAGGCTTTCCGTCCTCGTGATGTACCTGGTCGGATACAATTTTTATTTCGGGAAGCCGCCCTGGACGCTGGATGCACTTGCCGGGCGGTTGAAGCTGCCGCCGGATATCGTGCAGGACACAATCTCGGTCCTGGAGGGTGAAAAGCTTATTTATGAAACGGGCGAGGAGGGAGCCGGGTATCTGCCCGGAAGGGACATAGAGAAAATAACCGTGGAAGAAGTGATTTCGCATGCGAGGCACGCCGGGGGCGAGGCCTTCGCCCGGCTTACGAAAGGGGACGCGCCGGAGGTGGACAAGCTACTCACGCAAATGGAAGAAAAATTATCCGACGCCTCGGGCGGCCGCACGATAAAGGACCTGGTTCTCTCAGGCCAGGAGACAAAGAAAGGCCGGGCGGCCTGAGGCTGCCCGGCCACGCTTATTTCGCCCTCTCGATTATCATCGCGATGCCCTGGCCGCCGCCGATGCACAGCGACGCAAGGCCCAACCTGGCGTTCCTTCTGACCATCTCGTAAATCAGCGTCACCAGTATCCTCGCGCCGCTTGCGCCCACCGGGTGCCCTATCGCGATAGCCCCGCCGTTTACATTCACCTTGTCCATATCCCAGCCCATATCGCGCCGGACCTGTATGGACTGGGAGGCGAAGGCCTCGTTGACTTCTATGACGTCAAGGTCTTTTACGGATACGTCCGCCTTGGCAATGAGGGCCTTGCATGCGGTTATGGGGCCAAGCCCCATGAACGCCGGGTCGAGCGCGGAAGCCTGCGAGGCCAGTATCCGGAACGCCCAGGGCGGGTTCAACTCGTCCAGCATCCTCTTTGATACGACCGCCACGGCTGCCGCGCCGTCGTTTATCCCCGACGCGTTACCCGCGGTGATGGTGCCGTCCGTCTTGAAAGCGGGTTTTAACTTCGAGAGGTTCTCTACCGTAGTGCCGAACCTGGGATGCTCGTCGGTATCGAATATCTTGTCTTCCCCGCGTTCCTGCTTCACCCGCACCGGCACTATCTCGTCCTTGAAGACGCCCTCTTTTATGGCCGCCTCCGTCTTCTGCTGGGAGAGCGCGGCGAACTCGTCCTGCTCTTTTCGGGTGATGTGGTACTTCTCGGCGACGTTCTCGGCGGTTATGCCCATGTGGCAGTCGTAGAAGTTGTCCCATAAAGCGTCGTTTATCAACGTGTCTATCATCTCCGCGTTGCCGAGCCTCTGTCCCCACCTCATCGAACGGGAGAGGAACGGCGCGTTCGTCATGCTCTCCATGCCGCCCGCGATGATGATGTCGGAGCCCTCGACCACTATAGCCTGCCCCGCCAGCGCCACGGCCTTTAACCCCGACCCGCAGACCTTGTTCACGGTGAACGAGGGTATATTCTCCGGAAGGCCGGCGAGTATGGCAGACTGCCTGGCCGGGTTCTGCCCCAGGCCCGCCTGGATGACGTTGCCCATTATGACTTCGTTCGTGCGCTCCGGGCTGAGCTTCGCCCGGTTGATGATCTCCTTCACGACTACCGTGCCAAGCTCCACCGCGTTCATGGGCGCAAGCGAGCCGTTGTACCTTCCTACCGCCGTCCTGACAGCGCCGATTATGTATGCTTCCATTATCTCCTCACATGGGAAAACCGTACTTTTCTTTCATCCGACCCCCGCTTCGCGCGGGTGCCCCGAAGAAAAGTACCAAAAGAAAGCGAAACTGTTTATCCGTTTTTGGCTCCACCTTTTTCCGTAAAAAGGTGGAAAAGGTATTATGACCTAAAGCCGCATCCCGCCGTCCACTTCGAGGACGCGCCCGTTAAAGAACTCGTTCTCCAGCACGAACCGCACCGCCTGGGAGATATCCTCCGTCTCGCCCAGCCTTCCCACGGGTATGTTGGCGATTACCTTCTCCATCACGTCCGGCCGGACGTCCTTCACCATGTCCGTGTTGACATAGCCCGGCGCTATCGAGCTGACCCGTATGCCGAACCTTGACAGCTCCTTGGCCCAGGTTACCGTCATGGCGTCCACGGCGGATTTCGACGCGGAGTAGTTCGTCTGCCCGAGGTTTCCCGCGCGGGATATGGACGAGATGTTGATGATTATGCCCTTAACCCCGTGCTTCACCATGTGATAAGCCGCTTCCCTGGCGCAGAGGAACACGCCTGTCAGGTTGACGTTTATCACGCGCTCCCAGTTGGAGAACGGGAACTTCGCGACCTCGTCGCCCTTCTTCTTTATGAACAGCGCGTCGGCCGTGATGCCCGCGTTGTTTATCACTATGTCCGGCGCGCCGAACTCGGCCACGTACGAGCTGAAGAACTCCTCTACCTGCTTTTCGTTTCCGACATCGACCACGGCTCCGGGTATGCCGGACTCTTTGCTCATCTCGTCTATGTTGTCCTGAGTGCGGCCGATGACGTAAGGACTTGCGCCGAGACCTTTCAGGGTCTGCGCGATTTTCTTCCCAAGACCTCTGCTCCCGCCGGTTACTATTGCTTTTTTACCCGTGATTTTCATTCCTTGGCCCTCCTAAATAATTTAGATCCTCATCCCTCCGTCCACCTCCAGGACCCGGCCCGTATAGAACTCGTTCCTGATGATGAACTCCACCGCGTACGATATCTCCTCCATCTCGCCCAGGCGTCCCAGCGGGATGTTCTGGATGATCTTGTCGAGCATCTCCGGGCGTATCTTAGCCACCATTTCTGTGTTGATATAGCCTGGCGCGATTGCCCCGACGCGGATACCGTACTTCGCAAGCTCCTTGGACCATGTGACCGTCATGGCGTCCACGGCCGCCTTGGCCGCGGCGTAATTCGTCTGTCCGACATTGCCCGCGCGTGATATGGACGAGATGTTTATAATCACGCCCTTCACCCCGTTTTTTACCATGTGGTACGCCGCCTCCCTGGCGCAGAAGAACACCCCGAACAGGTTTATCTTGATGACCCGTTCGGCGTTGCTGGCCGGGAACCTGATGACCTCTCCCTCTTTTTTCTTTATGAAAAGGGCGTCTGCGGTGATGCCCGCGTTGTTTATAAGGACGTCGGGAGTGCCGTTCTCGGCGGTATATTTTTCCAGAAATTCCACGACCTGCTTCTCGTCGGATACGTCCACGACCATGCCCGGCACGCCGGACTCGTTTTTCATGGCGTCCAGGTTCGCCTGGTCCACGTCAAGGATGAAAGTCTTCGCCCCCAGTTTTTTAAGGTCGAGCGCGAAACGTTTTCCCATGCCCCTGCCGCCGCCGGTTATGATTATCTTCTTATCCGCTATTTCCATTTGCGCCTCACCTCGCATTTTTTGAAATATCTGCAATATTATATCGCCTGATTTCAATTAGCACAAACCGGCCCGGACGATAATAAATACTTGCTTATAAATGCTATAAACGCGGCGTTTTGACAGGCGTAAACCATCGGCTATAATTAAATGGGAACGCACTTGACAACCAGCGGAGGCAAAAATGTTCAGCGAGGAGGCCTGGAAGCAGATGACGGAGCTTTTTTCGAACCCACTTTTCAAGAAGAGCCTGTTCGATTTTAACCTGAAGATGCAGCAGGAGGGGATAGAGGCGGCGAAGAAGTTCTGGAACATGAACCCCGCGAAAGACAGCTTCCCTTTCGGGGCGGAGATGTTCGAGAAGCTTGCGGACTTTTATATAATCCTCGGCTTCATGCCCCATTACAAATACGACGAGGTTTTGAAGGAAAAGGAGGGGCTAAAGAAGGAGAACGAATTCTTAAGGGAAACCATCAAACAGCTTCAGATCAACATGTTCAGCGAGGCGGGGGAAAGGGCGCAGCAAGTCTGGGAGAGCATAATCTCCAAACAGTTCGACATGAACAAGGACCTGTCGAAAAATATCATCGAGCTATTCAAAGGGCTCAAATAAAACCGGAGGTGGAAAATGGCGAAAGAATTTGAAATCCTCGATTCATTGGTGCAGTCCCAGAAAGAGTTTATGGAGACGTGGATGAATACGCAGAAGGAGCTGTGGGAGCGCATGGCTGACTCCACGCGGAAGATGCAGGAGGCGATGATGAGCCCGCTCTGCGCGACCCCGTTCCAGGGGAATGCCGGGGAGATGGGCGCCGAGGGCGCGCAAAAAGAAGCGTTCAATATCTACAACACTATGGTGGAGACCATGGTGAACACCTCCAAGGTCTATGCCGACGAAGCCATCAAGATGCAGGAAGCCTGGAGGCACACAATAGACAAGCAGATGGAGATAGGCCGCAGGATGAACACCAACCTGTTCGAGATGGGCAGGCACGCGGCGGAAGAGGCGAGCCGCAGGGCGCAGACGACGATGGAAGGGGAGCAGGCGGCCTGACTTGGGCCGGTGACTTGAGGGAGGCCGGGGGATTCTATGGCTATGGATGCGGCGGGTTATTTCGGAGACTGGTTTAAATCGCAGGAGAAATTCGTCCAGTCGTGGATAGAATCGACGGGTGAGTTGAGGCACGCGCTGCTCACGCCGCAGGAAAAGCAGGCCCAGCGCGACGACATCGGCAAGCTCTTCCTGAAACTCTACAACACGTGGCTCTCGACGGCCGCCCATTCCATCCCGGACACGAAATACATGAACATGAGCGTCCTGAAAGACGCCATGCTCAAGTCCTGCAACGGCCAGAACGTCTACCTGAAGCTGTACGAGGTGTGGATGCCGCTCTTCCAGGCCATGCAGGAGAGGGTGACGGACCCCGGAAACCTTAAAAAAATTCTGGACCCGGTACAGTTAAAGGAAGTAATAGACAAGACGTTCGGGTTCAGCCCGGACGGCATAAAGGAACTCTCCAGCCAGACCTCCAAGGTGTACGACACCTGGAGCATCGCGGCGACCGAATTCCTGGGGCCCTGGATGGACGGCGTGCAGGAAAACATCAAGAACCTCCCGCAGCTCATCCAGGGCCACCCCGAATCTTTGACGAACATCTTCCATAACGTCTTCAACTCCTACGACAGCACCTTCGGCAGGCTCTTCCACGTAAGGCAGGTGGGCAAGGACAGGGAGAAGATAGAGCTTCTGCTCCGGGGCATGGACGACTTGTCCGTCTTCTTGTCGAGGGCGGTAAAATACCAGTACGTGATGTACATGACGGGGCTGAAGGCGGCGGAGCGGGTGGTCGAGGTCTTCGCCAGCCGGATAAAGGATAACGAGATACACGGGTTCAACGAGTTCTTCGACCTGTGGATAGACGTATCCGAAAAGAAATACCTCGAGCTGGGAAAGACGAAGGAATACGCCATGCTGCAGGGCGAACTCATGAACTCGTCGATGACTGTCAGAGGGCATTATTTCAAGCTCATGGAGCTGTACCTCTACGACGTCCCGGTCGCGCTCCGCTCCGAGATGGACGACCTCTACAAGACCATCTACGTCCTGAAGAAAAAGCTCAGGGCTCTTCAGAGGCAGGTGGACGAGTTGAGCGCGGCGCCGGGCGAGAGGCGGGAGGCGGCATGAACGGCATGGCGGCGGCTTTCGATTCGAAAAACATAATCAAGGAACTGGGCGAGCTGAGCGAGAAGACCATAAAGGGCCTTCAGACGATCTCGACCATAGAGAAGATAGACGTCGGCACGGCCCCGAAGGAGCTGGTGTTCGAGGAAGACAAGCTGCAACTGTACCACTATGTCCAGGAAGGACCTATAACGTGCAAGGTCCCCGTGCTCATCGTCTACGCGCTCGTGAACCGGCAGTACATGCTGGACCTCCAGCCGGACAGGAGCCTCATCCGGAAGCTCCTTCAGAAGGGGCTGGACATCTACATAATCGACTGGGGCTATCCGACGAAGCAGGACATGTACGTTACGTTAGATGACTACATAGACGAATACATAAACGACTGCGTCGATTTCATCACGAAGACCACCCCGGCGAAAAAAGTGAACCTCATGGGCATATGCCAGGGCGGGACCTTCTCCACGATATATGCCGCGCTGTACCCGGAGAAGGTGCAGAACCTGGTGACACTCGTTACGCCGATTGATTTCGATACGAAAGACGCCCTTCTTTTTTCCTGGTCGGACTATATGGACGCGGACAAGATAGCCGAGGTGTTCAGGGTGGTGCCGGGCGAGTTCTTGAACGCGGGCTTTCTGATGATGTCGCCCTTCACGCTCAACATACGCAAGTACGTCGAGATGATAGACATAATGGAGGACCGGGAGAAACTCCTGAATTTCCTCCGGATGGAGAAATGGATTTTCGACAGCCCCGGTCAGGCGGGGGCCGCGTACAGCCGGTTCATAAAAGACATGTACCAGAAAAACAAATTGGTAAAAGGCGAGCTTACTATAAACGGCAGGAAGGTGGACCTGAAAAACATAACCGTGCCTTTATTGAACATCTACGCAAGCTCCGACCACCTCGTCCCGCCCAGCTCGACCAAGCCGCTAAACGACCTCGTGGGTTCGACGGACAAGTCCCTTTACGAGTTCAAGGGCGGACACATCGGCGTCTTCGTCGGCTCGAAATCCCAGAAAGAACTGGCGCCTAATATTTCCAAATGGCTGCACGACCGCTCGCTCTGCGACGAACCCGGCCCGGGGGAGAAGACAGTGCAGGCTAAGGGAGCCGTTTCGGCCAGGGAGGCCGCCCCGCCCGAAGGACCTGCCATGCAACTGGGCGTCGCCGCGGGCATGACAGAGAATGCAGGCGCGGCGGGCGCGGTGGTGCACAAGAAGGAAGGTCTGGCGCACACGGCGGAAGTTGTGGCGGAAGTTGCGGAGAAAAAAGCGGAGGCCAGGCCTCCGAAGAAAATTGAGATTAAGGTCGCGCCCCCGGAAACCTATTCCGCGCCGAAGGCAAAGGCCGTGAAACCCAAGGCAGAGGAGCCTCCGCGCGCTAAACCCGCGAAGAAGGCGGGAAAGAAAAAGAAGAAATAAAAATAGTGGAATCTTTTACTTCGCCCCCGCAGATTTAAGGATGCGTACAATCTCGTTATATCCTTTTTTCTCGGCAAGGCTCAATGCCGTTTCGTTAGAACTGTCCTTTATATTTACATCCGCGCCTTTTTTTATTAAGGCCAGCACGCAATCCACCCGGTCTGCTCCTGCCGCCAAGATCAATGCGGTCATTCCCTTCTGGGTCTTTGCGTTTACATCCGCGCCTTTGTCGAGCAAAAGCGGCAGAACGTCCAAATTCCCAGTGGGACTGGAGGCCGCAATAATCAACGCTGTCGTGCCCGTCTTACTTTTTGCGTTAACATCGGCGCCCTTATCAAGCAGGAGCCGCACAATATCCGCTTGCCCAGAAGCTGCTCCCAGCAACGCCGTCAATCCATGGCTATCTTTCGCGTTCACATCAACACCCTTCTCAAGCAGGAGTCGCGCAACATCAGCATTGGCAGCGGGAGGCTCAACCGCGCTAATCAAAACTGTTGAACCGCTCTCGCCCTTTATATCGGCTCCCCTATCGAGCAGGAGTCGTACAACATCCGCGTGGCCACCGAAAGCGGCCATCTCAAGTGCCGTTTCGCCGCCCCAATTTTCCTTCGCGTTCAAATCAGCGCCCTTGTCCAGCAAGAGTCTCACTACGTCCGTATGGCCCTCCATAGCGGCATCTATAAGCGCCGTTTCGCCCATACTGTCCTTCGCGTTTACATTCGCACCCTTATCAATCAAGGCCTGCACCGTGCTTTTATCGCCTTTCCCGGCCGCATTCATAAGCTTTATGCTCAGCTTGGCGTTTTCTGCGCGATTATAATTCAAGACCATGAATATTAATGTCGCCGCGATGAACCCTAAGCCGAACCAGGTCAATTTTATCTTCATTATATAATCTCCTGTGGCGAAAAAATTCCGTATGACATCCCGCTCTTAATAGCTCTTATCACTTATTCCGCCAAGCCGTCATCGGTTCACATTTATTCATATATAAGTGGAAAAATCAATAAATTTCATGCGGTATCAAATTCATGACGTCCATAAGGGCATCACAAGCCATTTCAGGGGGTCCGGGAGGGGTTTTTGTGACATGCGTTTTTAGCGGGTCGAAGGCATGTTACTCCTTATTTTATATCGGCTTACATCCCCAAATGGGCCTGTTTGGGCAGTACGGAAAATCACGTCCTCCACTCTCGCAACTACTGGTAAATTAAAGGATTATTTTTTCGCGAAAGTCCAATTTTCCTGGCACGGCGGCCATAAATAAACAACTTTTTATCCGAAAACGAACTGGTTAGCGCCGGGGGTGTCCGATAAAATGTTATTGACCTTAAAAACCTAACAATATATGATACTTCAAGCGCCGCTGCCTTTTATTTCAGTTTTATTTAATCATGAGGTAATAAATGAGTTTTCAGTACCTTAGGAAAATGCCGTCGGTAGAGGAAATATTAAACACGATGCCGCTGCCCGGAAAACTGGCCGAAGTCAAGGCGGAGCGCGACCGCGAAATTTCTTCGGTAATCAAAGGCGAAAACGATAAATTCCTGGTCATAATCGGCCCGTGTTCCGCCGACAACGAGGAAGCGCTGATAGAGTATGTTTCGAAGCTGGCACGCCTTCAGGACGAAGTGAAAGACAAGCTGATAATCATCCCCAGGATTTATACGAACAAGCCCCGCACCACTGGCGAAGGCTATAAGGGCATGGCCCATCAGCCGACGCCAACCGAGGCGCCGAACATGGTTAAAGGGCTGAAAGCAATCAGGAAAATGCATATCCGCGCGATGAAGGAAACGCATCTGACCGCCGCCGACGAGATGCTGTACCCCGAAAATTATGCCTACATAGAGGACATTTTAGGCTATGTCGCGGTCGGCGCGCGCTCCGTCGAAAACCAGCTCCACCGCCTGACGGTAAGCGGCATAGACGTCCCGGCGGGAATGAAAAACCCCACTAACGGCGACCTTGAAGTCATGATGAATTCCGTAAACGCGGGGCAGCTCCCGCACGTCTTGATATATAACGGCTGGGAGGTAAAGACAACCGGCAACCCGCTCGCCCATTGCATTCTCCGGGGCGCGGTCGATCAGCATGGCACCAACATCCCGAATTACCACTACGAGAACCTGATGCGGCTCTCGGAGCTTTACAAGAAGCGGAACCTGCTGTTCCCGTCTATAATCGTGGATACGAACCACGCCAACTCTAACAAAATGTTCCACGATCAGCCGAGGATAGCCAAAGAGGTGATGCGAAGCCGCGCAGGTTCCAAGACACTCCGAAATAAGGTCAAGGGGCTGATGATCGAGAGTTATCTTGTGGAAGGTTCGCAGAAAGTCGGGGAAAACATTCATGGAAAATCGATCACCGACCCCTGCCTCGGCTGGGAAGACTCTGAGCGGTTAGTCCGCGATCTGGCGGAACTTGCTTAAGCCCGCTACGCCGCTTTTTTGGATTTGCTGGGAGGCGGAGGCACCTTGGCTCCCTTTTCCCTGGCCTCCGAGAGTCCGATAGCTATCGCCTGTTTCCTGCTCGTTACTTTTTCTCCGCTTCTTCCGCTCTTTAATTCGCCCTTCTTTAATTTCTCCATGGCTTCCCTGACCGTCTCCTGCGCTTTTTGGCCGTACCTTGCCATTTCAACCTCCATCGCGGCCAGCTTCTATAAAGCATGCAAGCTGGCCGGCGTCCGATGTTTTTTCACGTAAACTCCTGCTCACAAATTATAGTTTATCGCTGGGAAAAACCGGTGTCAATGCCGGGCGCGACTTGGATAAACTGGGCCGGGAAGGTATAATATAAAGAAGAATAGATATATTTCCCGGGGCGGATTTTCCGTTTTTATGCCGGGAAGGAGGTACAAATGATTAAAAAATCCGAGACTACAATCGTAGTTACCGGCGCCACAGGGAACCAGGGGAGCGCCGTGGCCGATAAACTCTTCGATGAAGGCTGGAAGGTGCGTGCGCTTACCCGGAATCCAGATCAGCCTTATGCGAAACATCTGGCCGAGAAAGGCATCGAGGTGGTGAAGGGCGACTTGAACAACAGGCCCAGCTTGGATAATGCGCTTGACGGAGTCTGCGGCGTATTCGCTGTACATGCCTGGGCTGAGGATGGCGTGAGCGGCGAGGTAAGGCAGGGGCGGAATTTAGCGGACGCCGCGAAAGCCGCCGGGATAAGGCACTACGTTTACAGCTCCGTCATCGCGGCGGACAGGAAGACCGGCATCCCTCATTTCGAAAGCAAGGGGAAGATTGAAGAGTACATAAAGTCCACCGGGCTAAGGTACACTTTTTTAAGGCCGGGGTTCTACATGTTCAACTTTGAACGCGATCAGCTGAAAAACTCCATACTGGACGGCGTCCTCTCCCTGGCCATAAAGCCCGACAAGGTGCACCAGATGCTGAGTCCGGAGGACTTCGCGTATTTCGTCGCACTGGCGTTCGACAAGCCGAGGGAGTATATCGGCAAAGCGCTCGATATTGTAGGGGACGAGATGACTATGCCCGAGGCCGCGAAGGTCTTCAGCCGGGTAATCGGAAAGCCGGTGGAGTACAGGGAACTGCCGCTTGAACAGGTTCTAAAGCAGAACGAGGACTTGGGCAGGATGTTCAATTGGTTCAATGAGACCAACTATAGAGTGGACCTTGCCTCACTGAAGAAGATACGCCCGGAAATGATGACGCTTGAGCAGTATCTGATTAAACACGGATGGAGAGAAGCGGCGGGCAAATACAGGAGGGCGGCGTGAATCGTCGCCTTTCTTTTGATATACTTTTTCCATGCCTGTACTGTATGCCGCTCTAGGCGTCATAATTCTTTTTATCGTGCTTTGGGACGGGTTCGAGACCGTAATCCTCCCAAGGCGCGTCACCAGGAGAGTGCGCCTGGCCCGTTTCTTCTTCCGTGCCACCTGGAGGATATGGACCTCCGCCGCGGACAGGATTTGCTCGCGCAAAAGGCATGAAGCGATGCTCAGTTATTTCGGGCCGCTCTCACTCATACTGCTTCTGGCGCTCTGGGCCGGCGGGCTTATCTTTGGCTTCGCCTTGATTTACTCCTCCGTCGGCCTGCATACAAGCTTCGAGCAGAACCTCTTTTTCAGCGGCAGCGTCTTTTTCCCTTTAGGCGGCATGGGAGACATCCCGAATGGCATGGCCGGGAGATCCCTGGCCATCGTCGAGGCCGCGCTGGGGTTCGGGTTCCTGGCCATACTGATTAGTTATTTCCCCCCGCTGAACGAGTCGTTCGCCAGGCGCGAGGTTCGGATATCCCTCATGGACGCGCGCGCCGGTTCGCCCGCGACCGCGGCGGAGATGCTCCGGCGCCACTACGGGCAATACGGGATGGAGGAGCTGAGGCAGCTTTTCTCGGATTGGGAGATATGGTCGGCGGAGCTACTGGAGAGCCATCTCTCCTACCCGGCGCTTGCCTTCTTCCGCTCCCAGCACGACAACCAGTCCTGGCTAACCTCCCTGACGACGATACTCGACGGGACCGCCCTTGTCATTGCCGGGCTGGAAGGGGCTTGCGAGAGGCAGGCGCGGCTGACCTTCGCGATTACCCGCCACGCGATAGTGGACCTGGCGCAGGTGCTTTTCGCGCCGCCGATAGAGCCGGAGCATGACCGTCTGCCGGGACCGGAGCTGGCAAGGCTTCGCGCCCTGCTGCTGGAGGCCGGGCACCGGATTGGCGAGGGTCCGGATTATGAATTGAAGCTGGGGGAACTCAGGGGCATGTACGAGCCGTACGTAAACGCGCTGTCCAAGCGCCTGCGGCTTCCGCTCCCCTCCTGGATTCCGGCCGACGGCAGAGCGGACAACTGGCAGACCAGCAAATGGGAGGTGGTATAGGAAATCTAATTTACCTTTTCCCGCTTTGTGATATAATTCCGCGGTCTGCTATACTGTTTCCGACACCAACTCACTTTAAAAAAGGAGCCTGGTATATGAAAATTCTGGCAGCAATCATCGCATTGACGCTCATCCCCGCCGCCTCCTTCGGCGCGAACAATAAAACCGCCCAGTCCAAAAAGCAGTCCGCTCCTCAGGAGATAAGCGTCCGGACCCCGGACGGCTGGCTATTGCGCGGGACATATTACCCAGGCAAAGCGGGCAGCCCCCTTATCCTCCTTATGCACAAACTGGGCAGTAACCGCTCGGAGTTTACAGGGCTTGCGAAGGCGCTTAACGCGAGAGGCTGTAACGTCCTTGCGTATGATGCGCGCGGTCACGGGGAGAGTACCATGCTTGACGGAAAGAATGTTACTTACGAGAGTTTTTCGGATAAGGATTTCGAAAATATGACCATAGATATAGATTCCGTATTGAAATACCTGCGTCAGAAGGGAGTGGGGAAGGGCGAGGTAGGGCTGGTGGGCGCTTCGATACAGTCGTCCACCGGGCTCATATATGCCGCAAAGCACCCGGAGGTAAAGGCGCTCGTCCTGCTATCGCCTGGGCTAAGTTATCACAACATAGATACGACCCGGCCGATGAAGGAATATGGGGCCAGGCCGGTGTTCATGGCCGCGTCCACGGAAGACGAGGCGTCGTACGAGTCCGTGAAGACGCTCGAACAGCTTGCGGCCGGGCCGAAAAAAACGGTTATCCTCACAGACGCCGGGCACGGGGCCCAGATGTTCCAGAAGGACCCGAAGCTTCTTTTGCAGGTAACGGATTGGTTGAGTGCGAACCTGAAATGACTAATAACCGACTGGCCCGGCCGAGGAGTAGTTTAACATTGCGAGACCGACGAAAGCGACAAGGAGCACGACGAATACAACGATTCTCTTGAGCATTTTTAAACCCTCTGAAATTTTATATAATGAATCCAGCCGCGATCTACGGCAACGGCTGAAGTATAATTTATGATTATTAAACGGCGATTAATGTTAGATTAATTTCTTTTAACGCGCAATATAAAACGAGGAGGCAGAAAATGAAGATAGTCATAATAACTCATGCGAAGACCGCGAACAGGCCGCCCAGGAGGCTCAGCCTCACCGGGAGGTACGAAGTGGAGCAGGTGGTGGACATGGTGAAGGGGAAGCTAGGCGAAAGATACCGGGTCCAGAAGGCGGTATCGTCGCCGGCGGCCCGGTGCCTCGACACGGCGCTCCTTACGCTGGAAGAGCTCGGCTCGGGCGACGTATCGAAGGTGGATACGGACAGACGGCTTGGCCGCCTGGACAAGGCGGACGCGTTGGAGTCCGTGATACGGGAGAATGCCCAGGAAGGCTTAGCTATTTTCTGCCATGCGGACGTGGCTGGGATATTGCCGCACAA